>DASRBN010000030.1 GCA_035653615.1 Ktedonobacteraceae bacterium | reverse complement strand
AGTTCATCTCGTTGGGCCAGTCGCTCATGCAAGTCTTTATTCTCTTGTCGAAGCTGAAGCAGTTCTTCTTCTGGCGTCATGCCCTTACTCTACAGGATGTTGAACTCTTTGGCAAATCTCTAGGACACCTGAGTAGTTACGAACTTGCTTATATTGCTGGATTATTGCGAACTCTCACAAAGCATGCCGGCCTTTCTCTGGGAGACCGATGTTGTCTTGCCCTGGCACAGAGCCGAAATCTCTCTGTATTTACAACCGATCGACAGTGGGCGAATTTATCATTGGACATCCAGGTCCGTGTACCTGGTTACCGCCCCGGTCCTCGTTAACTCATCCAACCTTTTCCCACTCGACTATCCGTTTGTGGTCATCCTTGTTCCCGATGACTAGAGCCATCAGTTCATAGCAATAGTTCAGATTTGCCCAAATTTGTAACTCCATGGGGGTTCGTCGCGTGTATAGTGTAGAGTATTCGATACTGCTACCAACATTACGTGGAAAAGGGATTTGTTTGTATGTCGATTGAACAATCATCAGAAGTGACAAAGACACCGGCAGAGCCTCCATTTCATCATCGCCCTGCCGAAATTGAGCAATTCGTAGATCATTTCCTATCTATGATGTGCGACAGCACTCGCCGGCAAATTCTGGAGTTGCTGGCGATACCGGATAACAATGATCAAACACTTCCTATAGAGATACGTTCCGGCGATATCGCGAAACACTTGAAATTGTCTCCCGCTACTATATCAGGCCATTTAAAGCAACTCTCCAACGCCGGTCTGATTGCTTCACGTAGAGAAGGGAACGCCATCTATTACCGGCTGCGCAATCACACGCTAGTCCGCACATTCAAAGACCTGCTACATGCCCTCGACAATGAACATGCCATCCGGCAGCATTAACCGGTAGCTCTCAGACAGGCTTTAGCTGGTTAATGGTTTGCAAGAGTTTGCTCATTTTAAAAGGTTTGCGCAACATGGGAATATGAGGGAAGCGTGCTTTGACCTGCGCCAACTCATACTGGCTGCAAGCCGAAACAATGACGATAGGCAACGTGTCTGGCGGGATGCTTTGACGAATGCGATGGATGGCCTCGACCCCAGACATATCGCCCGGCAGCAGCAGATCAACGATAACGAGGTCATAGGGCAGCGGTGAGCAAACGCCTGCCGGGTGAAAGAGAGCGGCGAGGAGCGAGGAACTCTCGACATGTGTGGAGACGTTATGGCCGGCCATACGCAAAGCAGTAGACATGTAATCGAGAACGGCAGGGTTATCTTCGAGCAGTGCAATGTTCATGAGCAGACTCCCTCCTGCTAACAGTACATATGCCCCTCTCTTATTATCTATGCTGTGTCAACTGCTGGATGAGGTGAAGTCCAATTCTGCTATTCAACTTTAAGGGAAAATAAAACCACCTGAAAATGATGTTCAGGTGGTTTGGCAGGGGCGACACGAGTCGAACGTGCAACCGCTCGTTTTGGAGACGAGTGCTCTGCCAATTGAGCTACGCCCCTATAGGCGGAGAGGGTGGGATTCGAACCCACGGAGGTGGTTAACCTCAAGCATTTAGCAAACGCTCGCACTAGGCCTCTATGCGACCTCTCCACTATTAGCTTTATAGACTTGTCTAAAGAGCAGGGCAGTTCCGGTATGCTCTCAGTACACCGGAAGCAGGACCCTTTACCGCTTCGTTATGGAGAGAGTATACCAAACCGCACAGTGGGTGTCAAGCACTTTTTCGCGTTTTCCCAGGCTCACCATTACGTGGGTAAATCCGCCGGGAACGCGTAGTAGCGATCAGGCGGTGGATTGTGCGAGCCATACTCAAAAGTGATGACTTCGTGCGAGGTGAGCGGCACTTCGGTATTGAGAGGTGAGGTGACCACTCCGGTGAAAGGTTTGCCAGCGATATAGACTTTCCACCCGGTCTGCTGTGTAAGTACGCTGGGGAAACCAAGATTGGCAAAGCCGTCATGCCAGATAGTCATGAAATCATCAAGTTTCTGGTTGGACGCTTGTTGGGGCGCCTCGACATGGATAATGCCATCGCTGGTATGGGTGTGCAGCCAGTAGAAGCAACTGCCATCGGATGCGATGCCAATCCCTTTAGGAATGGTAATATTCTTGCCATTCACGTAGATGCTAAGGTGAACATGAATATGGTAGTTCACAGACATGCTCGACTCGCAAGGTACACCATTAATGGCCGGGTATTTAGCATCATGACTCAGCAGCCATTGGATGTTCCAGTAAATGAAGCCGATCAGCCCGAGCAGGATAATGCTACTGCCAATTGTACCCCACAGGATGAGGCGGGCACGCCGGCTCTGCTTACGGCGTTGCGCACGCGCCATGCGCCGTTCGCGTAAGATTTCATCCTGCTCAGGATTGGCCGGTGGCATAAGGCGCTGATAACTCATAATCTAGTTTCAATCCCCTATCCAGGCTAAGGCAATGATCTGGCCCCTGCCGCCTCCGGTGGAAGAAGTATAGCAGCCAAACCGAAAACGTCAAGGGCAAAGACACTAAACTTTCCCTTTTCTCGTGACAACTCCCCATGCCTAAAGGCAAGGGGCTTCTCAAGGGCGCGTCCCTTGAAGGCTCTGCCCGAGCCGAAGGATGTTTATCGCGGCGTTGTGATCGCGGTCTAACTCCGTGCCACACTCGCAGGAGTGCCAGCGTTCACTCAGGTCTTTTTTCTTGACCGTGCCACAGCCGCTACAGATCTGGCTGGTATACCGGGGGTGAACGAACAGTACTTCTCTACCAGCGTTTGCAGCTTTGTAGGTACAGTACTGTTGGAATTGAGACCAACCAGCATCATTGATTGATTTGTTCAAGCCACCTTTGGCAGACGCGCCATTGGGGAGATAGGTGCCATTTTCATCCTGTTTGGGCTTAGGCTGCCTGAAAAGATTGGTAGGTTGCAAGTCTTCAAACACAATCGTTTCATAGGTATCCACCAGTTGCCTCGATTGCTTATGTAGGAAGTCCTGGCGCTGGCGTCGTACTTTTCGGTGGAGCTTGCCAAGCAGTTTCGCGGCTTTCTCGCGGCGCTTGCTGCCCTTCTTTTTACGTGAAAGTTTCTGTTGAGCTCTGGCTAGTTTCTTCTCAGACTGGCGGAAATAGCGAGGATTGTCTATCGTGTCTCCTGTCGAAAGGGTGGCAAAGTGGGTGAGACCGAGATCAATCCCTACCGCCTCGCCGGTGCAGGCCAGCTTTGGGGAGTCTTCCACTTCACAGGCAAAAATGATAAACCAGCAATCGCCCTCTCGTTTGATCGTGGCGGTCTTGATGGTTCCCTTGATCTGACGATGCAGCTTCAGCTTGATGCTGCCGATTTTGGAGAGACAGATGCGATTATCCGCCGTGAGGGAGTAGCCTCCTTGTGGGTAGCAGAAACTATCATAGCGATTGCGGCCTTGAAACCTGGGGTAGCCTGGCTTTTCACCGGCCTTGACTCGTCTAAAAAAGGCTTTTATCGCCTTATCGACACGTCGAAGGACATCCTGGAGGACCTGGCTATGGATGTGCTGATACTCTTGCCTCATCTCTTTGATCTCGGGCAATTGGTTGGCTTGATCGTAGTAGTTGATCGTTTTGCCAGCCATACGAGAGGCGTCTTTTCTCTCTTGCAATGCAGCATTGTAGAGTTCCCTGGCACGGTCAAGCGTCCAGGTGAGGAGTTGCTCCTGCTTCCTGGTTGGATACAGTCTAAACTTGTATGCGTGCTTACACATGCTTTTGATTCTCAACGAACGGCCCTTCTATCCCCATGTCTGAAGTCAGGGGTTTTACGGGCCGGTTTGATAATGTATTCCCTTGTCTTGCTCATTTTATGGAACGGCGCACGCAAGTGAGAGTAACAAGAGGCATTGTGGCGCTAGCATTTTATGGTAGTGAAACGGAAAGCGCAAAAATACTCCTCATTATTAGCTTGCAAGGAAGCATAACACAAGCTGGCGAGACGCGAGGGGGGATAGACGTCCGCCAGCATGGACATCTGATTACAACAAGCCTACGCGGGCAACTGGGGACTCTGAAGCAGCTTATCCATAGTGGATTTCTTGACACGGTAGGCCTGGCGTTTCCCACTATGAGGAAGGGTCACGGCTTCGAGAGCGCCATTTTTAATCCAGCGGCGCACGGTGGTGTCGTCGACTCGCAAACGGCGAGCGACTTCACGCACAGTTAGTAGTTCATCCATTTGTTCTGGCATACGATTCTCTCCTACGAAGGTGGATGATGGTAAGCGATCTATGATACTATTATCAGCATGTGGCATGGGTACCTGATGTATTTCTCCTTTCATATACCTGGTCCCACTTGCATGATTCTCCATCGCACTGTTTCCCGGTTTCTTAGTAGCTCACTATGTTTGCCGGTCGGACAAGATGGGTAGATGCAGTGAGATACTACGCCGACACATCTTGTGCTACATATTGTAGCACCACCTGTCAGTTCAGTTATCTTTACTATACATTTCGACACAAGTATACTAAAATAAAGCTGTCTCGTCTCATTACGCCTTGAGCGCGTAGCACCAGAGTCGCTGGCGGTGACGGCTAGACGATAATGCCTTTATGATAATAACGAGGTTTGTATGACTTTCTTCAAAATCGTGATCAGCGATCTCCACCTTGCCGACAGGCAGACTGTCCTGGACGGATTTGGTGACCGGCAACAATCCGCACTCGAAGGATTACTCTCTACAACTGCGAATCAGGGTTTTGCCGAAGATGTTGAGCTGATCATTAATGGTGATTGCTTCGACTTTCTCGCTCTTCCCCCCTATAAGACGGATGAAGTGATTGATTCGAGTACAGCACTGGAAAAGCTGGAAAAGATGATTGTCGCCCACAAGCCATTCTTTACAGCACTGCGGCGCTTCGCAGAGCATCCGGGGCGGCACGTCACATTCATTAGTGGCAATCACGATGTTGAACTGGGTTTCGCGGAGGTACGAGAACGCATTCACGAGGCAATTGGTGCATCGAAAGGGATAGATTTTTGTCTTTCACAGAGTTATCGTCCATTGCCGGATGTATTGATTGAACACGGTCATCAACACGATTTCTGGAATGCAGTACAGGGCTTATGGGATGAGAAAGGCGAGCCGATAGCAGTCCGACCGGCGACGATTCAGTTACCGCTGGGTACGCAATATTTCCAGCAGGCGGCGTATCCGATGAGCACGCAGTATCCATATTTTGACCATTTTGAACCCTCAATGGATTTAATGCGTCAGATTGCTATGCTCTGCCTGCTCAATCCGCTACTCGTTCAGGAGACAGCAGAACTCAGTATGAAAATGCTTTCCTATAAGCGAGAGGCAGCAGCGGGAGCAAACAAGGATGGAGGTGTTCAAGCGCTGTTCGAGGAGGCAATGCAAGATTTTCTGGCTTTTTCCCAGGATATGGTGATGCGGAGGCCAGGTTGGCAGAGTCTCCCTGAAGGTGAGCAGGCGGAGGCCGGGCAGTTGATGCAATTTTTCCGTCTGAGAGAGTCACTAGAATGGCCCCTTGCCGAAGCCCTCGCCGAGATTTGCATCCCTGGACCTTACGCAATGGCAGAGGATGTAGCAAGAGGCATGCATACTGTGCTGGCAAATAATCCGGCAGTGCGGTATGCTATTGCTGGCCATACACATATGATGCGGAATGATCGTCCTAAAGATGGAACTCAGGTTTATCTGAATACGGCGACCTGGACCTCGCGTTATGCACTGCCGGCAAGGGACGAACTAACCCCGCAATTGATCGAGTGGTTACGCCAACCAGACTGGAGCGATGTTCCCTTGCGCGATGTCACGCAGATGGTATTTGCGTTGATTGAGGCAGAGGAGGGCAACCCATCACATGCCAGCTTATGTGCCTGGGAGGGCGGGATGGATGGACACTACCGGATTTTGACATAGATAAAAGAATGGAACATATATGACAGAAGAACAAAACAAACAAACAAATGGCTCTGGTCAATCCCACCAATATCTCTCGCCACAAGATCAGGCTTCGAACTCCAGTAAGACACAAGGAGAACGCAAAATACTGGTCTTGATCGATGGCCATGCCATGATTCATCGCGCCTTTCACGCTGTGCCGGAGGACCTTGTAACGAGCAAGGGTGAAGTCGTCAATGCAACTTTTGGTTTCACCAACTTTCTACTGAAAGCCTACGCCGACGTTCATCCCGATTACCTGGCAGTGACTTTTGATCGGCCATCGCCGACGTTTCGCCACCTGGAATTTGCTGAGTATAAGGCACACCGACCCACGTTACCCGATATTATGCGACCGCAGTTCGGTCGCATTCGCGAGGTTGTAGAGGCTTTCGGCATCCCTATTTACGAAAAAGACGGTTATGAGGCCGACGATATCATCGGAACGCTTTCGGTGCAGGCCGCAAAGCTGGGCGTGGATACAATCATCTTAACTGGCGATATGGATACGCTGCAGCTTGTCAATGAGCATGTGAAGGTGATGGCCGCGAAACGTGGCATTAGTGAAGTGACGAACTACGATGTGAATGCCGTCATTGCCCGCTATGGTCTTCCACCCGATAAGTTGCCTGATTTCAAGGGATTGGTTGGCGATAAATCCGACAACATTCCCGGCGTACCCGGCATCGGCGAGAAGACGGCGGCGAAGCTGCTGATCGACTATGGAAGCGTGGAGGGCGTGCTGGCTCATCTCGATGAATTGACGCCGAAGGAGCAACGTTTACTGCGCGAAACGGGCGAGCAGGCGTTGCAAAGTAAGCACCTGGCCACAATCATACTGGATGCTCCGGTAAAACTCGACCTGGAAGCCTGCCGCGTCGGACAGATCAACCGCGAACGCGTGGTAGCGCTCTTCCGCGAACTGGAGTTTCGCACCCTGGTCGATAAGGTTCCCGGCAATTCGGATTCCAGCCAATCCAGCTCGAAGGCAGAAAAAAAGAAGCCGGAGCCGGTGCCTGCTCAAGAGGAGGAACTACTGCTGGCCGCTCCCGTTGGAGTTGTACCGATTGTGGCCCCACCAAAGCCACCAGCTATGGGCGTGGTAGCATTGCCAATAACAATGACAGGCGCTTCCCATTCCCACCGGCATGCGTCACAGGATGATACTGAAGTGGATGAGCAGGATGGACCGGAACAGTTAAGCCTGTTTGGAGATTTGGAACCGCCTGCGGAGGTTGTTACCAAACTGCGCCTGCCCGCGAACCAGTACAGCGAACCGCTCTTCCTGGACACCGGTGATGCCGGGAAGACGAATACTATGATTGTCAACAGCGAAGAGGCATTACAGGTCCTGGTAAAAAGTCTGTACGCGGCGGGGAGTTTCGCGCTTGATACCGAATCGACATCGGAAGACCCCTGGCATGCGCAACTGGTAGGTATCTCTTGCAGTATGGCAGCTGGCGAGGCGTACTATATTCCCGTCGGGCATATCGCGACGATTGATGGGCAGGGGCCAGAAACACAATTGCCCCTGAAATTCGTGCTGGAGCAATTGCGTCCTGTGCTTGAAGACACGACCGTGAACAAGTACATGCATAACGCCAAATACGATATGCTGCTGCTCGATCTGAATGGCATTAAGATGTGCGGTCTCGCCTTCGATACGATGCTGGGAGCTTATCTGACGGACCCGGGGAGGCGCGGGTTAGGGCTTAAGGACCAGGTCTTCCAGCGCCTGGGATATGTGATGACGCCGATTGCACAATTGATCGGCACGGGCAGCAAAATGATCAGCATGGCACAGGTGCCTATTCGCCTCGCAGCGGATTACGCGGGCGCGGACGCAGATATGACGCTGCGCCTCGTCGAGCCGATTAAAGAAGAGCTGAAACGTAATGGTCTGCTGGAGCTGTACTACAATATCGAATTGCCACTCTTGCCGGTACTGTTGCAGATGGAAAAATATGGCGTGGCCCTCGATGGCGATTTCCTGCGCTCATTAAATGAACGACTGGGCGAACAGATCAGCGCGCTCGAAAAGGAAATCTATGCCTCGGTTGGGCACCAGTTCAATATCAATTCAACGAAGCAACTGGGCGATATCCTGTTTGGAGAGTTGAAACTGCCATCTGGCAAGAAGACGAAGACAGGCTACTCGGTTAGCGCGGATGTCATCGAGAACCTGCGCGGGAAACATCCTATGATCGATCTGCTGCTAGAGTACCGGCAGCTGGCAAAACTGAAGTCCACCTATGTCGATGGACTGCTGGCATTGATGGACCCGGTGACGGGCCGCGTGCATACGTCGTTTAACCAGACAATAGCATCGAGTGGGCGGCTGTCATCGAGCAATCCCAATTTGCAGAATATTCCCATTCGTACCGAAGTGGGGCGACAAATTCGCCGGGCCTTCATCGCCGATCCCAGCTACGTGCTGTTGACCGCCGATTACTCACAGTTCGAACTGCGCATCCTGGCCCATATTACGCATGAGCCACGACTGGTAGAAGCCTTCAACAAGGACGAGGATATTCATAAAATTACCGCGGCTTCACTCTTCAATGTCCCCATGCAGGAGGTCACCAAAGATCAGCGCCGCCTGGCAAAGACCGTTGTCTACGCGGTGCTGTATGGACAATCAGCTTTCGGGCTGGCTCAAATCACGGGCATGACCAACAGCGAGGCATCAGACTTCATCAAACGCTATCACGAAACATTCCCACGCATCAAGGATTATGTTGAGAGCACACTTCATCAAGCTCGCAAGCAGGGGTATGTGAATACGTTGTTTGGGAGAAAGCGTTTCTTCCCAGATATGCATGGTCTTCCATTCAACGAACGGCAGGCCCTCGAACGTGAAGCGATCAATATGCCCATACAGGGTGGGAACGCTGATCTGATCAAAATTGCCATGATCCGTATCCAGCACGAGATCGAGCAACGACGCATGAAGACGCGCATGATCTTGCAGGTGCATGACGAGTTGGTCTTCGAGGTACCCGTTGAGGAACTCGAACGAGCAAAATCGCTGGTGAAGCGCTTAATGGAGGGGGTGGCGGAACTGGATGTGCCGATCAAAGTGGAATTGAAGACGGGTAAAAACTGGTACGAAGCGGAGCCGGTGGAGTAGAATATTGGATAGAGCATTTTCATGAAGGAGTACCATTTCGATGCATCTATCCAATACCATACAAAACCTGCCACCCTATCATTTTGCCGACGCCAAAAAGAGAATAGCCGACCGTAAAGCAGCAGGCGTAGACGTAATCAGCCTCTCGATGGGCGACCCTGATCTGCCGGCGCCCCAGGTCGTTATAGATCGCCTATGCGAATCACTGCAAAACCCCGAAAATCACCGTTATCCAGAGTATCGTGGTATGCGCGCGCTGCATGAGGCGTTCGCAGAATGGTTCGAGCGGCGCTTTGACGTGCAACTGGCACCCGAACGCGATATACTACCCCTGCTTGGCTCAAAAGAGGGCATTTCCTATGTGGCAACCTCTGTACTCAATCCAGGGGATATTTCGCTTATCCCTGACCCGTATTATCCAGCGTATGTCACTGCCTGCACAACAATAGGCGCGGAGCCATATATGCTGCCCCTGCTGGAACAGCATGGCTATCTTCCTGATCTGGAAAGTATCCCGGCGGATGTGCTAGCGAGGGCGCGCCTGCTCTGGCTAAATTATCCGAATAACCCGACAACGGCGTGCGCCGACCGCGCTTTTTTTGAACATGCCGTGGAGTTTGCCCATCGTCACGACCTGGTCATCATTCACGATATGGCCTATGCCGAGGTCTACTACGGTGATTTTCGCCCTATGAGTATCCTACAAATTCCGGGCGCCTTTGATATCGCGGTTGAACTCCACTCGCTTAGCAAGACCTATAACATGGCGGGTTTCCGTGCCGGCATACTGGTGGGAAATCCTGAGCTTGTAGATGCAGTCGGGCGCTTGAAAAGCAATATCGATAGTGGAATGTTCCGGCCCATCCAGTATGCCGCTATCGAGGCCCTGCGCCTGCCAGAGTCCTGGATAGAACAGCGCAATGCCATCTACAGGCGAAGGCGGGATATGCTGGTGTCCGGGTGCGACGAATGCGGGATGCGTGCGCAGCCACCACAAGCAGGGTTGTATGTATGGGCACGTATACCCAGGGGGTTCACATCGCGCGATTTCGCCAACTGGCTTTTTGACAAGACAGGCGTTTTCATCACTCCCGGCACAAATTTTGGAGACAGAGGTGAGGGTTACGCGCGCATCTCGCTAACCGCACCAGATGAGCGGATCGAGATGGCATTGGAGCGCATGCGGGCAGCGCTGGCTTAAACATGCCTGGACAATCATGATTTTTCACAATCAAATCAGGGAATTCCGTAGGGACGGTGCCTGGTGCCCGTCCTGTGCCCCAACGAGGACGAGCCATTATCCCTACGGGAGCAGCAAACCTGGCGTTTTCCTCGTACATCTGTACACCTTGTCAGTCGTATTCGGTACAGTGTAACATTATGGGGACAAGCATGAGGATAGGCATCAGGTACTATCCCTACAGAAGAAAATAAGACGGCAAGAGGAGAATCCTCATGAGCATCGACTATGAAGAGGCGGCCGCCGACACTCCTTCCAACGCATGGAATTTATTTGTGGGTCATGATATTTGTGGAGACGTACAGGCAGCGCTGGATCGCGAATGGTTCGTGACCAACGGGCTGGGAGGGTATGCCGGAAGTTCCATTGCAGGAGCACCGACGCGCAGCTATCATGGCCTGCTGGTGGCCGCACTCCATCCACCCGTCGAACGCACTGTGCTGGTAACAAAGATCGATGAGGAAGTCGAACTGCCGGATGGGCACGTATTGAAGCTGGGTGTCAATGAATACCAGGATGGCACGATTGACCCACAAGGATATAACTATCTTGAACGCCTGGCACTGGAGGGCGACGTAGCCTGCTTTCGTTACACACTTGAGAACAATCTTCGCCTGGAAAAGCGTATCTGGATGGAATATGGGCAGAATACGACCTATGTGCAATACATTGTGCATGATCTATCCGAAAATGAACTGAACGATGTAACGCTGAATTTGCGCCTATTCCCATTTTGCCTGTATCGCGATCATCACAGCACAACCCAGGGTTCGCTCGATTGGCATTTCCAGGTTGAAAATAAGGGCAATAGCTGCTGCATTCGCGCCTACGATGAAGCGCAGCCTTACTGGCTGATTGCCGGGTCAGTAGCTAAATTTGCCCCTACGGATTACTGGTATTGGCATGTATTGCACCGGCGAGACAGAGAACGAGGTCTACCGGACCTGGATGATGTCTACCAGCCAGGCGTTTTTCACGTGCAGATAGCGCCTGGTGAACGCGTGACACTGGTCTTAAGCGCGGAAGAAGGCGCCGCCACGGAATTTGGTGGCCCATATCACGAGGGTGCGGTAGTCGAAGCACATAGACGCCACTCGAGACGCATCCGGCAACTGCTAGATATTGCGGACCACTCAACCACCAGTTTAGCCCAGCAGGACCCTGTGCGTGCCCGCCTGGTCATTGCCGCCGATCAGTTTATCGTTGCTCGCCCAGAAAAGAGGAACGATCATAGTAATGAAACCCAGTCTTTCCGGCTTTCCCCCGAGCGCAAAACAATCATAGCGGGCTATCCCTGGTTCACCGATTGGGGGCGTGATAGTATGATCTCCCTGCCCGGTTTACTGCTCTGTACGGGGAGATTCAGCGAGGCACGCGGGCTGATCAAAGCCTTCGCCTCGTACACGCATCAGGGGCTTATTCCAAATCGTTTCCCCGACAGCGGCGAGACGCCGGAATATAATACCGCCGACGCGACGCTGTGGATGTTTCACGCGATCAATAACTACACTACGACAACAGGAGATTGGTCGCTGGTAAAAGAACTGTACCCCACACTCAGCGGCATTATCGATTGGCACGTGCGAGGCACGCTCTACAATATCGGCGTTGACCCGTCTGATGGTCTGCTACATGCAGGCGCACCTGGAGTGCAATTGACATGGATGGATGCGAAAGTGAACGATTGGGTGGTGACGCCGCGCCATGGAAAACCGGTAGAAATCAACGCGCTCTGGTATTGCGCGCTGGGCTATATGGAGAGCTGGGCGATACACCTCTCTAAGGATGCACTTGAATATGGTCAATTGCGTTCTCGTGTGGGTGAAAACTTCGCGGCACGCTTCTGGTATGAAGATGGAGGATATCTTTACGATGTTGTAGATGCTGACGGGATAGCAGGAAAGAACGATGCTTCACTGCGTCCGAACCAGTTGTTCGCGACTTCGCTTACCCGCAACCTGCTTTCTGAAGAGCAAATCCGCAGCATGTTCGAGAAAGTGACGCAACACTTGCTGACACCCATGGGATTGCGCACCTTGAGTCCCGATGACCCGGCCTATCGCAATCATTTCAATGGTAATCGTGAAGAACGCGATGGGGCCTATCACCAGGGAGCGGTCTGGCCCTGGCTGATCGGACCATATATCGATGTGTACCTGCGCCTTCATAATGACAGCGCGGTATTGGCCCATCTCCTGCAGCCACTGGTCAATCACCTGTGGGATTTCTGCCTGGGCACGATCTGTGAGGTTGCAGAGCCGGAACCGCCTTTTACGCCTGCCGGCTGCTATGCACAGGCCTGGAGTGTAGCCGAATTGCTCAGAGTATGGTTGCTGACAGCAGGATGATAAATATTTACGAAATAACCCCTGAAAGCTCGTAAACTGGTCTTCGTAGCCGCATGATCTCGTCAATTATCTGACAGAAACTTTTCCCCAAATCATCTCGACGTACCCTCGATAGTGTCAATGATTCGCCGCAACAACTGTATCGTAGGCGTTAAATGAGAAATACTTTCGAGTGGCGCAATCTGAAATTCACCAAAATAAATAGCCACAGTCTATTGTATGCCCACAACTATTGCGCTCACATTCCCCTCACCGCCCGCCAGATTTGCCTCGTCAACCAGCTTGCGCGCGAGCTTCTGCGGGTCTCCCCCCTGAGCAAGGAGTTCTTTCAAGCGCTCATCGCGCACCATATGCCATAGTCCATTAGTGCAAAGCAAGACGAGATCATTCACCTCAACTTCGCGCTCAGTAAAATCTATGTGGATCTGATTATTTTGACCAAGGTAGCGATAGAGATGCTTATTCTTGGGGTTGCTATAGATTTCTTCCGGTTGAAAAAGTTTGGCGTCGACCAGATTAGCCGCCAGTGTATGATCGGTCGTGATACGGGTCAATCCTCGCGCGGGGTTATAATGATATGCTCGACTATCCCCAACACTCGTGACATAGAGACGATGTTTATAGACCAGCGCTGTCGTCAGGGTACTGGCCATACTTGTTTCATAATCTGCGTTGCAGTGGTAAATTACCAGATTTGCTCGCCTGACCGCCTCCTTCATCCATTGTTCGACTATTGTATCGGGTGGAGGGGCCGGCATGAAAGCTCCCCTCGCCGGGCTACCAGAGGATAAAAACGAGTTATTCCCCGGCGACATTGACGAACTTGAGAGCAGCGGCGTTGCCAGCAAAGGCAGCAGGACATCCGCGACGGTCTCTATCGCCAGGCGACTGGCTTCATGTCCCCCGGCAGGTTTGCCTTGCGGCCCGCGCAATCCATCGGCCACCGCGAACAGTCCGAACGGGCGCGGAGGTGGCGCGAGATTTGCGCACAACCCCTGTACGATCAGCAGCATATCCTCATTCTCGGCGGCCACGTAACGGCGACCGGTATCGCTAACATAGCCAACCTGGCATACGCCGGTCACAAGCGGTGACGTTTCATCCAGGCGATGCCCACAGCGACGGCAAAAGCGCGAAGTCTTACGATTTTCCTGCCCGCACGCGCCGCAGGGATTCTCAGGAATAATTGTGCGTATCACGACATTGGGGCTGACTATCGTGGCGAGGTTACTGGAGACGACGGCGGGAGGCTCATACTGCTTTTCAGTTTCGCTCTCGTAGATCGCCTTATTGATGGCATCGGCGAATTCGCGAGCCGTTTTGTAACGTTTCGCGGGATCTGCGTCCGTCGCTCGCATTATGGCTGCATCTATCGCCGGGGGCAATAATGAATTCAACTTGCTGGGCATCGGGAGTTCTGTAGAGCGAGTGCGTACAATGGCCTGGAACGGCAACAGGCCGGTAAACATTTGATAGGCCAGCACGCCCATCGAGTAGATATCGCTGGCGGGTTCGGGCTTCCCCTGTCCCTGTTCGGGAGCCGTATAGTGTTCCGTACCCAGGGCCCATCCTCCCTGTGTCAGGGGACGCTCTTTCTGCATGGCACGAGCGATGCCAAAATCGGCAACGACCAGGCGTCCATCGTCCTGGTGGATGAGCAGATTCGAGGGCTTGATATCGCGATGCACGATGTTTTGTGGATGGGCATGGATGGCATCGATAGCATCCGCCAGCTCATTGAGGTAGCGCTGCGCCAGGGCTATGGGTAAGGGCTGTTCGGGCTTCAACAGGGCCTTGAGCGTGCCGCCGGTAATCAGGGGCATGACAAGATAGAGCAGGTTGCCATCCAGACCAAAATTGAGAACAGGCACAACATTTTTATGGTGAAGCTGGTGCGCATAGCGGGCCTCGCGGCGGAAACGTTCCACCGCCGTTGCTTGATCCTCCGAGCTTTTGCCGGTAGTCGTGAGCACCTTGAGCGCTACCTGCTGCATTTCAAATGTATCGCTTGCGCGATAAACCGCGCCCATGCCACCAAGGCCGATCAAGGTTTCAACACGGTAGCGCCCGGCCACTACCGCCTCGGGCAGCAAACACTGGCAGAATGGATTGATGCAACGAAATGTCCCAGGCGGGTAATCGGTACGACACCTGGGATTCGGGCAGCGCGGCATAGCAGTTCCTCATCCTACATTACTGTTGCGAAGGCGCAAAGTAGCGCTTCTTTCAATGATCGCGAGCCGCTTTTATTGTAGAGGCAAGATAGACCTGTGTCAATACGAACTATGATTCAAACCCTATCACGTTAACTTGCTCTGCCGGATGCGACGAACGACAAAGACGACCACTGGCAGCAGGAGCCAGGTCCAAAAAATATTGGCCGGCGTGATAGAGGAAAACAGCAACAGCAGCGAAAGGGAGAAATAGCTCGGCGCCAGCGCAATATTAATTGCGTGTGAAATAATCTCGTCCTGCGTCATTTGTGGATCGATTAGTCTATGATGCCACGAAGCATATAACCAGAGCAGCAGTGAGGAGAAGCCACATCCGGCAAATGCTAAGGTATATAAAATAACAGCGCTTCGATATCCATACCCTTCACCCACGATACTGGAGGTGACCGGGAAAAAGGCAATAAAGGCCAGGAACAGAAAAGTGAGGCTGATGAAACGCCGGTCTATGCGTTCAATAAGTTTCATCAGGCGGCGATGCTCACTCCAGTAACCCGCAACAACCAGGAAAGTAATCAGGTAGAAGAGGACTTGAGAGAACAACTGTGTTCGTAAAGCTGCGTTGAATGTATCTTCTGTAAGGCCCGCAGGAATTTTAATGTTGATGACGAGCAGTGTAATTGCAATGGCAAATACTCCGTCGCAAAGCATAATAAGACGATCTCCGGCAGAGAATGGCTCTACCTGGTTATGCTCATTAGATTGCTCTCCGGCAGAATCCAACGAGTTTTGATGGTCTTTGACAGCCGCTTTCATCTTTTCCAGTTGCCCTTTAGAGCGTTTGAAAAGAGTATCCATTCAATATCCTCCCTGAGAGATGTAAGGGGTCAAACTGCTCTAAATTATAACATAGGTTCAGGAGAGCAATTTTGCAGGAACATACGGCATAATGGGAAAAAAGGACAGGAGAGAAACTTCAGTTATGCATGCTTATAGCATTTCCATCAGCATAGCTATGCTTATAGCATAGGTTTTCTATTGAAAGATATACTTATAGCTAGTATGCTTGCCAATAACAGGTCACAAGCTTTTGAAAACTGAAAGGGTAAGTATTATGCGTATTCTTGTTATTGGCGGTACGCGCTTCATGGGTCCTCTGGTTGTACGCTTATTGAGCGATGCAGGCCATGAGGTCATAGTTTTTCACCGTGGTCAAAATACCATCGATTTGCCACAGGGCGTCCAGGAGGTTCTGGGAGATCGACGATCTCTTGCTTCTCATATCGACAGGTTTAGAAATTTTGAACCCGAAGTAGTATTGGACATGATCCCGTTTACTGAGCAGGATGCTCAGGAGGTTATGAATACGTTTAGAGGTAATGCCGGAAGGGTGGTCGCGATCAGCAGCCAGGATGTCTATCGCGCTTTTGGACGAGTCAATAACAAGGAGTCAGGACCGGCAGAACCTGGACCGATTACCGAGGATTCGCCTTTGCGCGAGCATCTCTATCCTTATCGTGGCGCAACTCCGCGCAATGAAGAACAGAAGCAGTGGATGAACGATTACGATAAGATTCTCGTCGAGCGTGTTGTGATGGGGAATCCAGAGCTATCCAGCACCATCTTACGACTTCCGGCGGTCTATGGGCCAGGAGATTACCAGCATCGCATGTTTTCATGGTTAAAGCGTATGGATGATAGGCGCCCCGCCATCTTGCTTGATGAAAAGGAGGCTCAATGGCGCTGGGCACATGGATACGTGGAGAATGTTGCTGCTGCGATTGTTCTGGTCGTTACCGATGAGCGGGCGAGCGGGCGCATTTATAACGTGGGAGAACCTATCACGATGACGATGGCGGACCGCATACGCAAGATCGGGGAGATAGCGGGATGGCAAGGGAATATTGTGCTTGTCCCTCATGGGAAACTACCGGAGCCATTGAGTTGGGGTATCAATGCCGAACAGGATATCGTCGTCGATACAAAGCGCATACGTGACGAACTGGGATATCAAGAGCGGATAGATCTGGACGAGGCGTTCAAGAGAACTATTGCCTGGGAACGAGCAAATCCTCCGGCACAAATTGACCCAAGAGATTTTGATTACGCGGCAGAGGATGCTATTCTGTCTGAATTCATGTAGAACATACAGACGCAATCTATTCGACGGAAAGAGAATATAGCCAGCGCTGTACTTCAGTAGCCCTGTGGTCACCGGTTGTCTCAAAGATTGTCAGACTTTTTTGAGCCAGCTCACGAGCTTCTGAAGTATTGCCCCGCCCCGCCGCTACGCGCGCAAGACCATAAAGAGCAACCGCGGTCAAGCCTTGATTTTGGCCGGCAGCAATTTCCAACATTTCATGAAAGGCAGCGCCCGCTTCAGTGAAATGTCGTTGATCGAGTTGAAGCTCTCCCCATGTGCCAAGAATGCCAGCGATAATCCAGCGATGACCTATTTCACGAGCAAGCGCCAGAGCTTCGTTGAAGTAGGCCTCGGCCTGCGAGTAATGCCTCTGTTTCCCTGCATACTCTCCCAGATTCGCCAGCAAGACACTGATCCATTCGCGATGCCCAATCTCACGTGCTATCGTCAGACCTTCTTGCAAGTATATTTCTGCCTGGGCATAGTTTCCCTGGTCACCGGCCAGAGCACCCAGGTTCAATAGCAACAAGCTGATACCCTCGCGATGCCCGATGCGACGTACTAAGGCCAGCCCTTCCTGCCAGTACGCTTCTGCCTGGGCATAATTGCCCTGAATATGGGCTAACCATCCCAGGTTTGTCAGCATGAGGCGAATACCCTCGGCGTAGTTGGCCTGCCGCGCTAATGCCAACCCTTCTTGCAGGTAGGTCTCAGCGCCCGCATAGTCGCCCTGATCGCTTGCTACCGCGGCCAGGCTTTTCAATAGTGTGCTGATGCGCTCATGAAGGGCAAGTTGGCGCGCTAGTATCAGACCCTCCTGCGCGTATTCGACCGTCCTGACGTAATCCCCCTGGCGATAAGCAATCGAGGCCAGAGCCTGCAGGAAGGCGCTGATCAGTTCCTGATCTTCCAAACGGCGCGCCAATGCCAATCCCTCGTGCAGGTAGGACTCAGCCCGGTTGTAGTCGGTCTGTTTTCCGGCCACTTTTCCCAGGTTGAGCAACACCCGCCCCAGAGCAGCGTCATCATGCAGCATCAAAGCAGCCTGTTGTGCCCGCTTGAGGTGTTCCTCTGCCTGGCTGTACAATCCCTGCGTCTCTAAGAATTGATAGAAAGCATTTACCCCTCGCACCAGCTCACGCGGTAGATCAAATTCGAAGGCTATTTGCAGGGCCGCGAAGATATTATTGCTCTCCTGCTCCAGTGCATCATAATCTTTCTCATGTAGTTCAACATATTGAACAAAATACGCAACCATACGATGAGAGGCACTCACGTCATTCAGATGGGATCTCGCGTAATCAGCGATTGTCTGATGCAGGGTATAGCGCTCGGGACCGCTGCCCTCGAGCATTCCTGCATCGGTCAAACGGTCTAGCATCTCAACAGGCGCGTTGCTTATGGCTAATGCAGCTTCCTCGGAGAAGCTATTGGGTTTGGCCGGAAAAACGGCAAGCGCACGCAGTCCCGCGCGCGCCTGCTCATCAAGATATTGATCGCCAACCTCGATTACTGCGGATAGAGACATGGGCGTTTCTACTGGCAAACTGGGTGATTTTTCCAGGAACGCCTGTGGTTCGACGAGTCGCAGACGCTCCTCGACATTTTGCAGCCTCTCTATAGCAGCACGTATGCGCCTGGGCTGGCCACTATGCGATTGCAGCAGCAAATATTTGCCCATAATGGTCAAGGCAAGGGGTAGGCCGCCGACCGATTGTACCAGCACTCGCGCGGCCTCAGGCTCTTGAGCAACAACTTCCGGCGCAAGCCGCGTTAATAACTCAACACCCTCGTCTTCGCTGAGCTCTCGAACAAGCGTAGCGCCCTCAGCCGCGAACTGCAGCGCGATATGCGGAAAGCGGGTCGTCAACAGGTAGGCGCAATGAGGGCCGCCGATTTTGAAGGCGAGCGCGTCATCGATTTCCCAGGCATCGTCAATCACGAGCAGCACGCGGCGGTCCCCAATCAGTGTGTGTAAGGCTCGAACCCAGGATTCGATGCTGGTTAAACTGTTCACTTCTGTTGATGCCAGGCCAAGCAATGTACCCCAACGCCCAAGAAGCGCCGGCACATTTGGATGTGGTCCTAAGCCCGACCAGAGAACACCATCGGAGAAATGATCGCGTACATCCTGATCATGAGCCAGCATGACCGCCAGAGTCGTCTTACCAACACCCGGCAAACCATTCAACGCCGTAAGCACCACACTCGTATGATTGCATAAGCGCTGCTTGAGCCGGCGCAGCATGTCATGACGCCCGACCAGTCCTACCGCTCCTGCCGCCGGAAGAGGAATAGGGGGATCATATATCGTATCTGGAATGGGCGGAGCGGCTAAGGGTTGTGCAGGAACGACCTGCTGCGAGCTGGCTGCGCTGGAATCTTCAGGCTCATCACGGTCACCGGGGATCAGGCCCAATTCCCTGGCATCTTTCCCAAAGAGAGTACACAGCTTGCGTCGATAATATGGACTGGGAGAGGCAGTGCCCCGTTCCCACCTGCTCAAATAGTAGTGATCAGCTCCAATCTGGTCGGCTACATATTTTTGCGACCAGCCCCGCAGCTCGCGCTCTTTCTTTAAACGTAGATTGGGACCTGGATGGGTAGATTTTCTCATGTGCCAGAGCCTACTTTCTCATATGCAAGAGAAACACTCTCAACAACAGATTCCATAAAAGCAGCCTGGTAAATAATAACACATCGCTAATCAAGCATAAAGCTTTTTCGAAAGTCGTAAAATCCTTGACAAACCATATAACCATCAGTATACTTTCACCATACACAACAGCATACCAAAAGCGACGAACAGGAGAAGTAAACGACCCCGCAAAGGTCACAGAGAGTCGGCACCGGTGGAACCCGACCCGATGCAGTCGTTGAATGGGCCTGCGAGCAAAGAGCGAACATTCTTCTCGCGAAGAATTAGTAGGACTCTTTCGGAATGTCCCCCGTTACTGAGGACAGGATATATATCCTTACCATTGTAGCATGGAAAGATCTCGTATCCGGCAAAGAGGGATTATCCATCTGACTCAGGACAGGCACAAGGCACTGTCCCTACAGGAATTGACATGGATGATCTGAATTAGGGTGGCACCACGAAAGCTTTACGCCTCTCGTCCCTGGCAAGGGAAGAGTGGCGTTTTTTTATGACAATTTTCAATGGAAGAGAGATGTAACGATGCCTATCGAAAATGTGGTAAGACAACCACCGCATTCTGTAGGGACAATGCCTGGAGCCTATCCGGGTACAACCATGAACAATCGCCCAACAGTCGAAGACATTCGCCGCAAACGTGATGCTGAAATGGCAGTGCTTGAAGATACCCGGCGCCCATTGTTGCCAATTTGCCGCGATATCCTGGCCGATATGGAAACGCCTGTTTCGGCCTATTGCAAAGTCAAATATGGACAGGCTCCAGGCTCTGTCCCTGCTTACAGCTTTTTACTTGAAAGTGTAGAAGGTGGAGAGCATATTGCTCGCTACTCATTCATAGGCATCGATCCATACCTGGTTATGACACAGCGCGGCGATAAGGCAATGCTCCGGTGGATGCCAGGGGGTTATGGCGTATCCGAGAAACAAGATGACACAGGAAAAATCGAAGAGATTTCCTGCCATGATCCATTGAAGTTCGTTGAGTCCGAACTAGGTCAATATCGATTGGTTGCGCCCATTGATAGCAGCTGTGATGAACTGCCGCGTTTTCATGGCGGCGCCGTCGGCTACCTGGCCTATGAGGCTGTGACGCACTTCGAACATTTGCCTGTTCCATCGCGGGACGAACTCGGTTTGCCACTGGCGATCTTTTGCTTCACCGAAACAGTAGTTGTCTTCGATCACCTCAAACATCGCGTCAGAATCGTCACACACCTGCACCTGGACACTCTCGATCTGGAAAGCGAATATACCAGGGTTCAGGCGATACTTGACAGGATAGAGCAGCAATTACAGCAATCACCACATTTGCCCGATGAACCATCGCCTATCACTGATATGGCAGCAACGCGGATTAGCTCAAACCGCACAGCAGAGGAGTTCGAGGCCATGGTACTGCGAGCGCAAGAGTATATTCGTGAGGGCGATATCTTTCAGGTTGTACTCTCCCAGCGCCTCAGCCGTCACGTCAATGCGGCGCCATTCACCGTCTATCGCGCGCTTCGTGCCATTAATCCCGCCCCCTATATGTTCTTTCTCGACTTGCAGGACTTTCAAATCATCGGTGCCTCGCCAGAATTATTAGTGCGCGTCGAGGATGGTATTGTGACCATCCATCCCATTGCCGGAACCCGCCCACGCGGGATCGACCCGGAAAGCGATCAAAAGCTCGAGGAAGAGCTGAGAAATGATCCCAAGGAGCGGGCCGAGCATGTCATGCTGGTTGACCTGGGCCGCAACGATGTTGGACGGGTCAGTGTACCCGGCAGCGTCCGTGTCAGCCAGTTCATGGAAATCGAGCGCTACTCGCATGTAATGCACCTGGTTTCAAACGTCACCGGCCAGCTGCGGCAGGATGTTACCCCCTACAACGCCTTGCGCTCCGGTTTTCCAGCCGGAACAGTTTCAGGCGCGCCTAAAATTCGCGCTATGGAGATTATCTGCGAATTGGAGGGCGAGCAACGAGGCGTTTATGCGGGAGCCGTAGGCTACTTCGGTTACTCAGGTAACCTGGATACGGCCATCGCCCTACGCACCATGGTAATACAGAATGGCAAAGCCTATATTCAAGCCGGTGGCGGCATCGTCGCCGACTCTGTACCCGCCCAGGAATACCAGGAGAGTATGAACAAAGCTAAAGCCCTCTTACGCGCCCTGGACGAAGCAGAACTGATTGCGAATTCCCGGCGTTCCCATTCCCAGATTGGAGGCTCCCATGCTGCTACTGATTGACAACTACGACAGCTTTACCTACAACCTCTATCAATACCTCGCGGAACTGGGCGCGAACGTAAGCGTATACCGCAATGACGAAGTGACCCTGGAACAGATTGAGGCAATGCAGCCCGATCACATCGTCATATCGCCCGGCCCCTGTACTCCCAACGAGGCGGGCTTATCCTGCTCGATCATCGCAACCTTCGGGCCGCGCATTCCCATACTCGGCGTATGCCTGGGGCACCAGGCCATTGGGCAGGTACACGGAGGTCATGTCGTGTATGCCCCAGAATTGATGCATGGCAAAACTTCACAGATTCATCACCGGGGACAGGGCATCTTTAAGAATCTCCCCATCCCTTTTGTAGCCAACCGCTATCATAGCCTCATCGTCGAGCGATCTTCTCTCCCGGACGAACTGGAGATTACTGCCGAGACGGCAGATGGTTTAATTATGGGTCTCAGGCACTGTACCTACCCTGTCGAAGGGGTGCAGTTCCATCCCGAGTCAATTCTGACTCCTGTGGGAAAAGACCTGCTACGCAACTTTCTGGAGAGGAGCAAATCATGATTCGTGAAGCAATTGCGCATATCACTGCCGGAGCTACACTCGGCGAGAGCGAAGCCGCGGCGGCGATGGAAGAAATTATGACCGGAGTAGCAACTCCGGCGCAAATGGGTGCGTTCCTGACAGCACTGCGCTTACGTCCAGGGGGTGAAACGGTCGAAGAAATCGCAGGCATGGCCTCTGTCATGCGCGCTAAGGCCGTGCAGGTGTTCCTGGATGAAAATATCGCCTCTCGCGCTATAGATACATGCGGGACAGGAGGCGATGGAGCAGGAACATTCAATGTTTCCACAGCGGCAGGAATTCTCGCCGCCGCTGCAGGCGCGTGTGTGGCAAAACATGGCAACCGTTCCGCCACCAGCCGCTGTGGCAGCGCGGATGTGCTGGAAGCTCTGAACGTGCGCATCGACCTGGGTCCTGAAGAGGTCGCTCGCTGCGTAAAGGAGGTCGGATTCGGCTTCATGTTTGCTCCCGCCTACCACCCCGCCATGAAGCATGTTGGCCCGACACGCCGTGAAATCGGCATCCGCACCGTATTCAACATTCTTGGCCCGCTGACCAATCCCGCCCATACCCGTTACCAGGTGCTGGGCGTGGCCGACGGCTCGCTTTTGCGAAAGATGGGCGAGGTATTGCTGCGCATGGGCAGCGAACACGCGCTCATCATTCACGGCGAAGATGGTATTGATGAATGCTCGATGAGCGCTCCCACACGCATCTGCGAGGTACGCAAGGGGCAGGAATTACGCGAGTACACCCTCACACCGGAAGATGTTGGACTCACCCGCGTCACAGATCGCCAGCCGTTTCAGGGCGGTGACCCGGCCTACAACGCCGAAATGCTGCGTAATCTCCTGAGCGGAGAGTCCAACGGACCGGCAGCTGATATGCTCTGCCTGAACGCGGGGGCCGCGCTGCTGGCAAACGAAAAGGTAGCATCTTTACCCGATGGAGTCAAACTCGCCCGTGAAACGTTGCGCACAGGTAAAGCGAAACACAAACTGGTCGATGTTATCGACTCTTCCCGTTCTCTGGCAAGGTGAACTATGTTTCTCGACCGCATCATCACTCAAACACGCGTCGATCTTGAACAGCGCAAGCGAGAAATCCCGCTGGAGGACGTAAAACGCCTTGCTGCTGCCCAGCCCGCACCGCGAGATTTGTGGCAGGCTCTCAGGGTTGGCTCAAACATACGTTTGATTGCGGAGGTGAAACAGGCTTCGCCATCAAAAGGGCTACTCGCACCTGATCTCGATCCTGTCGCACTGGCACGAACTTACGAAGCCAACGGCGCGGCTGCAATTTCAGTATTGACCGAGCCGCACTTTTTTCTTGGCTCGCCAGCTTATCTCACAGCAATCAAGCGGGCTGTAAATATCCCCGTTCTGCGTAAAGATTTCATCTTCGATGAGTACCAGGTATATGAAGCACGCTCATGGGGTGCAGATGCCATCCTGCTCATCTGCGCCATTTTAGATGATACCCAGCTCAAGCATCTGCTCAGAATTGCGCAGGAGCTACATATGCAATGCCTGGTCGAAGTTCATAGTATGGAGGAAACACTGCGAGCAGTCAGCGCAGGAGCAGCCATTGTCGGCGTCAACAGCCGCGACCTCGCAACATTCGAGTTGCATCCCAACCTCATTCGCGAATTGAGCAGGCTTATCCCTAAAGATCGCGTCATCGTGGCCGAAAGTGGTATTCATACGGCGGCCGATACCCGCAGGCTCGCGCGCTATAATGTACAGGCCATGCTGGTTGGCGAATCGCTTGTCACATCAAGCGACATACCTGCTCAGATGCGCGCGTTATTACAAGGGGCAAACAGGGATGTACAGGTCAAAATATGCGGTCTGCGCGCTCCTCATCACCTGCAAACCGCCATCGAAGCAGGCGCGGATATGATTGGCCTGATGTTCTATGAGCCAAGCCCGCGTTATATCGACCCTTGCCAGGCCAGGGAACTGCTTAACACAATGGAAAATCGGCCAGTAGCGCCTGATATCGTAGGTGTCTTCGTTAACAGGGAGGCAAACTTCATTAACGATATCGTTGAACAGCTTGGCCTGGATTTTGTTCAATTGCATGGCAGCGAACTTCCAGAGTTCTGCCAGCAGATAAAGTGCCCCGTTATCAAGGGATTACGCCTGCATAGTCGAGATGACCTCGGACTGATATCCACGTATCGCGGGGCAATGTGGCGCATTCTGCTCGACACGCCTTCATCTCAATGGGGCGGCTCAGGTCTGACCCATAACTGGAGCCTCGCTCGCCAGGTAGCGCAAGAAATACCCGTATTGCTTGCCGGTGGATTGACCCCGGAGAACGTTGGCGAGGCAATTTCTCAGGTAAGGCCCTGGGGTATCGATGTCAGCAGCGGTGTTGAGACTGCTGGAGAGAAAGATGACTCGAAGATACGTGCCTTTATCCAGCAAGCGCGTAATGTTGCCGCCAGATATTCTTCAGAGAAGACCAAGAGAGAAGAGAAATAACCCATGCAAATACCCATTTCGACTCAAACATATCAGTATCATCGCTATCCCGATGAGCATGGACGCTTCGGCGCTTTCGGCGGCAAATTCGTTCCCGAAAGCCTGCTGGCCCCTCTTTCAGAATTAGAGCAGGCCTATGAAGAGGCCCAAAACGATGCCGGTTTCACGAAAGAATTACAAGCACTGCTTGCCAGCTTCGTCGGTCGCCCAACAACGCTGCATTATGTGCCGCGTTTCTCCCAATTGGTAGCGCCAGGAGTAAAAATCTACCTCAAACGCGAAGACCTGGCGCATACCGGCGCGCACAAGATCAATAACGCGCTTGGCCAGGGACTACTGGCAAAACGCATGGGCAAACAGCGCATCATCGCGGAAACAGGCGCGGGACAGCATGGCGTTGCCACCGCTACCGTCTGTGCCATGCTCGGACTGGAATGCATCGTCTACATGGGAGAAGAGGATATTCAACGCCAGTCGCTCAACGTCTTTCGCATGAAATTGTTGGGCGCCGAGGTGCGCCCGGTCAACAGCGGTAGCCGCACATTAAAAGATGCCATCAATGAAGCCATCCGCGACTGGGTAACAAACGTAGAGACAACCTTTTACCTGATTGGCTCGGCGGTCGGCCCGCATCCCTATCCGCGCATCGTGCGCGATTTCCAATCCGTGATCGGCACTGAGGCCCGCGAACAAATTCTCGTTCAGGAGGGGCACCTGCCTGATATGGTGGTTGCCTGCGTCGGCGGTGGCAGCAACGCCATCGGCATTTTCTACCCTTTTGCCGGTGATCCTGAAGTACATTTGATCGGCGTCGAGGCTGGAGGCAAGGAACTGCAACCGGGCCAGCATGCGGCAACCCTGGTAGCAGGCAGGCCCGGCGTATTGCACGGCGCATACAGCTACCTCCTGCAAAATGAGGATGGGCAGGTACTCGATACGCATAGCATCTCGGCGGGACTCGATTATCCTGGCGTTGGACCCGAACATAGCTATCTGAAAGAAACACACCGAGCAACCTATGTTTCTGCTGGTGATGCAGCCGCGTTGCGAGGTTTGCAAGCGCTGAGCAGGAGCGAAGGCATTATTCCCGCTTTAGAGCCGGCTCACGCGCTTGGATACTTGCTGGAGCTGGGCGAGCAGGGCAATATTCCACCAGGATCACTCCTTATAGTGAACCTGTCCGGGCGCGGCGACAAGGACATGCTCACCGTTGCCAACGCTTTGGATGTGACGTTGTGATCTGGGAGCCGTCGCAACAATTTCAACACCGTGCCCAGTGCTACAAACCCAACTTACTCAGGAGATAAACATGCAAACCGCAAATCAGAATCCGCAAAACACCGGCTTCGATACAACAATGCCCGCTTCCCGTATCAGCAAGGCTTTTCAAAAAGCCAGGCATGAAGGACGAGGAGTCCTCATACCATATTTCATGTGCGGCTATCCATCGGCAGCACAGAGCATCGAACTGGTGCTAGCAGCAGTTCGGGGAGGCGCGGATATCATCGAGCTGGGCATACCATTCAGCGATCCGCTCGCCGATGGAGCGACCATCCAGCATGCAGGTCACGTAGCTCTCGAAGGTGGCATGACCATCCAGGGCTGTATGGAAATTGCGCGCCAGATTTCCGCTCAATGCGATACGTCCCTGATCTTCATGGGCTATTACAATCCTATCCTGGCATATGGCATCGAACGTTTCTGCCAACATGCCACAGCTAGCGGTATCTGCGGCCTGATCATTCCCGACCTGCCTCCCGAAGAAGCCGCTCCATTGCAAGATTCGGCCCAAAAATATGGAATTTCTCTCAATTTCTTGATCCCACCCACCGCTTCTGGCGAGCGCATTTTTCAGATTCTTCAGGCAGCCAGTGATACGAGTAGTTTCATCTACTGCGTTTCCCTGAGTGGCGTCACCGGCGCTCGCACAACTTTACCACCCCACTTACGTAGCTTCGTGGCTAGAGTCTATGGCTATATGAAAGGCAAACCGTTGCCTGTCGCGGTGGGTTTCGGACTTTCTACACCTGAACATATCGCAGAGGTGTTTCGCTTTGCTGATGGCGCCGTTGTGGGCAGCGCCCTTGTGAAGATCATCGATCAGCACGATGAAAGCGAGCAAGTTCAGGCCGTGAAGTGCTATATTGAGAATCTACTGAGGAACACTGGCGAATGAAGGCGAGAAACAGGTTGCCAGTCTTTTAAGACGAGCGCCATACCTCTAGACAAATCTCCATTTCTCAGTTATACTTGTCACTAAGCAAGCGTGCGGCGTTTGCTCCTCTTAGCGTTTTGTCGTCCCCTTATTCACCCTCGATGTTTCTTCGAACTCATTCATCCTCTCGAATGAGAATACCCCAAGGAGGTTTCCCCGTGATTCCTTTATCCTCAACCGGCGAAATTGCCAGTTTCCAGGATGTAGACCAGTTCCAGCCAGCAAAAACACAATTCGCCTGCGGATTCTTTGCCTGCGCGGTTGTGAAATCAATGGCTCCGGTCGGTCATGCTCCCACCCAAACACCCGCACAGATGATTGCCGAGGCCGAGCAGTGGTATGCTCAATACGACGGCAATAACTCAATCTCCAATACTAATGGTATGACCCTAGAGCAGTTGTATGAGCTGCTCGCGCAAATTGGACTGCACTTCGTACCCGCAAGTCTCGATGTCGCTGCACTACGAGCATGGCTGCGCCTTGGTTATCCTATTCTTGTAGCAGGGCTTGAAACCAGCTTTTATGATATGGGACTTGGAGATGTCGTGCCGTATCCCTGGCAACCCTCCGGCAACCACATCATTGTGCTGACAGGCGTTGCAGCCGATGGTAATTTCCTGGTGCGCGATTCGGCCAACGTGACCAATCTCTACAATCCAACCACGCTGCGCCCAGGGCCGCGCAAATATGATACTGCCAGGATGCGCCTGGTCAGTGCGACAGCCGTAGTCCCGCCATGGTTGCCGGTACCACCGGCCGGTTTCGACCCAACAAAGGAGCAATTTGTGCCCATTATTCCTGCCGGCTGGCACGATGACGGCAATACGTTGACCGCTCCCAACGGTCATAAAGTGGTGCATGGTTTTCGCGAATATGTCCTGAAAAACAACTGGCCTCCCGCGAACATGCCACTTCAGGAAGAGATCGGTCGCAATCCTCTCGAAGAATCTAACCCATCCCTGGGAGCAGGAACGCAGCAGGTCTTTCGCTGGACAATGCTCGAATGGACACCATCACGAGGCGTCTTTATCGCCTGGATTGGCCAGGAATTCCTGAAGATTCGCAGCGATAACACTGCACTTCAGGCAGAAATAGCCGCGCTTGAGGCTAAATTGAAAGCCTGCACGTCCTCATACTGATTTAAAGAAAGCTTCCAGATAAGAGATTTTATCGACAAAAATCTCTTGTTTAACTCGTACAACCGTTGAAATGAATTGGGAGAGTTTTGGCAGAACTCCCCAGGCATACAGGAGACATTTCTATGTTACATCCAGTACAACCAGGCAATAACCAATCACAATTTGCCGATGCCGTCCTCGAAGGCGGAGGCGTACGTGGGATCGCCCACGTAGGAGCTCTCTCGGTAGCCGAGGAAAAAGGCTACCGCTGGCGCAATATTGCCGGTACATCAGCAGGCGCATTTGTGGCAGCGCTGATGGCCGCTGATTATTCAGCCGGTGAACTATATACGATCATGAGCAGCCTGGATTTTCGGCGCTTCGCTAAAGATCGCGGTTTCAACTGGTTCTTTCTGAGAGAAGCTTTCAATCTGCTCACGCGCTGTGGCATCCACAGCGGAAGTTACATCGAGGAGTTCATGAGTGAGCATTTGCAAGCAAAGAAAAAAAGCAAGTTCGGAGACCTGGTCATTCCAGGCCGAGAGAATGAGCCAAAGGATTCCCGCTTTCGCTATCGTCTCACAGTGATTGCCTCTGATATTACATCTGGCAGCATGCTGCGCTTGCCACAAGATGCGCTTCAATATGGCATCGATCCCGACGATCTCAATATTGCGCTGGCAGTACGTATGAGCGCGAGCATTCCTTTTTTCTTTATACCCGTGAACCAGCAGAATCAGGATGGGACAAACTCTCGCATCGTTGATGGCGGATTGCTCAGCAACTTTCCGGTATCGCTCTTCGACGTGCCGGGCGAGCCGCGTCATCCGACGTTTGGCTTCCACCTGGTGGATTCACTGCCTACCAGCACCAATGCATGGCCTGTTAACCCGACCGGGAATGTCTTACAGGTCGGGCAGGCGCTCTTGAATACCATGCTCACCGCTCACGACAGGCTCTACATGGACGACCATACCTTTGTGCGCACAATTGTGATACCGGTAAACGGCATCAGCGGCACCAGCTTCAATTTGAGCAAAGAGCAGACCGATCTGTTGTATCAGAACGGTAGAACCGCTGCCGAGCAATTCTTCTCGACCTGGGACTTCGAGGCATATAAAAGTGCTTATCGCAGCGGCTTACCGGAAAAAGGCCGGCGTGAGCGCCTGCATGAACAAATGCGGCAGATCAAACGTATGACGAAGCCACTGGCTCAGGCAAGTTAGGAACAGGCCTACTCTGCCTCATGCAGCGATTCGCGATAATAGGCCATCTGGGTGGGCGCCTCCGCCACGCCGACCATGATAGTGTGCAAATTGGAGATATCATACGCGGCGAGTTTGCGTCGTAATTCGCCGCAGATATATTCCGCCAGCCGTTCGGCGGTGGAGTTATCGATGGGCAGCGCGACAACATCGGCGCGCGGGAGCTGATAGCGTCTCTCCTCAAAACGTACTTCCCAGGCATCGGCAAGCTCGTTTATCTCAAGATGCGGATTACGCACTGGCAGCAAAAAGCGTTGATTGAGTTCTTGGCACACTTCACGCACAAGTCGCTTGAGTATGGTGAAATCGAAGACCAGTTTATCTTCGTTCAATGATCCCTCGATCTCAACCAGCACGCCATAATTATGGCCATGCAACCGTTCACATTTGCCACCATAGGTGATGAAGTGGGCGGCACTAAATTTCAGGTTTCCACCCTCTACTCTCACCCTGCGCAGAATCTGTTCATTTCCCATTGCTCAGCCTCATGCGATTGAAATGTATAGCGATATACATAAAACCAATGCGTAAATCAGCATACCATCGAAGCAAAGCATATACAAGTGAAAGAGAAAAAAGGCTCTCTATACATCCATAACTTTTTCAGGTAATCTTTTTGCTCACGAGCCAGATCGCAGGCGCGAGCAGAGCTATTGCTAATAGCAAGAAGATCGCGGCTTCTAAGGACTGGAATAGCCAGAATCGATCGATTGGTTGGTAGAAACTTAAAGAGTGGAAGCCTTGCGCGTGTTCGCAATTTCTAAATGCCAAAAAGGCGCTGGCGCTCCCATTCCCCTTAAGTTGTGGACATATCTGGCCGATCTGGCTGTCTGAAAGTTCATGTCCATACCGGTCGCTTGTGCCAACATGAATCGTCCAATCGGTAGGCGATGGCGGGCCAGGGTTATCCACAGAACCGGTATAACTAAGTGGTGGAAGAAAGTATGGGCGGAGCAAAAACGCGATTGCTAATCTCAGCAGTAGAAACACTACAATCGTGATACCAATCGCAGGCACTGATTTGCGTACAAGGACACCAGCGGCGACTCCGAGCGCAAGCGCGAAAAGAGCATACGCGGGCAATACGATTCCTCGTATATCATACGTCGACCAGGGTATCACTGCGTTCCATGGACTACTCCACCATGAGGTAAGGATGGCGAGCGCAATGAAAGCCAGAAGACTGATACCGATAAGCAGGATCAGCTTCGTTCCGAACCAGCGTACGCGAGTAATACTCTGGGTCCAGACCAGGCGATACGTTCGTTGTTCTAGTTCACGCGCCACCAGCGGAGCTCCAATGAACATTCCGGCCAACAGCGGCAAACAGCTGAGCGCGATTGATAGAAGTGAGACACTGCCGCTAAATTGATTGATAAAATTTCCTTCGAGTTCACCACATGTGGGCTGTGGCGTCACACAACTAGCGAGTCCAGTACTCTGGTAAGTGGAGAGCATATCGACGCCGGTGATAAGCAAGATGAGTATCAGGGTTGCCAGAATTATCGCTGCAATCAAGGCTTCGAGGCGATGCTGTCGCCATGTGACCCAAATCATAATGGAACCTCCTGGGTATCTTTATGCTGCACTGAGAAAGTAACGCCTGTCTGTAGAGCGAGATAGGCGAGAACAATGTCTTCAAGGGAAGCTTCTTGCACTTCCCAGGCCGGATCAAGAACGGGTCCATTCACCCGTATCAATAAATTACTTTGGCGTTCACTCGATTGCTCCCGGAGAACCGTATGCGTCCTGGCTATGGACGCTTGCCGCTCGCGTGGGCCGATCAAGCGTTTGTGCGTTCTGAGCAGAGAATCGATATCGCTGGCGACCTGCACCCTGGAGGCCGAGAGAATGATCAGGTAATCACAGATGCGATCAAGGTCCGCGATGAGATGAGATGAGAAGAGGACGGTCAAACCATCCTGGGCAACAGCATCCATCAGCGTCTGTTGAAACTCATAACGCGCAAGTGGATCAAGATTCGCGATAGGTTCATCCAGAATGAGCATCTCTGGCCGCTTTGCCAGGGCCATGACGAGCGCAACCTGCGCTTGTTGACCACCTGAAAGTTTCCCGGTCGTGCGATTGAGAGGGATGCTAAGATTTGCCAGGCGCTCCTGGGCAAGAGCCATATCCCAATGTGGATTCAGCTTCTGTCCGAGTGTCAGCATATCTTTCACGCTAAAAGTGCGATAAAGGGGTCGGTCCTGGGCCACGAACCCGATGCGTGGTAAGATGGAGGATGAGTTCTGACGCGGGGATATACCCAACACCTGAACGCTGCCGGTACTCGGCTCAAGCAGGCCCATAGCAAGATGGAGTAAAGTTGTCTTGCCTGCCCCATTCGGGCCAACGAGCCCGGCAACACGCCCAATAGGAAGTTTGAGGGTACAATCACGCAGCGCCCATTCTTTTCCATAGCGTTTCCCAAGATCAGTCGCCTCTAATGCCTGGATCATGCAATTTCCTCCCTTTTATGAAACTGTTGAAATGTAGAGGCAAAGAGGGCTGCGATGCTCTCTTCGCCTAATCCAGCCGCTTCGGCTTCTTGCAGCCACTTGATAAGGCTCTGACGCAGCTCACCATGACTCGCTAACGAGGCATCGGCCAGCGTTTTGCGCACAAAAGTCCCCTGCCCCGGACGACTTTCAACCAGGCCCTCATACTCCAACTCTCGATACGCTTTAAAGACAGTGTTAGGGTTAATTGCCAGTTTTGAAACGACCATACGCATCGTCGGTAGCTGGTCACCTTCTTTGAGATAGCCCAGGCGTAAAGCATGCTTGACCTGCTGAACAAGTTGCATGTAAGGAGAAACGCCTGATCGCTGGTCAAGATAGAATTCAATTGCCGGTTTCTCAGTATCCATCTGTCCCTTCATTTCTTTCACTTACCTAAGCTTCTAAATAACTATGTACATAGCACTATAGTAAACCATAATAGAGCAATTTGTCAAGTGGGAATTTCCATTTGACAACTCAACCCTGCCATGCTATCCTGTTAACATCAATTCATTGGCATTCCAGCCTGATGAGACAAAAAGGAGTGAGACGAATATGGCACATGGGATGTGTCCGCGCATGCAGGCTCGGCTTGCGAATCTGCGCCCCGTCGCCCATGGCCGTATTATGCCCATTTTCAGGACATCTCGCCGCTCTACCCAGACATAAAATCGCGTAGATAACCCTGACAGAAACCAGGCCGTGAGCGAATTTATAAACGCTCGCGGCCTTTTTGTGTTTTGGAACAGACAAAATTGACAAGGAAGGATTAAATTATGCCCGGCGAACATATCGACAACTACAGCATCATTCCTCATACCCGCCTGCCCCTTGTTCTTCTTTTGCAAGAGGAGCAAGGCTGGTCGCTGCCGCACCATCATTGTTCAGACCCAATAGGTATCAACGCCGCTATGAAAGAGCAGTTCGGACTCACTACCACTGTTCTCTTTTGCGCATATGACCGCTACCCAGGTGAGGAACGAGATGACGAGCATCTCGTCTTTGCCCTGGACAACCATAGCCCGGAAGTATCGCTGCCCGCGAATGGACACTGGATTGAGCGGTCAGAACTGGCAGATCTCTCTCTAGCTGTTCCAGAGCATCGCCCGGTTCTCGAAACCTGGTTCGCCGAAGTCGAGGATGGACGGATTTCAGAACTGCGGGTACCATGGATGCGCATAGGATGGTTCGACAATGTCATTGCCTGGATAGGCGAGCAGCTTGAGCGGCTGGGTTATACCCAAATTGCCCCTATAGAGCAGCTTGTCTCCAGACCATGGGCCGCGGTACTGCGCGTGCCAACATCGCAAGGCCACCTGTACTTCAAAGTCCCATCTCCAGTGTTTGCCTTCGAGCCTGCCTTGACAGAGACACTGCACCGGCTCGTTCCCACGTTTGTGCCGGGATTGCTCGTTCGTGGCAGGCAGCGCAACTGGATGTTGATGCAGGATGCAGGAATACCGCTGCGGGACATGCCACCGACTCTCGAACGCCTGGAGATTGCATTAAGACGCTTTGCCGAGATGCAAATCGAACTGGCGGAACACATGGAGACGCTAAAGGCAACCGGTTGCCCGGATCGGCGGTTACATTTGTTGCCACACCTCTATCAAGAGATACTGGCGGCGACGCCATTTCTGTTGATCGATGAGCCCAATGGATTGCCTCGCAGCGAGCATGAACAACTGCTGGCTTTCGCTCCCCAGTTTCAGGAAATATGCCATGAGCTGGCGAGCTATAGGGTTCCTGAATCCTTGCATCATTTCGACCTGCACAACGGCAACATCCTGTACAATGGCGAGACGTATGTCGTCATCGACGCAGGTGAATACTGCCTGGGGCACCCTTTCAGCACGATGTTTATTGTATTGCGAGTAGCCAGGTATATCCTGGAGTATGATGAGCAGATGCTTGGGCGACTGGTCCAGGCATACCTGGAGCCATGGACGCGCTATGAGCCAATGGAGCATTTGCGACGCATATTCGAGCTTGCTCATCGCCTGGGCAGCCTCTACAAGGCACTCAGCTGGTATGATGTCATCTCGCGGCTTGAACCGGGTATGCGCTGGATGCACGCAGATATGGCGCTGTACTACCTGCGTGTGTTTCTCGGCACCGAGGAATAACGTTGAGTTCCGGCAAGCAAACAAACCATAGCGACACGAAAAACTTCGTGCTATACTATGATTGTGCCAACAGGAATTTTTCCTGCAAGTATTAGTAAGGAGAAAACAGTAATGACAATCGCGGAAATTTTCGAGCAAATGCCTAACGCCATGAATCCTGCCGCTGCCGCGGGTATGAACAAGACTTTCCAGTGGAATATCACCGGAGATCAGGCCGGGAAATGGGCATTTCGCGTTAACAACGGAACTGGAGAGGTTATCCCCGGCGGCGTTGAAAAACCCGATATCACCTTCACCGTCAGCGACAAAGACTGGATTGCCATCACAGAGGGCAAGCTAGATCCGATGAACGCCTTCATGACCGGCAAACTTCGCGTATCTGGCGATATGATGCTTGCAATGAAGCTACAGCAGCTATTTCCAACAAACAGGTGAGACCTTCAATTATCCACTACAAGCAGCCAGGCAAGCATCTTACAGATACTCGCCTGGCTCATTTCATTTGTCTCTACTCGCATGAATTGATGAGTTCTACTACACTTGCCTTCGCTCTGCCTTCTATGTTATACTCACGATGATTGACTATGAGTTTGCTTGACACTTGTACATTACGGCAATCCGTAGAAAGGTGTCCGCTATGGCTCTAAGGAGCGATGAATTACACCGCAACTTGCAGCACCTTAATGGCATGTTAACAACGCACGAAGCGGCCAAACAGCTAGACCTCAGTTACTGGCATTTTATGCACCTTGTAGAAGCAGGACGTATCCCCGGAATTCGCATTGTTGACCGCTGGCTCTTCTCTCCCAGTGATCTCGACGCATATAGACGCAGCCGCTATGGTGAACTGGAGGATATGGCTCGGGCAGCCCTTGAGCATCCAGCAGTTGATCTGACAGAGAAGCAAGAGATTATCTGCCGCCATCTTGTCAACAGCGAACGTCCCTCCGAAATCGCCCGTAAACTCAAACAATCGCGCCAGGCAGTACACTCCCAGATCAGTCTGATCCGTGAAAAGGTCTCCCGCATCCAACCCAAAAAAGCACCCGGCTCAGCCAGCCACGAGGCTTCCAATCGATCCCATAAAAAAACCGGGCCTATCCCGTTCCGTCCACCTAAACCAGGCAAGTCATAAATCTTTATTTCAACTTGAAAACAAACAAAAGAGAGGGGCGCCACAAATGCGCCCCTCTCTTCATTCATGCAAGTGAATCCATCTTACGTGTGCAAGATCAACTGCTGCAAGAGTTTCGCCGCATCAGGCGTGCCCAGACCGGTAACCGCATCCCATCCAGGACCAGCATTATAACCCTGGATGCCATGTGAGCTATTATTGCCCTTAGTCACATCATGCAGCGATGCACCATATTGTTTACTGGCCCCAATCTGGTACAGCGCCTGGTTGATGAAACCAAGTGGGCGACCGGCCATCTGGTTGCCATCGGCGATGATACCCGCCCACGTAGGTGAGGCCTCGCTCGTGCCGCCGATCCCATAGTATCCCGCCTTACTGGGGCCCAGGAAGCTGAAGTAGATCAGAACAGGTGTGGCTGGATCAGCGTTAGATGAGATATCCGGCAAACCGCGATATCCATTCAGCAACTGCTGATCAGAGGAGGGCAGGTACGCTTGCTGGTAGGCAGGCTCCGGGAAGTACTGGCTGATCCCGCCACCACTGCCGCTCCATCCAACCTCAGACTGGTACTGGCCGTGAATAGTAGCCATCAGGCTGGTACCACCAACCGCCGTGATGTAGGGTGAAGAGGCCGGGAAATTGACGGTGGGGAAAGGATAAATCTGGCCGTTTACGTTAGGATTGCCAACACCACCATCGCCCGATGAGCCAAAGATGGTTTCGCCCTGCGCATCCGCCTGCTGGTAGAACGTCTCAAAGTTCTTGAGAATCTGCCTGCCGCCTGGATGATTGAAGAGCGTGTTTTCCGTAGTAGCCCAACTTTGTGAGATAATCTTGCCATAATTGTGCTTCACGGCATACTGCTCAAGATACAGGAACTCCGGCATGCCCTGATCGCCCTGCGTCTCAGAGACCGGGCTGGTCATCAGCACGATGTTCGCGCCGGGCGCCATCGCATGCGCCCATTCCACGTCGAGCGAGGTTTCAACAGCCCAGCCAACCATATCACTATTGCTGGGATCAAATTTCACCTTCCCCAAAGGGGCATAGACCTTAAGGGAGGGTGGATCGGGCAGGCCATAGCCGACGTCGAAGATATGCAGGTCTTTCTGGATAGTGGGGCTGCCAAACGAATCAATAATCACAATTGACTGGCCGGTACCATCATAGCCCGCGTTAAGCACGGGGTCCAGGTTATAGGCATGGCGTATCTCCTGCGGACTATAACAGGGATGATGAAATTGTTGTCGACACTGCTGATCCGTCGGCGGCTTGGGTGTGCTGCTAACCAGGTCGTAGTTTTTGCCTTTGAAGGTAATACTAATTGGGCTTGCGACCGATTCGCTGTTAAGCCCCGCAGCCCTGGCCTGAGTAATCACACTCAGAACCGGTACCACAGCAAACACCAGGGCGATGGCGAAGAAGGTAAGTGCAAGCTGCCATCGCGGACGATGCGTCACGAACTGCTTCATGAAGCAGGCTCCTTTCTCGCGAACACGAGAAGAGCCGGGCAAGTTACGAAGCGCACAAAAACACAAAAAGATGATTGCCATTCCCCACATCAGGCAACTCACGAGACAAAATATTTGTGTTCAACCGGGAAGTACGTCTCTTTCACGCATCGCTTGCACACAAATCACACGTGAATAATCGCTCATGATTGTGAATCGTGTGATAGGTATACAAAGCAGCAATCAACCTGTTGATATATTTCGCTACGCCCCCTGCCATAGCTCTTGAAAAAAAATATACAACGGAATAAACCGAATGGTTGGCCCCTCGTTAACAGTAGCATGAAAAGATATGACTGTCAAGAGTTTCAAATAAATGCTTCATGCACAAATAGAAAAGCTTATGTCTGTGCTTAAAATGCTATGCCAGGCCGATTCAGCCAGGTCATACAGATTTTGATTTATGAGCAATCTCAACTGGATAATAAGGATGGTTCGATAAATGATGCCATCTGCGGATCATGATCGGCAAAAGCACGCAGCAATCCAAAACAGCCCGCCAGCATCATATCGCCATGCGGAACCGCTTCATAGGGATGAAGATGCGAGCCGCGTAGCAATTCCCGCCGCGGTCCGGTAACGGCCAGAAAAGGGAAGTTCCCTACATTGGCATCAGGCCCCGAATCATGTAATACTAACGCCCCATGACCGCTCGTATTGAACACTTCTTCATTTGTCAGCGTACCCTCTGCCAGCTTCACCAGCATTTGTTCAAGCTGCGTCCGATCTATCTCGCCTGTATGATGTTCAAAGATGCCCACAATGCGTCCATGCACAAGATGAAAGGCAAGCGTGTGGAAATTGCCGATATTGCAGAGCAGACTATTTTGCTGCTTTCGCACAAGCGGGTCTTCCAGCGCGCCAAGCACTGCCGCCGAACCGGTGTCCATCAACAATAAGGGGGCTTGCAGACTCGAGCCGCTCAACTCGCGATAACGTGCGGCACTGGTAGCTATCGAACGCAATCGCGTCAGATCCGCGGGCGTATCCTGTGCAGCATAGGCAAAAGCGCTCGGAACCGGATTAGCATGTACAGTCCGCGCAATAAAGTCAAAGCGAAAACGCCGGTCGCTCACTCCTGGCGGCGCGGCGCCATGATCAAAAGCCGCGATAGCCAGGGCATCAACGGATGGATCAACATCGAATGCGCGCAAAGCGTGAATAATGGCCTGGGCATCGAAGTCTCGCAGTTCGACATGCACTATCCCCTTATCTTCAAGGCGCCTCGCCGCCTCATCCTCGTCAATGATCTCGAAACCCATCTGCTCGACCATCGAGAGGTCATCGTCAAAGGTGCGTGCTGCCGGGGGTGTTACGACGACGGCATAACCGGCCAGCGCATGATCCCGCGCGGCCCAATGCGATGGCCCACCACCCATCGTCACACCTGTCAACAAAATGGGCTGACCTCGCTCAGTCGCCTGTTTGATGCGTTCGGCAACAATGACGGTTGGCGATGGCATGACCATCTTAAAACAATTCTCTATCGTTTTGCCGCTCTCGAAGAGCAGAATATCCTGTGTTCCGGTGCCGACATCAACGGCTAAGATACGGATTGGCCTGGGCATGGATGTACTCCTGCATGAATATAATAGCTCCTTTGGAGTATATCACCTATGGACTTCATAGTTATAAATATCATCGGGAATCTTATACCCATCCGACCGCTGCTCTCCATAATAACCATTCAAAAGCATCTGGGCGCTCTCCCCAGACTTGTAGTTCAGCACACATTGCATCCAGTTTCGCTTCATCAGCCCAGTTCTGTATTTTCACGACCTCACGGAACGACTGACTGCACAAGAGAGCAATATGCGACCTGGCAGCAATTTGCGTCCTTTCTACTGTGCCATGACTGACACAATGTGCATATCCCTCACTACGAATGAAACCAGCTTCTAAGAGGAGATGACGTTGATGCCAGGCATATGTCTGAACCCCTATTATAGCACCTCCGCAACACTATACAGCAGTAACCCGAGTCTGATAAGATAATTGTGCGACCGCTCTTTCTATCTCCAATCAGTCACTGTCGCGCGTGTTTCTAAGAAAAGAAACTGCTATTTCACGACGGAGAAAAAACATGGCACAAACAGAACATGAAGATGAGAAACAGACCCACGCAAAAGTAGAAGAATCACCAAAGCATTCATCAGTCTACCAGCCAATCGAGGACTATGCGCTGATCGGCGACCTGCACACGGTTGCATTAGTCGGGAAAAATGGCTCGATTGACTGGTGCTGCATACCGCGTTTCGACTCCCCCAGCGTCTTCGGGGCCATTCTCGACGCGGAAAAAGGCGGCTTCTTCCGTATCGCTCCACCTGATACGCCGGGCATGGGCCGCAAACAACTGTATTTACCGGAGACAAACATCCTCATCACACGCTTCCTGACCGTTGACGGAGTAGGAGAAATCACGGATTTCATGCCCATCAAGCGCGAAGGCAGCTCGCGCCATCAACACCATATTATTCGTTCGGTCGCCGTAGTACGCGGTTCGCTCTCGTTTGATTTGACCTGCCGGCCAGCATTTAATTATGCGCGAGATGACCATGAAGTTCACCTGTCAAAAGAAGGAGCCATCTTCCATAGCAAAAGCCTATCTTTAGGATTAGCGTCTTCTGTACCGCTTGAAGAAGATGGTCAGGGTGGGGTACGCGCTCATTTTACATTACACGCGAATCAAAGAGTATATTTCATCCTTGAAAGCGCAAAAGACAATGATCTAACACCCCGTCGTTGCTCGCACAGTGAGTACGATGCAGCGTTTCAGGGTACGATAAAATACTGGCGTCGCTGGCTCTCACAATGTAAGTATCATGGCCGCTGGCGAGAAACCGTACATCGTTCTGCCCTCGTCCTGAAATTGCTGACCTATGCCCCGACCGGAGCTATTGTTGCCGCGCCAACCACCAGCCTGCCGGAGACGATAGGCGGAGCACGCAACTGGGATTATCGTTATACCTGGCTACGCGATGCATCATTCTCACTCTATAGCCTGCTCACGCTTGGATTTACGGAGGAAGCACAGGCCTTTATGGGCTGGCTCGACGCCCGCTGCCACGAACTCGGCGAAAGTGGCACACTACAGCCCATGTATGGAATCGAAGGCGAACACGACCTGGCCGAATATACGCTGGATCACCTGGATGGCTATCGCCACAGCAGGCCGGTGCGTATCGGCAACGGAGCATACACACAGAACCAGCTTGATATCTACGGTGAGTTGATGGACGCGATCTACATTTATAACCGTTACGACACTATCTCCTACGATCTCTGGCAAAATTTGCGCCGCCTGCTGGAATGGTTGAGCGATCACTGGCAGGAACCCGACGAAGGCATATGGGAAGTACGCGGTGGCCCCAAACGCTTCGTCCATTCACGCCTGATGAGCTGGGTAGCTTTCGACCGCGCACTCCGCCTGACGCGCCACCGTGGTTTACCGGCTCCTATGGCCGATTGGATGCAAAAAAGCGCGGAGATTTACGAGCAGATCATGTACGCAGGATGGAACGATAAAGTGAACAGTTTTGTTCAGTACTATGGCAGCGATGCCATCGACGCCAGTTCCCTTCTCATGGTGCTGACAAATTTTACCGGCGCAACTGATCCACGTATGCTGGCCACCATCGACCGTATTGAAAAAGAATTGACGAGTGATTCGCTTGTGCATCGCTACAATCCTAAAAAGGCAGCTGCCGATGGGCTTGGTAGCGTCGAGGGTACCTTCACGGCATGTAGTTTCTGGCTGGCGGAAAGCCTCGCTCGCGCCGGTCGCCTGGATCAGTCCCGTTTAATCCTTGAAAAGATCATGACTTACAGCAACCATGTAGGTCTCTATGCCGAAGAAATTGGTCCCACCGGAGAAGCTCTCGGCAACTATCCGCAGGCTTTCACCCATCTTTCATTGATTACGGCCTGCTATAACATCGATCAGATGCTCAATAGAGCCTACGGCCACTCGGCACTCGATACATTTGGTGAGTCGCATGGGTAACTGACATGCTGCCTGCCTTAACGTTTGCGAGATGCAGGCAGATTTACCATTGAGCTAGCTGCCTCTTTGAGAACAAGCTCAAGAGGAATAATCTGTTCCTGAGCATTGTTGCTGCTTGATGCAGGCAGTATTTTGTTTCTTGCTATCCTCTTTTGGGCAGTCATTCATAGCGAGACAGGAGTGCAAGCAAATGAGCAGTATCACACAGCCAGAAAGTGATCGAGTCTGGTCTATTGAGATGAATGGCATCAATCCTATCGGCCAGGAGCAGCGTCATGGGCACCCGTTTGAACTATTCTGGATTTGGTTCGCCAGCAACGTGAGCATTCTGGGCATTGTCTATGGCGCAGGCTATTTGACGGGTAACGGCCTGAACCTGTGGCAGAGTCTCATAGTTGGATTGGTGGCAACCGGAGTTTCTTTTCTCTTTGTGGGTCTCTTGAGCCTACCGGGGGTCTGGGGAGGCGCGCCCATGCTGACTCTCTCGAGAGCAGTTTTTGGCACACGTGGCAATCTTGGCCCAACCTTTATTAGCTGGATTAGCCTGGTAGGCTGGGAAACTATCCTGGTCATCGCCTCTACCGGCGCCTTTTTGGAACTCTTGCAGGTATTCGGTGTATCCGCGAATCCCGCCTGGACGGTTATCAGCATCCTGTTCCTGGCGGCGCTGGTAGTGACCTGCGGATACTGGGGACACGCCACGTTGGTCTGGATTCAACGCGCCGCAACCTGGGTCTTTGGTCTGCTAACCATTGTCATCATCGCTTTTCTGTTGCCGCAGACCAACTGGGCTAAGCTCGTGAGCCAGCCCCCAACAGCATGGGATACTGGAGTCATCACTGCTTTTGTCATTATCATGGCCGGTACCGGAATCGGCTGGATTAACTCCGGCGCGGATTACGCCCGCTATCTGCCGCGTCGCAGCTCCGGGCGTGCTATTACATTCTGGACCGTCTTTGGCGGTACTTTCCCCCTCTATATCCTGATGATTGTAGGTGTCCTGCTGGCCTCGTTCAAACCCAACGTGCTGACGGCTTCCGACCCGCTGGCACCCATTCGAGAGGCTCTACCGGCCTGGCTTGCTGTTCCTTACCTACTGACGGCTATTGGTGGCCTGCTGGCCGGAGCTGCCCTCGACATTTATTCTTCCGGCCTGAATCTGCTCGCTATGGGAGTCCGTCTCAAGCGCCAGTATGCTGTGCTGATCGATGGCGTGCTGATGGTCGCAGGCTCCATCTATGTGTTGCTTATCCGCAATGATTTCCAGGGCGCGCTGACCAGTTTCTTACTGGTACTGGCCGACGGTTTGACCGTATGGGCCGCGATCTTCCTGGTCGATATGATCTGGCGACGCAGCTATGATAGCCGGAGCCTGGTCGACCTGAGTCCCAACAGCATCTACTACTATACTGGCGGATTCAATATTCCCGCCTGTATCGCCTGGCTGGTTGGAGTCGTCGTAGGTTTGCTCTTTACGCAATCCTCTTTCTTCACAGGCCCACTGGCAACCGGCATCTTTGCCAGCACCAGCCTGGGCTACTTGCTTGGGGCAGTAGTGAGCATCATCATCTTCCTCATCCTGCGCCCATTTTTCCCGCAGCGAACAGGTATTAATGTAGCGCCGGAAGAGGCTGCTTCGGCAGGCTCATGAACACTGGGATGCATTATTGAATTCTTAACAAAAGGCGATGGAAGAGGAACCAGGGCGACCGGTAGGGTGCGGATTGGTCCAGCACGTGGTACGCCCTTACCATGATGGGAGGGCGGCCACAAGGGTGCGCCCCTACCCTACACATAGTGGCTTGATAAGCTCGTGTAGGGTAGGGGCGCACCCTTGTGGCCGCCCTTTTCCGCTTACTTTTCAGACTGAGACTTCTTATACTGGGCAATAATCTCCTGCTGTATGTTGGCAGGCACCTCTTCGTATTGATAGAACTCCATCTTGAACGAGCCGCGCCCCTGCGTGATAGAACGCAGGTCGGTGGCATAATGCAGCATCTCGGCTTGCGGCACGTTGGCAGTAATCTGCTGCATACCGTTTCCAAGGGAAGCCATACCAAGAACTCGCCCGCGTTTGGTGTTGATATCGCTCATCACGTCACCCATGTTGCCCTCGGGCACCGTTATAGTGACCGTCATAATGGGTTCCAGAATGGTAGGGCTGGCCAGCGGCACAGCTTCTTGCATACCGAGCGAAGCAGCAATTTCGAAGGATTGCGCGGAAGAGTCAACCGGGTGATATTTGCCATCGACCAGGGCCACCTTGACATACACCATTGGATTGCCGGAGATGAAACCGCGCTTCAGCGAGTCGCGCACGCCTTTTTCAACACCCGGAATATACTGGCCTGGCACCACACCGCCAACAATTTTGTCTTCGAAGACGAAGGTTTCCTCGCTATCCATCGGCAGTGGCTCAATCTCCAGCCATACATCGCCGAACTGCCCATGGCCACCACTTTGACGCTTATGGCGCCCATTAGCACGCGCCTTCTTACGAATAGTCTCACGATAGGAGATGCGTGGATCGCGCGCTTCAAGATCAACGCCGTACTTGCGCTTGATACCTTCGATAGTGATCTGAATATGCGACTCACCCATACCGGAAAGCAGCACTTCCGCCGTTTCTGGATCACGCGTGACACGCAGCGTGCGATCTTCTTCAACGACTCGCGCCAGGGCATTGCTCATCTTATCGAGGTCAGCCTGGCTCTTGGGGAAGACAGCCACAGTATAACACGGCTCCGGAAAGTTAATCGGGGCCAGTGCCTCGCTAATATCCTTGCTGCCGGCAAGAGTATCGCCCGTATGCGTATTGGAGAACTTTGCTGCCGCGCCAATATCGCCGGCAGGAAGTTCCGTTGCCGTATCCTGCATCTTGCCGCGTGGAATAATCAACTGCCCTATGCGCTCATCTGCTTTTGTCTGGACGTTATACACATGACTATCGGGCTTCAGTGTTCCAGAGTAGACCCTGAATGTGCTGATTATACCCACCTGCGCAGCCGCGGTCTTGAAGACGAACAACGAGAGATTATCGCCGAAAGCCTTCGCATCTTCAGGTAGCGCTTCCGCCGCGCTCGGCAGGTAGTCGACGATGGCATCGAGCAGCGTCTGCACGCCGATATTTTTGCTGCCAGCTCCGCATAACACCGGAATCAGCTGGCCGGTACGCGTTCCCTGTTTGATCACGGAGAGTATCTCTTCGTCACTCAGCTCTTCACCCTCAAGAAACTTCTCCATCACCGCGTCATCGCTTTCAACGGCTGACTCAATCAGTTGTTCGCGATAGGTGCTGATGCGATCTTTCAATTCGGCAGGAACGGGAATCTCCTGTACCTTGTTGCCGCCCTCAAAGGTATATGCCTTCTGAGATACGAGGTCGACGACGCCTCGAAAGGCGGATTGTTCGCCGATGGGAAGCTGCAGGGGAACGACCTTGAGGCCGAATTGTTTGCGCAGCGACTCCAGGGCATTATCGAACGAGGTATTCTCACGATCAAGTTTGTTGACGAAGACCATGCGTGGCAATTTGCGCTCATCTGCATATTGCCAGGTCAGTTCGGTGCCAACCTCCACGCCTTTTTCAGCCGTCACAACGACCAGCGCTGCATCGGCTACACGCAGCCCAGCCTTCACCTCACCCACAAAATCAGCATAGCCTGGGGTATCGATAAAATTAATCTTGGTATTCTTCCATTCAACGGGGAGAACTTTGGCATTCAGCGACATGTGGCGTTTTAATTCATCAGGGTCGTAATCGGAGATCGAGGTGCCCTCATCTACCTTACCCTGTCGTGTGACAGCGCTGCTATCGTAGAGAGCTGCATCCACCAGAGACGTTTTGCCTGCTCCAACATGGGAAATCAATGCGACATTGCGAATGTGTTCCGCGGTATAGACCTTCATAAAACCTTCTATCCTCCTGATAATCTTAGCACCTATCCATCTTCTCTAAGCCTATTGCGTTTTGTCGCATCCGACTACGCTCAGGAAGATGATTAGGAGCACGCGAGCGATGATTCGATCCGTGCAAATAACAGGTAGCGAAACGAATCATCTGCAACCCCACGCAAATTAAAGGGTATTTATGCTATTTCAGGCTGAAAAGCTATGCAATACGCCCATCCTGCTTCGTTGGTATGGTGTAGTATATCAGTATTCGACGTTTTGTTCAACACACATTTCTTGAGGTCTGGAGGTTCTCAATGATTGCACTTCCCAAAGCCATCACCTTCGATTGCTACGGCACGCTGATCGATTGGGAAAAAGGTATTCAGCAGTTTTTCGCCGAGAGTCTGAGTATGAAAGGATATGGCACTGTCAGCCCGCGAACGCTACAGGAGGACTGGGAGGAAATCCAGTTTCGTTATATTCAAGAGAAATATCGCCCCTACCGCCAGGTGCTGGCCGATACATTACGAATGACATTCGCGCAATACTCTATCCCCACCAGCCCGGAAGAAGTCGACGAGTTCGTCGAATCAATGGGCTATTGGAAACCATTTCCCGATACGAGAGAGGCAATCATCGAGCTACAGAAACTGGTCAAAGTTGTGCTGATTACGAATACAGATGATGAGATTATCGCGCAGACAGAACAAACCATCGGGGTCAAGTTCGATGATATCATCACAGCAGAGCAGGCAAAAGCTTATAAGCCGGCCTACGAGGGTTTTCTGTTGGCGAGGGAACGATTAGGATTGAAGGTAAAGGAGATATGGCACGCCGGATTCGGCTTCAAGTACGATATTGTGCCTGCAAAGAAGCTGGGATACACGACGGTGTGGGTGAATCGACAGGGCTGGGGACGCCCCAGTCGAGTGAAAGAGACCTTTATGGTAGGGGATATGAGGACGCTGGCATATCTTGTCAAAGGAGTAGCCAGCGACCTTTAACAGGCTATTACCAGTGAAGGATTACCGATGTTGTGATAACTTGAGTAACCAGCCCAACAAGTACCACAAAGATGCTGATGAGACCAAGAATGAGAGCTGCTGCCTGCCTTTTTTGCGGGTCGTTGTCCAGCATGGTTAAGGCCTTAATGAGTTGCAACAGGATATACATTCCAAGACTGATGCCCAGGAATATAAGTATAAAGCCCAATTTTGGTATAGAGCTATCGACTTGCCCGGCTGCATTCCAATGAGAAGGTACTATGCCAGGAAAAAGAAAGTAGGTTATCACCGAGAAGATAATTTGCACGATGATAAGTAATACTGCGATGAAAGAGAGAACGCGACCTCTTATAGCAGGACTGGCAGAGCGGCCCGATGGATACCCCGGCATACTCATAAAAAGACCCCTTTTTCACACTCTTAATATTGGACGATCAGAATCAGCAAGTTCGATGGAACTCACTCTTCATCGACTTCCTACTAAGAACGACGATTGCAACGATTTTTCAATGGGGTCTTAGCAACTTAAAGCGGTATAAAGGCCAAAACGTGAACTTACGGAAATTATTGGATGTATCAGCCGTGACCATCCTCGCCCGGATCGGTACTCTTCAACTGGCCCATGATCAGTGCTGCCTCCTTTTGCAGCGCGTTTATCACAAGACTTGGTAAAAAGCCAAAGATCGCCGCGAAAATCACTCCCTGCACGTTCGTAGTGAGGCTGTATACCTGATCGAGTGAGGGATAATTCGGAACTACACGATTAACCGGGGCCGTAGCCGGTCCCAACGCTGCTGTCGGAGTAGCGGTAGCGACAACAGCCGAACGGGTTGGGGTCACCGCATTATTGCTTGATTGCACAGGTGTGAGGGAAACGAGCGCAATTGAAAGCATACTGGCCAGCACCACACCAATCAGAGCCGCAAGGCCGGAGAAAACGGGGGTGACTAGAACCCTTGCTATGGTCAGTCCATAATCATCGCTTGGCGGCCTGTCATCGCTCGATGAGCCGTTCGAACGCGCACTTCCATTTTGAGCCGCTGATTTTCCATTGCCATTGGCCCTGGCGCCGTTGGACTGACCGGCAGCTTTAGCCGAGTGGGCACCGGCACTACCAGATGCATTGTTAGCTTTGGAAGACAATTTATTATTCCCAGAAGGTTGACGACTCACAACCATCTGGGGGGTAAGGCGTGGAAAAAGTCCTGCCACTGCGCCGACAAAAAAGAAGACCAGGCCGGCAAGTAGCGATGACGCCGGCGCATTACCAAGAATGGCGATAACAAATAAGATCAAAATGAAGGTCGAGGCGAAAAACGAGCTTCCCATGAGCCGGTTACGGGACTCTATCAACCCGGCCCAGCGATTCGTAATATACGAGTTGATGGCGATGCGCGCCTGGCGGAGACCTTCCCGCGCCTGTGCCTCAGTCTCTTGCACTTCTGGCTGTGGGTCCGTAAAAGCGTTTTTGAGGAGTGAGAAGAGCGCCGGCCCCAAACTTGTGGGAATATTGGCATCGTCCAGTGGCAATTTGGACGAGGAAACGGTAGCCTTGATCAAATCCAGCAACGCCTGCCCCAATAGTTGTTGCTCTGACGCAACTTGCTGGGTATGGTCAGCAGGCTTTTTTTGCGCCTTTTTTTGCTTATCGACCCTTTCAAGCGTTGCTTTTGCCTTATTGATAACGTCAATCCAGTGCTGGCTATTGGGAATGGTTGAGCCATCCAGGCGCAGCAGATCATAGTCTGCATCGGCCACAAGCGTCTCTTTGGGAAGCACGGCAATCATTTCTTGATCGGCGGCCTGGAGCCTGTTCCATATGTCGATGTAGCCACTGCCAAGTACCCATTGTATGCCATTCTTTTTTAATTGGCCCTCAATACTATCGTCATCCTGCTCACCATACAGATCGGCATAGGCCCTCTCAAGCGCCGCGTTGTCACTATTCTGTTGCGGAGATTCGGTCGCTCCGTTCGCCCTGGCAACTCCAGCAGATCCAACGGCAGGTGCAACTATGGCCGTTTCTCCAGCATTCACAGCATCGACAACTTCAACGGCCTGACCGGCTACAAGAGCTTCGACAATTTCTTTCCCCTCAAGCTCTTCATCGACGTTGTTCATGTCAATATGGTCGTAGTTGATTTTCAGTCGCGTTAATTCCTGCACAATCGCATCATAGCTGATTCTATTTGAATATTGAGCCGTGGCACGCCTTCTACAGAAGATAGCAGCGATAAGCCAGACAAGGAGCGTTATGCCCAGGCCAGATACTAATGCTACCCAGTTGAGCCAGGTAGTCGAACCGAATTGCTGGCCCAGGATGATATAAGAGATGGCTGTAACGAACGCTGCGAGTAGAGGGATGGGTACAATGATGGCCATGAACACTAATGCCGCTGCATAGGTGTTTTTCATAAAACAACTCCCCCGTGCAAGTCACTATTTATCAACCATGCTGTAATTTATGGATTAGATTATACCATGCTATGGGAGGCTATTGCTGGTCGCTTTTTATATCCTTACGAGTGACTGTCAGGTAGCCTACAAAGATGATGATCAAAATTGCAAGCACTACACTAACCACTCCATCGCCCAGGCCAAGCCCACGCACGTCGCGCGGTTTCCCAAACCAGTCGGCAAATGAAGCGCCGAGCGGGCGCGTGATGATATAGGCAAACCAGAAAGCAAAAATCTCGTTCAGGCCGAACAGAAAGTAGCCAATCGCGGGTATAGCGATCACTATCATAAACAGCACGGCTGAAGGGAAGAAGCCCAGGTTGAAAGTAAAGGCAGTCAAATCACCGGTAGCGGTACCCAGCGCGAAGGTCGCCATGATCGCAGCCCAGTAAAACAGCTCGCGGCGGCGCGTAGTGATGCTGTGGATGGACAACGTTTTCTCGCTCCTATACCAGACAACGAAGATAATGGCCAGTACAATCGCAAAGAAAACAGTCGAGACTACATATGGCACTCCCAGCACAATATGCACAGCGTCGGCAGCCATGGTGCCGAATACAGCGACCATAAGAGCCGCTAACCAGTAGATCCATGCGACATATCGACGCACGTAGAACTGTAGTATCAGAGCGATCAGCAGGCCAATACCTCCGAGTCCCACAGCAATCACCGGATCGATTGCATGAACCAGATAATCAGAGGTTGATTCGCCCATGGCGGTAGTCAACAATTTGATGATCCAGAAATAGATCGTAATTTCCGGAACCTTCCTCAAGCCCTGAACTACACGAGGCATAGGCCGGGTATCAAGAACGCTGAGATCGCCAGGATTATTATCCAACTGGCGCCCTGGTATAAATTTGCTCATAGGTTGTCTCTCCTTGAGCCAAAAGTATTTTCTACTGTTGGCAATCATTATTGTTATATACATTAATTTAAATTATGAAGCGAGATGTCTGAAATCACCGCTTCCAATGTCCAATATACCACGCATGAGAATACTCCGGGCAAGGAGATATCCCTGTATCAGGATGCGTTACCAGTCTCACAATCGTATCAATTGAACCTGGAGTTACCCATAGTTGGAACAGGAAAACGGAATAGGAATATAGGAAGAAAGTTCTATATGGAAGCGGATATCTTGTGTAGCAATACAAAAATGTTTGCTGGCATGATAACAAGTGCCCCTTTCTACTAAATGGCTATGGGGTTTTCTCACGCGCCTTTAGTTCCGCCTTAACAGCGGCATGTTCGGTTGAACGCAGGCAGTCCTCATATACAGCAGTCATCTCGTGCTGAAACAGTGCGATATCCTGGCTAAACGCGCGATCGATCTGGCGTTTGGTATAGAGAAGTGCCGGGAAAGGAATGCTGAGCAGTTCTTGCGCCATAGCAAGCGCCCGTTCTTCCAGCATGGTGAGAGGAACCACTTCCGTGACAAGTCGTAGCGCCCGGGCTTCCTCGGCGCTAAAACGGCGACCCAGCAGGCACAGCTCTTTGGCAGCGGCTGCCCCAATCAATCGAGCTAAGCGCACTGTGGCAATGTAGGCCGCTACACCCTCTTTAACGGCAGGAATACTGAAAATAGCATCGCTGCTGGCAATACGCAGGTCACACGCCAGCGCCAGTTGTAGCCCGCCGCCCAGGCAATAGCCCTGAATGGCTGCTATAGTGATGGCATTCAGTTCGGCCAGTGCCGTCACGCCGCGCTCCCAGGTCTCGAACCAATCGATCGTGATGTTTTCGCGGGCCAGTTCTTTCGTATCCATCCCACTGCTAAAGGCCCGCCCTTCTCCACTCACTAGCACCACCCGCGCCTGGACATCGTGGGTCAAAAAATCGGTCACCGTGACCAGGTCCTGAACCCAGGCACGGTTGGCAGCATTGAGTACCTCCGGTCGATTGAGTCGTAGCCTTGCCAGCAGGCCATTGACTTCACAACGCATCGTCTCTAGTTCTAGTGTTGACATCGCATCACCTGTCCCTTTCAATATCAGTCTATCGCTATGCCTTTGTGTTGTTTGCGACCTCTTGCAATCCCAGGGCCTGAATAGCCCGCTCGCGCAGGATGAATTTTTGCACCTTTCCGCTGGCCGTCATTGGGAAGGCGTCCACGAACTGGAAGTAGCGCGGCACCTTCTGGTGGCTGATCTGCCCTTTACAGAAGGCACGCAGATCTTGCTCCGTGACTGCTACTCCTTCCTTGAGACGCACCACGGCCAGTAGCTCCTCGCCAAAGAAGGCGTCAGGCACACCGACGACATAGACCTCGCCTACCTGGGGATGGCGCAGCAAAAACTCCTCGATTTCGCGCGGAAAGATATTTTCGCCGCCGCGAATGACCATCTCTTTGAGGCGCCCCACGATGCTGAGGTAGCCGCGGGCATCCATGGTCGCCAGGTCACCCGTATGCAGCCAGCCCTCGCTATCAATGGCCGCCCTGGTCTGCTCCGACATCTGGTAGTAACCGGCCATGACTTGGTAACCCCGGCAGCAGCATTCGCCGCGCGCTCCAAGCGGTACAGTTCCGCCGTTCGCCGGACTGACCAGCTTGACCTCGCTATGTGGCAGCGGTAGACCGACCGTCGTGGCTTGCAATTCAAACGGATCATCCGGTAACGTTTTGGTAATAAACGGACTCGCCTCGGTCTGGCCATAGAAGTTACAGACGCTGGCCCCTATGCGCTCAGTCACCTGTTCGATCAGGGAAACGGGCACAGACGCGCCACCCGTACCGATCCGCACAAGCGAGGAGAGATCGTACCGCTCAAAGTCAGGATGTTGCAACATGGCGAGCAGCATAGTAGGAACGGCAAGCAGGGTTGTGCAGCGTTCGCGACTGATGACCTGTAATGCAGTCAGGGGATGGAAGGACAGCAGGGGATGCACAACTGCGCCAGCCGCCAGTGGTCCCAACACACTGATGACGCAACCACCGGTATGAAAGAAAGGCATGGGATTACAATAGCGATCACCCTGGTCAAGCCCCCACTCTCGCGCCACGATCATGGCATTATTGAGAATGCTGTGGTGCCGCAGCATCGCACCCTTGGGGAAACCGGTCGTGCCAGAGGTATACTGAATCTGAGCCGCGTCCCGCGGATTAACTGAGACCTGCCGCGCACGCAGTACATCCTCGTCGATCTGCGAACCGGCAGCAACCATCTCCTCAAAGAGAAGTGGACGCCACTTCTCCTGACCGAATGCATCTTCTGGGGTTGGACCGAGCAGGCAGACCGAACGCAGCATGGGCAAGCGCGTGCTACTCACCTGGCCGTTCTGCTCACCAGGAGTCACCAGTGCGCGCAGTGTCGCCAGGCAATTATGGTCGCGCACGCTTGCCATCAAGAAGAGCGCACACACATCACCTTGCTTGAGTACGTACTCCAGTTCCTGCGCCCGGTAGGCGGGATTGATCGTGACCAACACAAGGCCCGCTTTGGCTGCGCCCATTTCCAGTAAGAGCCATTCGGGCAGGTTGGTAGCCCATACCGCGATATGCTCGCCTTTGTCCAGTCCCAGGGCCATCAGGCCGCGAGCGACCTGGTTAGCTCGTTCGCGGTACTCCTGGTAAGTCCAGCGTAGCTCAGAGCTTCCCTCAAATCCAGTTTGACACGAAAAGACGACCGCCTCCTGCGAAGGATGCTCGTTTGCGCGACGATCAAGCAGATCCCCAATCGTCATGTCAAGAAGATCAATTCCCCCGCTTTCGGCCTGCCAGTAGGACAGGCCATCGTTGCTGATTCCCATCGTTTTTCTCCTGTAGGTCGCATGTATGTATGCTAATGACACCGCAAGGAGTGCCTCTACATTTCAGCGGCTGAATCGTTTTGCTTGCCGTTTCATTGTAGAGTACGTTCCCAGCCGTTGCCTGGCGCCCATCGCATTTGTTCAACTTCCATAGTATATCCTCTTTCACGCGGCAGCAATATGACCTCTGGTGTACACTTCTCTATAGTTTCTCCATGTCGCTCTGCTGTTCGCTCCTGGCAGACGCCACCCTGCATTTCTATGGAAAGGCCGGATGGCGATCTGCCAGGTCTTGCATTAGTTGACAGTGACGCTCACCGTTTTGCTTACCTGGCTACCGCCCTGATCGCTTACCAGCAGGGTCACGGTATAGGTTCCCGTTTGGGCATAGGTGTGCGAGCCAACCAGGCCGAACCCCTGTCTAGGGAGAATTCCCTACACCTGCGCTCCGGTTTGCTTGCATGTGATATGAAGTAGAAAGTAAATATGTCACAGAGAAAGGATATTCAAACTATGGCAACTCCTCAAAAACCTATCAATGATCGCGCGGCAGGTGAACTGATGTTCGCGGAAGTCTTCAAAGTTGTACAGCGACTCAATGCCACGGCAGGTAAAAGCATGATGAATCAAGGCAAACGGAGCGGAACGATGACCTTTAATCCTAAAATTATCGTTTCCGATGATGGGAGCAAAAACTACGCTTGCATTGTTGAGATATACACACCGGCAAGCAGTAAGGCAGGAACAGATATAGGCCTGGAATGGAGTTGTACGGATACCGAACACTTCAAACAGACGCTCACAACGCTGTTTCCGGCGCTTTCGGCGCTTGCTAAAGAGGGCTATCTCTCCGATACCTACACTGTAGGACTTATAGACCCGAACGAAGAGGAAACTGAGATTTACAGACCCGATGTTCTTGAGCCAGGGATGTATAGCCTCTCCGAAGAGGAGCAGAGCTAATTTTGCAATTACCCAAGAGTCATCTTCAAGCAGCCGGTTCTTGACAGATGGGCAGTAGATGCATACAATTCAGTAGGATATACTTGTGTATCATATTCAGGTAATATGGGGCGGCAAGTCTGTTGCAGGATGTAATCAGGTTTCAATCCCCTATACGGGCTAAGGAAAACGATATGGCCCCTGCCGCCTCTGATGGGAGTAGTATAGGTGCCAAAACCGAAAACGTCAAGTGCAAATACACTAGACGAGGAGTCCTAAGCCATGGCCCATATCTATTCTGCACCCTCACTGGCAGCTGTCATCAGGCACCTGATGATGTACCGGCTCACGGGGGTACTCATAGTGCGACGGGCCAGCAGCACGCGTAAAGAAGAAGCGAGTCTGGCTATCGTGCATGGCCAGCCTGTGCGGGTGCGTTGGGGAACCTACGAGGATGATGCGAACGAATCTATCTTGAGGTGGATGAATGGTTGGGGCGAGATTCATTTTATATTTTATGCCAAAGAAGCTCAACGGCAGTTACCACCTCCCAGAAATACCCCGTCTGGCAACCAGAATCCACAGGCTCATGCTCAAATTCCATCATCCTCAATAACACGGCCAATTCCCGCTATCCGGGCGAGCATGCCAACCAGTTCTATCACTAGAAAACCACTGCCAGAAGAGAGCCCCTACACACAGAGCGTGCATGAGGATGGCATTGCATACACCGTTCCCTCTTCAGATATCGCTAAACAGCCGCCAGCAGAGGCTCCAGGGGCGAACGATCTCGCCAGCGCCGGGCCTGAAAAACATATCCCCTTTCTCACCAAACAGGCAAGGAACTACCCAATCACGAACCTTACCCGCTATGATCGAACCATCTTCCTTCTCATCAACGATAAGCGCACAGTTGCCGATTTGATCCAGCTTACACGGCGTTCTCTGACCGAAGTCTACATGTCACTCCAGAGGCTCAAGGAGTTGCAATTGATCGAAATCTGATGGCGTAATAGAGACAGCTTCAATTTAACATGCTGCGATCGGGAGCATCAGTATGGAAGCGGTTGCTCATGGTCAGTATCTCACGCATGAATGCTACCTCTTTGCGCAAAACATGTACTTCCTCTTGTAAACGCTGCACTGTCGAAGTCAATTCCAGGAAGCGCTGCTTTTGCTCATCCTGCACATCAAGAAAGTAGGCAATGAAATGCGAAAGCTCTTCTGGCTCGGCAGGAAGATTGAACTCTATATCCTCCTTACCAACCACTTCAAGCAAAATTTGCAGGTAGGATTCGAAAAGATTGCGCGCATAGTTAGCATATCTGAGCAATGTTTGCTCCGGTTCGGCCACATCTCTATAGAGTTCTACGATCCCTGAAAGATAGGGCTTCTCGCGGTGCTGCCTCAGGATACGGAAGCGCTGCGTACCTTTAGCAATGAGGTTCATGCGCCCATCCTGTAATCGATCAAGGGCCTCTATCTCGGCCATCGTGCCGACAGTATACGGCTCCTCCTCGTAAAGCGTACTCTCCGGCTGCACCAGCACTACTCCAAAGGGTTTTGCCTTTTCGTAGCACTCGTTAATCATCTGTCGATAGCGCGGCTCGAAGATATGCAAGGGAAGTTCTGCACCGGGGAAGAGTACAACATTCAGCGGGAACAAGGGTAACTCAAGTGCCATAATCTACCTCCTAATGATTAGGACCCATCTTGAGGCTTATCGCAACGAAGAACATCATCCTACTTCTACATCGAACGTTACTTCTACGGCACACACTTCCCTTTTATATCAACTGCACCAGGACAAGGACGAGTCGCTGTCCCTACAGATCTCTTACCATAGCTTAACGAAAAAATGAAGATCGAACAAGTAAGCGAAGGGTTAGCACTCCAGGGCAATTGTCTCCCCGCCGCGCTCAGCTGACCTCTTGGCCGCCTCCATTACCGCAATATTGCGGCGCGATTCTTCTGGCAGCACGGCCAGCGGCTCACCACAATGCAGGTGGTTTGCCAGGTTGCGATGAAAGGCATAACGGGGCGCTTCGGACAACATCAGGCGCTGCTCGTGGATTGCTCCGCTCGTTTCACGGGTATAGACAAACACTTCAGGTAACGCCTCCGATGGCGCCAGTCGCTCTTCGATCAGATCACCGGACCAGCGTCGTGTTTTCACGATTTCCTGCCGCCAGTGTCCTACAATCGCTCCCCGTTCGCCCAGGATATACCACTTCGGCTTCATCGCAGCTGCGATATCCGAGTGCATAAATTCCGCTTCCTGCCCACCCGCAAAGCGCAGGTAGACGACCGAATGGTCTGCATTAGTGATATCGTGCCAGACACGCTTGTGTTCGATGCCACGCACGCTCACCACGTTATCAGGAATCAGCTGCAGAATCCAGTCCAGGTAATGCGACCCCCAATCATAGAACACGCCGCCAGAGATCGGCTCGTGTGAATGCCAGTAATCACAAGGATGGGCATAGCCACCGATGAATGTTTCCATGTGAAACACGGGGCCAATCGTTCCCTGCTTGAGTACCTTCTGAATTGCCAGGTAGTCCGGGTCCCAGCGCCGGCACTGGTACACTGTCAGAGCCAGCTGCTTCTCCTGCGCCAGTTGAATCATTGCATCGGCCTCGGACGTTGTTAAACAAAATGGCTTTTCTGAAACCACATGCTTGCCCGCTCGTAGCATCTGCATGGATATTTCGGCGTGTGTATTGGGCGGCGTGGAAATGATGACCACATCGATACTGGGGTCTGCCGCCACCTGGGATAGATCGGTGCAGGTACTCACGCCCGGAAAAGCCTTTCGCGCTGCCTCTAAACGCTCCTCATTGCGATCACAGATCAGGGTATATGCTAATCCTGGTACTTCGCTGATGGCGGTGCCGTGTTCGAAGCCAATCGCGCCGTAGCCGATCATCGCTACGCGTTTGACCTGCTCCTCCGTCTCCACGCCAGAGGCATAACGCATCGCCCGGTTAAGCATCTGCTGGAAAATTGGCAGTTCCTGCGTTTCACGAGCGCTGCCCAGCGTGGTGCAAAAAACACGTCCCCGGCCATATGTACGGGCATAGGCCAGGACGTGTGTCGCATAGTGCCAGGAGCTACGCCAGAGAATCTCGGCATCCGGCGGAACACTATCCAGCATGTAGACTGCTTCAAATACGGTGAAGGATGGGTCAAAACGACGGGTCAGGTAGTGATCGGATGTGGCTACGCGAGCAATAATCTCGGTACGCGGCGTGCAGAACCCATGAATATGGCCTAATACCTCGCCCAGTAGCGGGTTTTCATGGTAAGCTTCTGCCGCATCACCTACACACACCAGCCCACCTCCCTGCGCGATGAATGCACAGAGAGCCTCTTCTTGTTCAATAGTGAGCGGTCCAATATCTCCATTCAGCACGACGACACGATCCGATGCGAGGTGGTGCAATCGCTGTAGGTCCGAAGTGGTGAACAATTGTACGTCTTCGAGCAAGTTGTGTCTCCTGTTGCGAGTGCCATGGTTCGCACTCGTGCTTTTCCTGATGACTATGATGAGCTATTTCAAGTATGACGACACAGGCAAACAAATCGGGCCACTCAATAGCTATGAGCGCCTTCCCTGCACTCAGTTTGTTTCCCTGATCACTTTGTGAACACACATCCGCACCACCCTATTTAGGATACGTGAGTTTATGATGAATAGATGAACTGCTTGCTTACGCTGGCCGGATCTCATGATAGTGAGGATGTTCATGCGAGTGATCGGGCCAGTGCTGGTGGATATGGGTATGCATGGCGCCAGCAGGAGGTAGTTCATCCGGGGCATGGGTATGCGTTCCTTCCAGATGGTGTGGGTGATCGTGACCCCGCCACATGTTCTCGGCACGATAGTTGGCGACGAGCAGGCTCTGACCGTGGTGCCAGCGATCACGGAAGATATCGTAGTTCTTCTTACTTTTCGTGGCGCGTTCATCCTCGCTCAGGCTGAACCATTCGCGATGCGGGTGCTTTTCGACGCGTTCAGCAACCTCTGGAACAGTCAGGACACGATAGCCAGAGGTCTTGAAGAAAAAGCTGTAATGGATATCCATCAGGCGATAGAACCGGAAGCGCTCATCGATCCAGCCCACTTCTGACAGCAGTTCGCGGCGGAACGCCATGAGATAGCCCTCGATGGCATCCACGTCTGGCCCTGCGGCTTCTGCAAACTCGCGCAGGTCTTCGGTCACCAACCCATAAGGGCCCACTACACCATTGTTGCGATCTGCCAGAGCCAATGCTAAGGGTTCCCAGACATTGCCCTTGACCTCAATCGACGTATCCATAAGAACGACATAGTGGCCGCGGCTGGTACGCATGGTGGCGTTGCGACCGGCAGCGAATCCCATATTATGATCGGCAAACAGGACCTGCAGTCCGATGGGCTGGCCACTTTCACCCGTCAGGTCGCCATGACGCGCCAGTTCCTGCAGATAGGGCAACGTCTCATCTGTCGAACCGTTATCGACGATGACCAGTTCGATTGAGCGCTGGTAGGTGTGGCGACAAATGCTCAAGATGCAACGTTCCAGGTCGCCACGGCTATTATGCGCCAGCAGATTGACCGAAAACTCATATAGATCAGGAGCACGTGTGTTATCAGGTGCATCGCTGGAACTTGAAAGCACGGTGAATTCGTCTTCCAGGCGGCGCGGCTGCACCAGCGACCCATGATCAGTGTCTTGAATCGTATACCCCGCTGCCTCGATTGCTTCGCGCAGAGAATCGGCCTGGGCATATTCACCGCGATTGCGAAGTGATTCGCGTTCGCGCACTTTCTCAGCAATATCGGCAGGAACCGCGGCCAGGTAGGTCTGGGCATCGGCTTTTCGCCGCGGGCGATCACTTTCAAGATAGCCCTTGAGATCAAAGCCCAGGATACGGTCAAAATCGAGCAGGAGCGCTACTCTGGTCGTTGGCTCAAGCTCACCATCGCGTAGCATGTCCCACACAACCGCCATGGCGCGTGGAATATTGAGATCGTTTTCAACCTCTGCTAGAAACGCTTCCTGCCAGGAACGAACCAGAGCCTCTTGTGGAAGACTATCTCCTTCACCGGTACTCTGTAGGGCCCGATTGATCGCGGCCATCGCCGATTTATCGGCCTGCATGTAAAGCAGGTAGGCATAGTCTCGTAGGCGCTCGAGCGAAGTTTGAGCAGCTTGCAGGGCGCGGAAGGTGAAATTCAGGCGGCTGCGATAGAGCGCCGTGGTATAAAAATACCGCAGAGCCATGGGATCGAAGCCACGCGCCTCAATCTCGGAACAGGTATAGGCATTGCCAGTGGACTTAGCCATCTTCTGCCCATCGGCCAATAGATGCTGCGCGTGAACCCAGTAATTGGCAAAAGGCTCACCTGTGTATCCCTCGCTCTGTGCGATCTCGTCCTCATGATGGGGAAAGATGTTATCGACGCCGCCGGTATGGATATCGAAATGTGGCCCCAGATACTTCATAGACATAGCGCTGCACTCAATATGCCAGCCGGGGAATCCACGGCCCCAGGGGCTATCCCATGCCATCTCGCGTCCCGGTTCAGCCACTTTCCATAAGGGAAAATCTTCAGGATTACGCCGGTCGGCCACTACTCCTTCGCGCACGCCCGCCAGCATGTTTTCAAGCTGATTGCCCGAAAGCTTGCCATAATCGGGGAAGCGTTTGATATCGAAGTACACATTGCCGTTGACTTCATAGGCGATACCTTTTTCCAGCAAGCCCTGAATGATCTCGATCATCTCCGGAATATGCTGAGTGGCCTGGGGAAAGATAGTCGCAGGTTCGATATTGAGCTTGCGCTCGTCGGCATGAAATGCCTCAGTATAGAACTGGGCGATCTGTGCCGAGGTCTTGCCTTCTTTGCGGGCCTGGGCCAGTATCTTATCCTCGCCACGATCAACCATCTCCTGGCGCATATGACCGACATCGGTGATATTTTTGACGTGCAGCACTTCATAACCACGATACTCAAAAGCGCGTCGTATCCAATCGGCCATCGTAAAGGTACGCAGGTTGCCAATGTGAATATAACGATAGACGGTAGGACCGCACGAATACATCTTGATCTTGCCAGGCTCGATGGGGATAATCTCTTCAACTGTTCTGGTCAGGGTATTGTAGATCTTCATCGCAGCTTTTTCGTCCTCAGCAACTTGTTGAAAGAACAAGCATTCTATCTCATATCGTATGAGACAATATCAGCTTTTGTCAAGGCGAATATAGCTGAGTCACTAATTTTGTAGGAATGCGAACCGGGGTCATTTTCGGATTGAGCCAGATCATCCTGAAAATGGCACCGGCTCACTACTCTGTCATCTCCCTCACAACGCGCTGCACGCGCGCTCCATCGGCACGCCCCCTGGTCTCCTTGATAGCAAGAGGCATAACACGCCGGAAATCTTTACCGTTCTCCGCAATCAGCCTCGATACCACAGAGCGCAGTTCGTCATCGCTCATCTGCGCACCCTGGATATAGGCTTGCAGGATATCCATTTCTTTCTGTTCTTTTTCTGCAAGGTCGTTGCGCCCACCCTTTTTATACAGTTCAATAGCCTGGGTGCGCTTTTTTACTTCCTGCTCCAACACCTTATATGCATCTGCCTCGGTCAAGGGCTGCCCGTATTCAGCATTTTTGCGGTCGGTTCTGGCAACCTCCAGATTGTGGATCGCTCCGAGCGCCATCCGCAGGGTATCCAGGCGAAGTTGGTCACGCGCGCGCTGCGCATCTTGAATATCTTTACGCAGGCGCTGCTCTATAGGAAATTCCTCACGTGGTGCTGCCATAGTCTTTTTGCTCCTTCTTGTTATTATCTATGCTACTCAGTATACTACGTGGGAAAGGAAAAATCACCTGAAAGCAATTCTCGTCTCATCCTACTAGCAACCTTAGCATAAACATGATAGAATAGCCACACTAACCTGAATGCATTTTCGTATGAATTGAGTGGATTAATAACATATGCGTTACGCCGTTTTTACCGATATACATGCCAATCTGGAAGCTCTAGAGGCAGTCCTTGCAAAAATAGACGAGATTGCCCAGACAGAACCAATTGACGAAATCTGGTTCCTCGGTGACCTCGTAGGCTACGGGCCGAACCCGAATGAATGCATCCTCAAACTCCGCGAACGTACCGGTGTCATCATTGCCGGAAATCATGACTGGGCAGCCGTAGGCAAGATCGACCTGGAAGATTTCAGCGCGCACGCCCGCATCTCGGCAGAATGGACGGCGGAACGGCTCACACCTGAACACCGCGAATTTCTGGCGAATCTGCCCGAACGCCTGATCAAAGGCGAGGTCACGCTGGTACACGGCAGCCCTTTCGGTCCGCTCTGGGAATATCTAACTTCCGAAGTGCTGGCGGAACGCAGCTTTCAATACTTTAGCACCCGTTACTGTTTTGTCGGACATACGCATGTCCCGGTAATTTTTCAACAACCGGATACTATCGCTAACACACCAACTCTTCCCCTGGCAGACACAGAACAGAACGTAGTTCTCCCCATCCAGTCTAACGGCGTTGAAAACCATACTGCTGACCAGGACGATGAGGGAGAAAAAACAGTAACCGTCCATCCTTCTCCCCAACAATCCATGCTTGCCGCTCAACTGGTGCAAGAAGCACCCAGCGCCTACAGAGACCCCGAAAGCGGTTTGACGGTCTCCGAGGCAGAGGCAAACGCAATCATAGAAAGCCATCTGAACACTCCAGATGCAACAGGTTCTGCCGTAGATACCACCGCAAATGAAGCAGACCATGAAACCAGGATCAGCAGCCCATCTGAAGTGAATACACCGGAGAATGAGAACCACATCCTGGCTGATTCAGGAACAGCTCCGATTGATGCACCCGCGAACAACGAAGAAATGACAGCATCCGAAGCTGAGCCACCCACATCAAAAGGCGCTAACATCATAGACCATCCTACAAATGAGCATGATACATCCAATGAAGATGAAACGCCCACAGAAGCAGAGCTGACCGCAGTAACAGAGACAAACGTTGAAGAAGAAGACATCCATCTCGACGAAGAAGCCTCGGACGACCAGCAAGATGCTGATAATTCTGGCTATAAGAAAGATGGTGGCCCTGAAGAGGAAGAAGGTGGCGAGATTACGCCAGAATCTGCCGTTATTGATGAAGATCGTCTGAACAGCGAGATCGAGGAACTGCTGGCGCTGCTCGGTTTGAGCCAGAGCATGATTCAGGTGACAAACGAGATGCTTACGCCGCCGGAGGGTCACTGGGAAGCTCCGCACGGCTACCGGGCCATTATTAATCCGGGAGGAGTTGGCCAGCCCCGCGACAACGATCCGCGAGCTGCGTTTATGATCTATGACACCGAACGCGGTTTTGAATTTTATCGTGTCCCCTACGCAATCGAGAAAACACAGGAGAAGATCATAAAAGCGGGCCTGCCACACTACCTGGCGGTGCGCCTGGCTTATGGTCGCTAACCGGTCTTTGTTATGAAATTAGTAATTGGCCTGGGCAATCCAGGCGTTGAATATGAACGCACACGACATAATGTTGGTTTCCGCGTAGTAGACAAATTGGCGGCAAAGCACGGTTGGAAGTGGAATGAACGGCGTAGTCGCGCTGTGCTTGCCAGCGGCATGATAGGCTCCGAGAGAGTTGTACTCGCTAAACCACTCACCTTCATGAACCTCAGCGGCCAGTCCGCAGGCGAACTCATGCGCTGGTACAAGCTATCGCCACAGGACATTCTGGTCGTGTACGACGAACTTGATCTTCCAACTGGTAAAATACGCCTGCGTGCCAGGGGCAGCGCTGCCGGACACAATGGGCTGCGAGATATCATCGGCCACCTGCATACTGAAGAATTTCCACGCCTGCGCGTTGGTATTGGTCATCCTAAAAGTAGCCGTATACAGGGACGAGACCACGTGTTAAGCGCTCCATCTGGAGATGAGCGCATCTTGCTCGAAACAGGCGAAGATAGAGCTGTAGAAGCGATAGAGATGGCGATCACCCAGGGTCTGGAACGGGCGATGAACGCGGCCAATACTGACCCGGAAGAGGCCGCACGCAAGGAAGCCGCACGCCTGCGCCACCTGCAAGAGCGCCAGGAACGCGAACGCTTGCGCCGCGAAGAAGAGGAACGTCGGCAAGTGGAACAGGGCGACGGAGAAACAACATGACAGAAGCCAGTGAAATCTGGACCGGTGAAGCCACCAGGTACGACCAGGCCCGCCCCACACCACCAGCGGCTTTGCTCGATCTACTGACACAGTTGATTGGCATGCCGCATCCCACGCTGCTGGTGGATCTGGGCAGTGGTACCGGGCTGTCAACCGCAATTTGGGGCGAGCGGGCCGAGCGCGTGATTGGGATCGAACCCAATACAGACATGCGTACCCAGGCTATACGCAAGATCGAGCATCATCCACACGCGGCACATATCGAATATCGAGAGGGAGCTGCCCACCGGACTGGTCTGCCCGGCGGGTGTGCCGATATCGTCACCTGCGCGCAATCATTTCACTGGATGGAACCGACTTCGACCCTGACCGAGATTGCACGTATCCTGCGACCAGGCGGACTCTTTGCTGCTTATGACTATGATTGGCCACCAACACTCAATTGGAAGCTTGAGCAGGGCTCCAGGTCTTCTCCTCTTTCCCCATGAACCAGCGATATCCAAGGTAGCGCCCAATTTCTTCAAACAATCCCGCTGTCAACGCCAGGATTGCCAGCCAGGTATAGAGGAAAGCAGTTGAAGCGTTGAGTTCGGGCGCAAGTACTCGCCCAAGAACGGTTACTGCTGGCACGCGCGTCAGTACCTGGAAGATCAGGAAAATCAACAGACCAAAAGCAAAGTACTTCCAACTAACTTTGGCATTTTTTAATCCTTTTTTCCTCGTATTTTTTACATTTCACTACCCACGACCACTATTGTCGAATGGCGGAGAGAGCGGCTCGCGTCCCTCGACAGTGTAGTGCTGATAAGCAAGGTAGGAATACACGACGGGAATGGCAATTATTACAACCAGGATGACCATGAATCCCCAGATACGTAGCCATGGGACAAAACTTACGATGACACCGAGTAGACCTCCAATGACGAACAACCAACCCCCTAAACGATGCGTTCGTTCCCATACGACATCGCTTGTAAGAGTCCAGGGAGTACGTATGCCCGCCCAGAAGTTGCGGCGCAATTTGCCCATGTAGTTGCCGATGAAGATGAATAGTATTGAGACGGCTAGAATCATGACAAAGTTGATATCCAATTTCATTCCAAGGGAGATTGCCGTCACCATCAACTGCAACACCAGCAGCAGTAGCAGCACGCCATTAATAATGAGGTTTACAACTTCCTGGTTGGCTCGTCGCGCATTCTGAGAGCCTAACCTCGGACCTACCGCGATCAGGAATCGTATCAGCACAAACAAGCCTATGCTGATAAGCGGAAACAGAATGGCATTGACCCACTTAGGCGCATAGCTATTAACCTGCCCGGCCAAATTCCAATGAGTGGGTACTGTATCAGGCAGAAAAGGATAGGTAATGAGCGAGATAAGAATCTGCGCTGCGATTACAGCTAGCGCAAAAAGAGTCGCGGGCGTAAAAAAAGTGGACTGCGGTGTAATTTTATCGCTGTTACTCTCCGATGGATTCATAATATCCCTCCAGTCAGCCATTGAATGTTTCTTCGGACAAGTTTTCTTGTGTAGGAGCGCCTTCTTGAACAGAGGAATCGTCCATTCCTCCAAGCCAGCCTAAAATTTCCGTGAGCAAATCCTGAAAGACGGTCGTATTGAGCGAATAAACCTGGAACTGACCCCGGCGCTCAACACGCACGAGATCGGCAAGTTTCAAGACCAGAAGGTGATGTGAGAGCGCGGTACGTCCAACGCCCGCATACTCAGCCAGTTCACCCGCTGTACGTTCTCCTCCCCGCAGGTATTTTAAGATGCGCCGCCGCGTCGGATCGGCAATGGCTTTGTACGCCTCTTGCATACCAGGCACTGCAAGCCTCCTATTCATATCAGCATTTCAACAACTATTGAAATATTAATGTATGAAAAGGCAAAATGTCAAATTGGGAAAGGAGTTAGAAATAAATCGGTGGGAAGGGGACCTGTGATATTGTCTCCGGCATATCGCTTTCGCTGGGGTGTGCCTCTGTTATGAGCGAGGCGCTTCATACGTTTTGCATTATAGGTCCATCAATCCAGGAAGATTTCTTTATCCTTCACACTCTCCAACGGTGAAAGAAGAATGAAAGCGCAACAGATCATATGACAGAATGAATTGGTCAATGCCTGGGAGGCTCTCCAGGCCACTGATCAGATGTCAGTTCACCCTGCCGGTGCCTACCTCGCACACGTCGATCTGTGATGACCCGGCATCGAGCGAGGCAGATACAGTGAAAAGGCCCGCCCACGAGCAGGTGGTACACAGGCAGGCCATTCCCAAATTGACCGGTGAGCAATCGGCGTGAACACGGGTACCAGGTTTTTTGGTTGGCGTTGAGAACCTGGGCGAAGTGATGAGCAAGAACGGAAGATTTTATATGCTATGCACAAAGTCTGGCGTAGTATTTCAGAATGACAGGAGAAAAAACTCATGGCAACAGAGAAACCAACTATCGCTGTTCTCGGAGCGGGTAATATCGGCGGCTCAATCGGACGCAAATGGATCAACGCTGGGTACGAGGTCATCTTTGGAGTAAACGACGTGAACGGCAAAAATGCCCAGGCTCTACGTGGCGAGCTGGGTGATCGCGCGCAGATTGGCACGATAGCCGATGCTTTGAACAGCAACCCGGCCGTTGTACTGATGGCAATTCCTGGCACAGCGATGGAGCCGACAATTGCCCAGTACGCTTCCCAGCTTGATGGGAGGATCATTATCGATTCGGCAAACAGAATGGGTGCAAGCACGATGAACAGCTTTGCCGCGCTTCAGCAGCATACCCCAAATGCTCATATTTATCGTGCTTTCAACACCTATGGCTTCGAGAATTTCGCCAACCCAGAATTTCATGGCGTCCAGGCAGATCTCTTCTACTGCGGGCCTGATGATGACTCACGCCCTATAGTTGAGCAGTTGATCTCCGCGGTTGGGCTGCGGCCCGTCTACCTCGGTGGAGTTAGTCAGGTAGGCATTGTCGATGGTATCACGGGAATATGGTTTGCCCTTGCCATCGGACAGAAAAAGGGACGGCACCTTGCTTTTAAGGTACTTGAACGGTAGCGGGCGGTTTATGCAAAATATCCCCGGTAAATTCATGTCTTTGAACCGGAGATATTTTGCGCTTACAATTGGAAGTGATACATTGCGTTCGTTTTCACTTACCATGACTACTAAAAAGGAAAAACGTGGCAGGACCCAAATACACTTATGAGCAGATTCGCCATCAAGCCCAGGAGAACGCACTTGGTTATCTGTTGGCCGCCGTCGTGTTCTTCAAACAGCAGGCCCGTTCTCCTCAGCAGTTCTTTGCTCTTGTCGGCAAAACTCTTGTACCTGAATGGCAACATCTCAAAGGACATGGACCCAAAGTGGTTATAGAAATGCTTGCCCTGCATGCCGTCTCGCTAGGAGCAACCCTGGTGGCGATGGAAGGAGATGACGAGATGGCATATGCTACATTTACTCACCTACCCCCTTCTGACCGCTTAAAATTTTTGGGTCTCAGCAGGGATGAAGTAGATGCCATCTGGGATATCTACGCGCCAATTGCTGCCTCCCTCAATCTTGATTACATGTGGTCTCGTGAACAGGATCAAGTAACCTTCAAACTTGCGCGCGCAAAACTCCCTCGTAAGTAAATTCGTCTATTACTTTGCTCTCACGAAAAAATTGTCAGGAAAAGGATCATCACACGTATGTTGCCTCCCAAATGGCTGTATTTTTTGCTGCTACTCGTCGCGTTCGAACTGGTGGCCGATATCCTGGCCAAACAGTTCGCGGTAAGTGGCAAATTTGTCTTCGCGGTTCTCTCCATCCTGGGCTTTATTGCCGCCAATACTGCCTGGCTCATCAGTTTGCGCACTGGTGCCGAGTTAAGCCGCGGTGCGGTGCTGTTCTCGGTACTTTCGGGTATTGGAGCAGTCGTGATCGGGTTGTTCGTGTATCATGAAAAGGTAAGTCCGTATCAAATAATTGGGCTGGCGCTGGGTATTGCCGCTATTGCCTTCCTCTCGGTGGAATAAGAAAATATGTGCGAAGTGTTGAAGTAAGTGTGTGGATGCGGTAGAATAACAAACGCACAGGCCAGAATGAGGACGCGAGAGATCGCGACAATGGTTTGTGGGCAAGGGTATATTTAAAGGGTGCCACCCTGGACAGTAGAGGGTACAGTTCCAGAGGCGGCGCTTCGTTATGCCCATTTTGGAGGATTGAGTGACACTTAAGGGTTTACTTGCACTTTTAACACAGCGGCCAGAGTTTCGCCGCTTGATACAACGACTGCGTGATGCTGAAGGAGTCCCTGCCCTGACAGGAATCACCGAGTCAGCACGTCCCTATGTGCTTGCGGCTCTGGCTTCGAGCCTCAAACAGCCATTGCTGGTGGTTGTCTCGAATGAGGAACAGGCGAACGAAATAGCAGACACGCTGAAGGTACTGGTTGAAGATCCAAAGGATGTACTTTTATTGCCCGACCGCGACGCGCTACCCTATGAACGCTTGATTAGCGATGCCGAAACAACCCAGCAGCGCATGAATGCTCTGATTTGCCTGGCCGAGCGTGAACGTAACGCCATTATTGTCTGTTCAGCGCGAGCACTTACCCAGCCTGTCATCCCTCCACAAGAACTACTGGCCTCACTCTATGACCTGAAACCCGGGCAGGAAGTCGATCTCACGCTGATGCTCGAACACCTCTATAATCTGGGCTATGAGCCGGTAACTGAGGTTGAGGAGCCGGGGCAGTTCAGCCATCGTGGTGGTATTGTCGATCTCTTCCCACCTACGTTGCCCCGCCCTGTGCGTATCGAATTCTTCGGCGATGAAATCGAATCATTGCGCACCTTCGACCCGGAGACACAGCGTTCGCTGAATGCCATTGATTTCTGCGTGGTCAGTCCCGCTCGCGAAGCATTGCCACTGCGCGGACCCGAGGCCGCGAAAGAACTGGCCCAATTGAACAGTTCGATGCTGCATCGCGATGCCGAGGAGCGCTGGAATCGCGACCTGGAAGCATTACGAGGACGGCACTCGTTTGACGATATTACTTTTTACCTGCCCTACCTGCACGCGCAGGCCAGCATTCTGGACTACCTGCGTTCAAAAGGGCTGGTAGTTCTCGACAATCCCGAAGGCATCCAGAATCGCATCCTTGAACTGGACGCGCAGGCCCAGGAGATGAAAGAGCATTTTGAACGTGAACGCGAGAATCCCACTCAGTTGCGGGCCATGCATATTGGCTGGGATCAGCTGGAACCAAAGTTACACCAGCGCCGCCAGCTCCGTTTCGCCGATATCCTTTCGGCAGATGAAAGCGATTTCGATGCCGGGCAGCATGGTACGGAACACCTGGTGCCAGCTTTCACCGCCAGTAACTCCTACGGCGGTCGACTACGCGCATTTGTGCTGGACTGCCGTAAGGCGCTGGATCACCGCGAACGGATCGTCATCGTCACAGTCCAGGCACGCAGATTGGCCGAAGTCCTCAGTGACGAATCCATTCTGAATAAGGCGACGATCCACGTCAGCCCGGGGACAAACATCAATGAATTGCCGGAGAGCAGTAGCCTGACGCTCATTCAAGGACAACTGCCAGAGGGGTGGCAATCGCACGGACTGGCATTGCAGGTCTATACGGATACTGAGATCTTTGGTTGGTCGCGCCGTCGAGGAGCGCAGAGACGTAAAGTAGTCACACCAGCCTCGTTCCTGGCCGATGTCAATCCAGGGGATTATGTGGTTCACCAGGAATACGGTATCGGGCGCTTCGAGGGCCTTGTCAAATTGAACAGCACGGGCGTCGAGCGTGAATACCTGCTGATCCACTACGCCGGCACCGATAGGCTCTATATTCCAACCGACCAGCTTGACCGGGTGACGCGCTACATCGGCATGGGCGACTCGATTCCGGCACTCAGCAAATTAGGCACGTCGGAATGGACACGCGCCAAATCGAAGGTCAAAGAGAATGTGCAGGACATCGCGCGCGACCTGCTGCGCCTGTATAGCGCGCGCGAGGCAAGCCAGGGGCACGCGTTCCCACCCGATTCCGAACAGCCCTGGCTGCAAGAACTGGAAGACGCTTTTCCCTACGAAGAAACACCAGACCAGGCTCGCGCCATTGAAGAAGTCAAGGCCGATATGGAGCGCCCGCGGCCAATGGATCGACTGGTATGCGGAGATGTTGGTTACGGCAAAACTGAGGTGGCGCTGCGGGCCGCGTTCAAGGCTGTGCTGGATCAGTGCCAGGTCGCTATCCTGGTTCCCACCACCGTCCTCGCGCTCCAGCACTTCAATACGTTCAAAGAGCGTCTGAAGCCCTACCCGGTGCGGGTTGAACTATTAAGCCGCTTCCGTTCAGAGAAAGAGCAGAAGCAGGTATTGGAAGACCTGGCCCTGGGCAGAGTGGATATTGTGATCGGGACGCATCGCCTGTTGCAGAAAGATGTCGTCTTCCTCAATCTTGGCCTGCTGATCGTGGACGAGGAACAGCGCTTCGGCGTCGTGCATAAGGAACGGCTCAAGGAACTGCGCACTGAGATCGATGTGCTGACGATGACGGCCACGCCTATCCCGCGCACGCTGCACATGTCGCTGGTCAATATACGCGATATGAGCGTGATCGAGACGCCGCCACAGGAGCGCCTGCCGATTCGCACTACCATTCGCGAGTACGATGAGAAACTGATTCGCGAGGCCATCCTGCGCGAAATTGATCGCGGCGGGCAGGTGTTTTTCGTGCATAACCGCGTGCATGGCATCCAGGTAATTGCGCAGAAGCTGCAAAAACTCGTGCCAGAAGCTCGTATCGTCATCGGACACGGGCAGATGCCCGAAGACCAGTTGGAACGGGTAATGCTAGATTTTTCCAGCGGCGAGTACGATGTGCTGGTTTCGACCACAATTATTGAGAATGGGCTGGATATTACAAACGCCAACACCATTATCGTGAATAACGCTGCCCTGTTCGGCCTGGCGCAACTATACCAGCTGCGCGGGCGTGTTGGACGAGGCACGCACCAGGCCTATGCCTACTTCCTTTACAACAAGGATACGAAGCTGACGCCCACTCAAGAGAAGCGTTTGCGCGCTATCTTTGAGGCGACCGAATTAGGGGCAGGCTTCCGCATCGCTATGAAGGATTTAGAGATACGCGGCGCAGGCAATCTGCTGGGAGCGGAACAATCCGGCTTTATGAATTCTGTCGGCTTCGACCTGTATTGCAAGCTGCTCGCGGAGGCAGTAGAGGAAATGCAGGGCAAGCGCGTGGAAACAGTCACACCCACGGTCTCTATCGACCTGCCGCTCGATTCATACCTGCCAGACGAGTACGTTGGAGATCGCACGCTTAAAGTGAAATTCTACCAGCGACTGGCCAACCTCAGTACGCCTGAACAGGTCGAGGCGATGGAGGCAGAGATGACAGACAGATTCGGCCCCCCCCCCTTGCAGGTGCGAAATTTGCTGGCGATGGTACGCCTCAAGGTAGAAGCTGCTCGGCTTGGCTTCGAGGCCATCTCCGCGCGCGATAATGAATTCGTGCTGACAGTGAGACGCACGATTGTACCCAATCGCATTGTGCTCTACAGGCGATTCCGCAACGAGGCGCGCGTTCAGCAAGGCGTTATCCGCATCCCACGGCGCTTGCTGGGTACCAACTGGATGGAGCAACTGCGCGAATTGCTGCCGGCGATTACGACGGCGGCTTGAACGCTGACAGCGAGGCATTAAATGGCGATCAGTCCCTGTTCTTGCAATTCGCGCAGGATCAGCTCCACTTCCTGAATACTCTTGCCCGTCGTGCGAGAGAGGTCTGCGATGGAACGACGCCCATCAACCAGGAAGTAGATATAGCGCTGGCGGCGGGTAAGCGGCAGAGATGACACATCTTCCACCAGCCGCCTCTTCTGTGGAACGATACGTCCCATTCCCGCGGATGGAAGGAAAGGAGCGGGCGAGGTGCGTATAACCGCGCTAGAAGAACTGCCATTGACCACTTCAGGAACACCACTTATGTCTTGACGAGTGAGGCGCGATGGGGTGGTGATTGGCCCGGTAACAGGGGCAGCGCTGGCCGATGGTTCTGGCGCGTCATTTGTAAAGGCGAAACGTACATTATGCCAGGTCAGGAGCCAGTTTATCGCATCCTGACCGGTTAATTGCCCAACCTGCGCATGGATAGCACGTCCATTCTGGAAATATATCTCCCCCTCCTCAATCCGACCTCCCTGTATATGCTCTATGCTCAACGAGCCACTTTGTCGCCTTGCTCGGACCACTTCAAGTACATCCTTTAGACTTTCAGCAGTTAAATCTCTGCCTTTTGCCATTGCACAATATACCCCCTAAATTGTGATACGCTTTGTTATTCTGAGCACTACTCATCCACCAAGGGGTCAAAACAGACTAAACCGGTTAGCTAAGATAAAAACCAAAAGTGATTGAAGGAAATCTGCCGGATTCACATTTATGTTTATATCATACCTATAGACAGGTTTGGAAGTAGTTAGTAAGGCAATTTAGGCCCTTACAACTATTCTTAATGGATTTTTAAGAGGCACCGATATATCAGTGGTGACGACGAGTGTGCATCAAATAAAACATCATCGCCTGCTTGTAGTCGAGAAGGCTGGCATGGCCATTGGCAATGACCTGGTTGCAGATATTTAATAAGGTGGAGACGACTTGCAAGTGCGTATCATCCGACTCGCCCTGTTCTTTCAGCATCTCAAGAAGCTGGCCGGCCCCTTGACCGGAGATTTCTAAACCGGCATGTACTGCCTCAATACGCAGCCATGTAAGAAGCTGGTAGCTCAGTTGTTCAAAAATGACGATATCCTCATCGCTCAAAATAACTGTAGCGTTTTCAGGTTGTTTTGAGGGTACTTCTACGACGGAAGATGGCGCCGGTTGAAGCGTCCGCGAGACTTCACGCACCGTTTCTTGTTCTTGCGTGGCAGGAGAATGCGACGCCTCGACCGGCCGGGTCTGAGGAATAGGCGGAGTTGCGCTTGCCACACTGTGTACCGGTGCATCTAGTAGAGGAGTATTGGCTACCGCGATGACGTGATTGTCTTGCTGCTTTGGTGGACTTTGAAGATCAGCTACAACCGGCGACCCGACACTTTCAACTGCCGGGCGAGTCGGAACATCAGGAATAGCAGGAGCTGCATGGAGAGGTCCTGATGGCGGAGTTAAAGGATTGGTCGTTTTCGGACCTGGAGCAGCTGGCGTTACAATTTTGTTGTCTTCCGCAGCTCGTGCTTCGATTTTCTGCAAAGAGGCAAGCTGAGATACCGGAGATTGCTGCGGTTGGGGAAGATGGGCAGCTTTTTGGCCGGTAGCAGGACGCGCCTCAGATTCGACACTTCCATTTGCATGACTTGTATGGCCATTTGCCGTCGTTCCACCGCGAGGTGTTCGTTTGGGGGCAGCTACAGCCGGGTGCGCCTCGCCGGGTAGAGATGGTTTGATTTCCCCTCGCGCTTCTTGTAATTGCTGCTGCAATAACATGGTGCTGGAGACAATCTGTTCCCATTTCAGTTCCGCCTGGCCGCTTGCGTTTGTTGTAGACCAGGATGAAATAGGACGCGGGCTGCCGAAAGGAGGATTGGTTGTCTGACGGCGGGTCAGGTGACCGCGAAATCCTTCGGTGACTGCCTGTGAAGAGATATTGATGAGCATCCTCACATCTGCCATTCGCTTGCGACCCTGCTCACCAAAGAAATTCCGATTGCGCTGCACGAAATGAATAAACAGGCGCTCAACCTGGCGCTGAAATTCTGGGGAGAGCAAGTCTATGCGATTCCAGGCGGTAAAATCCATGTTACCGAGGAAAAGCCAGACCTCCTGGCGTTTCGCGCGATCTACCGGTCGCATGCGCAGCGAATTTGTGCGATAATCAAAAAAGCGGGGATAGCAAAAATTGGCTATCAGGGTCTCCGCTAATTCAGCTTTCAGGCGCGCAAGTTCGGCAGGCGGCAGTTGACTCAGATAAATGCCCATACCAACACCCCTTTCATTTCAGGCCTCTCTCCAGGAGAAATCTTCAGGTAATCGTGAATGTGGCTATCTGCACGGCATTTGTCCCCGGTGCAGGAACAATAGTGTCAGGAGCGTTCACAATTTGTAACGGTAGTCTATCCTGTTGCGCTGCTATTGTACCTAACGGAACAGTTAAAGGCAAGAGGGCTATCGATACATGTGCCAACCCTGTTGGTACACTACCAATGTAGAGGATTCTGCTGGCCGCCAGTATGATAGTTCCCGGCTTCCAGGTAGTAGTAGGACACCACGTCAGGGCCGGAAAATCAGTGCTGGAATACTCTTCTTTGTTGGACTGATTCGCCAGCCGCACCTGTATCCGCAGAGCAGGCAGAACCGGTGTATTCACTCTCCAGTACGTATTCACCTGCATATAACGGGTATTGGCATTGGCAGTAAACGAATCCGGCGGCGAAAAACTATAGCCAACCAGGCTCAAGCTATCGTTAGAACCATCAGTTGCGGTGAAATTGACCTGCAGCGGGTTTGTCACCTGCTGTTGCGGTACTTGAGTAAAAGAACAGAAGCTATCCGGCAGATTCGGTATAACATTAGGACCGGACTGAGCCGGTGAGTAAGGAGCAATGCCTGGAGAAGGTAGCCCCCGCTTGAGCAACAGGTAACCATCTTGTGCAGCTACAATCCCATAATTCCCGCCCAGCAGAATAGTATTCACATCCGTAGTATACTGGTCGGAATAGAGAGGATACGTATTGTTGGTCACATCCAGGAAGATGTAATCAGCTGAATTGTCTTGATAAGGAAACATATAGATATTCGAGCGCTCGCTGATATGTGGTACAAGGTTCGATTGTGCCGACACCGACGCCGAAGAAGGAATCATATCGATGAGTTGCTGCGCCACCTTGTCATGATCGGTGACCTGCGGCCATTGAAAACCCTGTGAAAACGGCAACGAACCATAGGTGAAATCCTGATTCACCACACTCGCCAGCGCGAAAACGATCAAGACCGTCAACAAGACAGGGTGCAACCAGCGCGAGGAACGCAACAAACGAATAGGGCCAGCCGTGGTAGCTACAGCTTCAGTCGCTTGAACCTTTGGACGCATCTCTTGCACATAATTGATATACCATTGGACCAGCCAGATGATAAATACCATAGCTTCGATGGTCGCAAAGATAAGAATGGGAACAATCTCCGCGCTATACTGGAAAACGCCCACATACTGGTTAGGATCAGAACTAAACAGGTTAAGCGCCAGCGAAGGAACGGCAAGTACCAGTACCCAGGGAGCAAGCAACGGTAGATAACCGGCGGGAGCAAGCAATAACTCCAGATAAGCGCGGTGGCGAATCTCCCAGACATGCTGTTTAAACATGCTGATGGGATGCCGCAGCACATGCAGCACAATCTGCACGGGGCTGTTGCCAAGATAGCTATAGCGTGACACCAGGAGTGGATGCCCCGTGGGACTGGAGAAATGATAGCTGAGCAGTGTAATTCCCAGCCAGCCAAACGCAAGCACAACCAATCCCAGGCCGGCACGCCAGCGCTGCTGGAAGAGAATCATCCACAGGCCGAGCAAAGCTATTACGGCAGGAAGCTCCTCTTTGCAGGCCATAGTGAGGATGGCAAAGACGAAGAGCCACACCGTTTTGCGTGTATACATGAAATAAAGGGCAAAGAGCAGGAGCGCCGCAGTCAAGGCAACAGCATGAAATTCAAAGATGGTGGCCTGTTGCTGCGCCGGGTAAAGCAGGTAGAGAAGAGCAAAAGGCACCGCCGCCAGGTTACTGCGCAAACGCAAACGCGCCAGCCAGAAAGCTGGAAAAGCTCCACTCGCCACTACCAACGTTTGAAAAATTACCAGGGTATTGGGGCCGGGCCAGAAAATATATAATAGCGAAATGGGAAAAAGAATCGGCTCGAAATGAATGGCAAAACGCGAGACTCCAGCAGAGCTATAACAATTAGTATCGCTTACGATATTGCAAATAGACATGTGGAGCGGCTGCCCATGTAAAATACCCCAGACCGCCTGATCCATGATGCCCATATCCTCGGCACCGGTCAGGAATGCATTATGACGGCTGGTGAGAAATGCGATGAAAAAGGCGGAGAACGCCGCCGCCAGAAGAGCGACAAGCCCCATTGAAATCCAAAATACGCGCGTACGGGGCATGGGTTCGGGCGGCGGATAGAGATAGAGGCGACTCCGCCATACCGCGAAACGTTTACGCCAGGTCGTGCTAGTCACCCACATTCCCTCCTTCAGCAGAGACGCCTGCCGGAGTCTCATCTGAAATATTCTCTTGCTGTTCTTGCCTTGCCTCTTTCGCAAGCGGGGGTTGATCTGCCTCTTGTTCTTGCTGTATCGAACGTGCAGCCCGGCCGCCACTCAGATAGGCGACGCTGACACAGAGGAGTTCGGCCAGTGTGGAGACGGCGCGCGAGAGCAGCGCCAGGATAGCGACCAGGGGAACAGGCACGGATGGTAAAGAAAGGGCAAAGAGCGCGGTAATCGCCAGTTCTCGAAATCCCAGGCCGCTGGGCGTGATAAAGGTGACAAACCCAAAATCCCAGGCTATCGCGTAGATACCGATACAGAGAGGGAGCATCGCCAGGGTTGTGTGCGGCCAGAGGGCTAATAAAAGCACGAAAAATCCGCTGCCTGCGATAAACCAGCTTCCACACCACGCCAGCGTGACCAGCAGAATATCCCTGTAGCTCACGGTCAATACCACCGGTTCGCGCTTTAACACGCGCAAGGCAAGATTAAGCAAACCGTTGAGGATGCGAGGATGGATGAGAACGAGCAATGCCAGAAATATGGCAACCCCAACCAGGATGAAAAGGGAGCCGTGGAACAGAGAACCAATGGCTCCGATATCTCCCCAGAAAATCAGGCTCAAGGCGAAAATGAATGCTCCGGCAGCCAGCTTGGTAATCAGTTCGATAGTCATGCTGGCAAAAGCAATCGTGCGAGAGGCGCCATATTTACCAACCCAAAGAATTCGCGTGAGAACATGCCAGACATTGCCCGGGATGTAGCGCACAAATTCTGAGGCCAGGTAGATGCGCAGGCTGGCACGCAGATCTAAGGTGAAACCGAGACGGGCCAGCACTGCCTTCCAGATCAGGCCAAAGGATAACTCTTGCAGCACAAAACCGAAAAATGCCAGGGCCAGCAGCCAGTAATTCCACGAGTGAGCACTGACAAGCAGCGCATTCCAATTTCCCCAATCGCGCAATTTATACAGGAGCGAGGCCAGAACGACGATGGGCAAACCAATTTGCAATACACGCTTGCCGATTTTTACCAGAGTAGACTTCTGCATTAATCCAGTTCCTGCCGAATACTGTATTCTTCATCCGAGCGGAAAGCATAGTGCCGTATCATCTCGCTTTGCAGGCCCGTGAGAATAAACTGGACGCCAAAGATCATCAACAGGATACCCACGAAGAGCATAGGCTGGTTGTGAATCGGCTCATAGGTGAAAAAGTAGCTGCGTATGACCACGTACAGGTCTACTATCACACCGAGCAAAAACGTCCAGAACCCCAGTGGCCCAAAGAGTCGCAAGGGCATGCGCAAAAAGGTAGTAAGGAAGAGTACGTTCAACAGGTCTATCAGGCCTCGTGCGAAACGGCGAGCACCGAATTTCGAGACACCATGGATGCGTGGATGATGCTTTACCTTGATTTCCGTGACACTGTACCCGCGCCAGTGGGCCATGACGGGTACAAAACGATGAAATTCGCCATACAGTTTGATATGGCTATCCTCGATCACCTCGCGCCGGTATGCCTTGAAGCCATTATTAATATCATGCAAATGCACGCCGGTCATTTTGCTGACCATGCCATTGAAGATGCGCGACGGGAACGTCTTCGAGATAGGATCAAGGCGCGGGAATTTCCAACCCGACACGAGATCATATCCCTCATCGAGCTTCGCCAGGAAATTCGGAATCTCTTCAGGATCGTCTTGCAGGTCGCCATCCATGGTGAAAATGATTTCACCGCGGCAGCGGCTAAAGCCCGCCACCAGTGCCGGAGTTTTGCCGAAGTTCTTGCGGAAACGAATCACGCGCACCACGCCAGGATGCTCGGCATGTAATTTCTTCAGTTCAAGAAACGTTTTATCTGTACTGCCATCATCGACAAATATGACTTCATAGCTCTGATCAAGGGCATCGAGCTGCGACGATAGCTTGTCATATAACGGTCGTATATTCTCTTCCTCGTTCATAACGGGTATGACGAACGAAATCGCCACCTCTTGCGGCGAGGAAGAGGTTAGAAGAGTTTCGGGTTCAACAGAAGTTGGTAATTCGCTCTGGGCAGGTAATGATGAAATTTCCGTCTGTAACATTGTCACTATACTCCATACAGTAACCGGAGCCGTTTATATCTCCATTCGCCTAAGGGCTTCAATTGCCGCCAATTATAGCATACTCTCCTTCGAGAACAGCACAAAATAGTACCAGATCATACTCTTGATGCAGGACATGTAGATACCTCACGCCTTATTGAGAAAGCATCTACTTTCTCACTAATACAACGCACAACATGCCCGAAGGGACACGAATTTGGACGAATTAGGTAGTTTGGGTCAACAAAACTTGAGGAACATCCTGGTAAAGATTTTGGAAATGCTGTCCCTACAGGACTACTCGAGCCGATCGTCAAAATCCATCAGGAGTGGCAGTTGCGCAAAGAGGTCAGGACGGTCGCTGGTGATTGAGTCTACCCCTGCCGCTGCAAAACTGCGCATCTCAGCGATGGAATTGACCGTCCAGACACCAAGTTGCAATCCATACTTGTGTGCGGCTCCGGACATATCATGCATAAAGAGGTGACTATCCATATTGATCCAGTTGCATCCAAGAGAAGAAACATCATTAATGAGGGTTTGCAGCGCATGCTCGGCATGCGGATTCCAGACATCGTCTGAAACGATGGCTCCGGTCTGCAATGCCGGTTCCAACGCCTTGACGATGGGTAGTATCTTCCAGTCAAAAGAGATGATCAGCACCTGATCAAGCATACCGGCGGCTCGTACCTCGCCCACGACTGCTTCCGCGATGTCAGGATAGCGCCCATACACTCCATTTCGCTCACTGAATTTGATTTCGATATAGACTCCAACATGGCCTTTCGCGAGATCGAGGACTTCTCTCAGTGTTGGAATCTGCTGTGGTTCCGGCCAACCACCAGGAAAATGAGCCGCCGCATTGAGATTGCGCAGGTAGGCAAAATCGAGGTCAAGTATATTGCCGGAACCATCGGTAAGCTTCTCAACAGTGTTATCGTGAAATACGATGACGTGTCCATCGCGAGACATCTGCACATCAAGTTCAATAGTATCTATAGGTAGCTTAAGGGCATTACGAAATGCGGCTAACGTATTTTGCGGCGCAAGTGCAGCACCCCCACGGTGTGCTACCTTTTGTATATGACGAGCCATAAGTTCTCCTCAATGCTGGATAATACTATGAATTTCCGCATCCGATTGCAAGTTCGCGTCGTCCTGAGTACTGAACGAAACTATAACCCGATTTGTATCATCATAGCAAAGTTCCCCCTGCTCATCAGGTTGACCATTAGTACTGAGAACCCCGTTTCTTCCCACGCAAGCCACATTGTAGTATAGTATGCCATCAGGAAGCAGCGAGCAAAAACAGAAAGGATGATTTGAGCATGGCACTTGAGCTAGGTTTGACGGGAGAGATGACGACGACGGTCGTGCATGAAAACACGGCGGCATATGTAGGAGCGGGCGGAGTCGAGGTATTCGCGACTCCCATGATGATTGCCTTGATGGAGAACGCATCCTGGCGAGCAGTTGCCGATCACCTGGATGAGGGATATGTGACGGTCGGGACATTAGTCAACGTGCGCCACCTTGCCGCCACACCACTCGGTCAGCAGGTGCGTGCCACCGCGAAGTTGATTGAGATCGATGGACGCCGCCTCGTTTTTCAGGTCGAAGCTTATGACGAGAAGAGAAAAATCGGCGAAGGTCTGCACGAGCGCTTTATTGTCAACCTGGATCGTTTTATGAAGAGTGGCTCCTGATTGTTTGATAGGAAATGAATGCAATCTCAGGAATGACCTATGTTTAAGATTAATGATGCCCATGCGCGTTCGGACGCGGAAAAACTCAAGCAGCATACTGAACAGACAGCCAGACCTATGGCTATAGGAAATTTTTCCTGGAAGTATTTGCTAGATATCGGTATCGTAGTGGTGATGGGGGCTATTTTATTCTGGGGCGCCACCAGCCAGTTCTCTAACCACTATAACGATGCGACGCGCTACCAGTGCTATGCCATCGCTTTCTGGCAGGGAAAGGCCGGTATTGACGCGCTGGGATTGGATGCCAACTCAAAGAGCCAGTGTGCCTTCCTCGATAATAGTTCATCCGCCACGCTCGCGGCAAAATTGCAGGCCAGGCACTTCCCCAATTTCCTGATTACACTGGTGAAATCGCAATCCACCACACAGCCATTCCATGCCTTGCCACCGGAATACCCATTCCTTACCCTGGTCGCATTCTCTCTGCCCTTGCTTGCTCCCTTTTCATTGTACCAGGTAGTCTTCGCAATCTTAATGGCGCTCGTAGCAGGTCTGATTTATTTCGTCATCAAATTCAATCGCTCAACAGGAGCCGCTATCGCGTTCGCCTTTTACCTGGCGCTCGGTAGCTGGGCGCTGGCGGAAACACGTTTCGATCTGATTACTGCCGCATTGACTTTAGGAGCAGTGATCCTGGCGGCTAAAGCAAGATGGAACTGGGCTTTCGCGCTGCTAGCTCTTGCGACCATGCTCAAGTTTTACCCGGTAGTGCTTGTTATCCCATTCCTCATCGCGCAACAGGTGCAATACAGCGAAAAATGGACAGCCTGGCGCAGGTGGTCGGCTTTGGGGCTATTTGTAGGAATTTGCGTGCTGCTAACGGCCATTTCGCTTGTGCTGAATGTTGCCAATACGCTGGTTCCTTTCAGCTATTTTCTCAACCGGCCCATTCAGGTAGAGTCGTTGCCCGGTGTCTTGTTGTGGCTCGGCAATTTCGCGGGTCGCCCGGTGCAATACACCTTCATCTACCAGTCGCTTAACTTTACCAGTTCGTTATCAAGTAAGGTATCATTGCTGAGCACGGGTCTTTTAGTTGCCGGTTTGCTATTCACATGGTGGTTGCAATGGCGCGGAAAATTGGATATTTTTACCGCCAGCCTGATGACGCTGCTGGTAGTGATGGTGATGGGCAAGGTGTTCAGCCCTCAATACCTGATGTGGGTGACGCCCCTGATCGCTTATGTAGGCAAGGCTAACTGGCGCTGGCTGCTTAGCTGGGGAGTTGTTTGCCTGCTGACGCTAATTGATTTTCCCATCATCTACGTTGACCTGCCGCATATCGAGAAATATTACGGGGTGATTGCGGTACGCGATGCTTTGATCCTGTTGATTACGTGCCTCTTGTTATTCATAGCCGCGCGCAGGTCATTCAAAATTACCGCGAATTGAAAACGGGAGGACACACAGTTTTGCATCCTCCCGCTCATAGCCCGATCCAAAGATCAGAAATTGATTTGTGTAAGGTAGTGCCACACAAGTGTTCCAATAGACATGAATTGTGGCGAGTTTCCCGGTCTCGGCGTATTAGAAGTTTCATAAGAGATCGCTGTCGTCATGAGGTAAATTATCCCATTGACTAACTGCGGTGTTTGATCAAGACTGGCATCAATGGCACGACTCCATATTTGATGACCATCATTGGCCTACCTGTTTTCTCCAGCAACTATAACCTGCCTCTCTGAAATGGAGCTGAAATACGCTTGAATCACAACAAATAAAGACTGATACAGAAAGGTATTCAATCGCCCCGGAACCTGCCAATTTTCCCTTGCTATCTGATAAGATATATGGTATCATAAAGGTGCGTCAAGGCATGGATAGAGCTTGATGCAACTCCATTTTACCTGGGGATGTCGGGTTTCGACAGACGAACAGGTTGGAGAATTGCAGGTCGAGGTGTCGGTATGCACTCTCGTTAAACAACCGACAAACAATAGATGCCAAACAGGCACCTGCTTACGCTCTCGCTGCCTAAGAAACAGTAAAGCGTCGTCCTCCTGACCTTTTCCCGTGGGGTCAGATCAGGGCGTCACACACGCGGGACGCTATGACGAGGACCGCCTTCTAATCGTCATCTAAGACCAGAGGGCCAGCGCTGAGGAATCCGGTCGGTGGGAGTCCGAAGCGCAAAGCAAAAACACTGACTAAACCTGTAGTACATTCTTCGATGGGTCCGTTTGGACGGGGAGTTCGACTCTCCCCCATCTCCACCACTCATGAGGCTATAGAAGCGCCTATAGCCTCATTTTATTTAGCCCCCTTTTGTTCCGATATCTCCAAATGTAGCAACTGTGTAGCAACCGTCTAACAACCGCCTTTTTCTACTCCGCATTAAACTCTCTGTTCCACTTCTCTACGACCTCATCCAGCATCGACGGGAACACGTGGCCGTAGAGGTTCATCGTAATCAGAAACGAGCTATGCCCCAGAAGTTCCTGTACCACTTTGGGATGAATGCCCATAGCTAACAGGATGGTTGCTGCACTATGCCTCAAATCGTGGAAACGCATATGAGGTAAACCAGCCTCAACTAGCACCTCTTTAAACAACCTCAACAGGTAGTTCGGATTGAAATAATCGCCAGTCAACCCGCAGAACACCAAGTCTTTCTCAACCCACCTCAACCCTGCCTTCGCTTTCAAGACCTGCTGTTTCTCTCGATGTGCTTTGAGTATCTCAACAACAAACGCAGCGATCTTGATTGTACGCCGCCCTGATTTTGACTTTGGCCCATTCTCAACATATCCATAGTGAGGGATATAATCGACTGTCTTATTCACGAATAGTGCCCCCTTTTCCAGGTTCACATCCGCCCATCGTAACGCCAGCAGTTCACCTCGCCTCATACCCGTCGTCAGAACGACCAGGAGCAGCACGCCTAATCGATGTTGCTTCACCGACTCTAATAGAGCAAGCGCCTGATTTTTATCTAAAACAGGTATCTCTTTTTTCTCGACACGTGGACGATCTACCAAATCGCAAACGTTACGCGCAAGCAATCCCCACTTTACAGCATCGTCTAACGCCTTATGCAGCAAACCGTGTATCTCACCGACCATCTTGGGTGAAAGGCCCCGTTTCTGTTGATTATTGCAAAGTCGCTTCACATGGAGCGGCTCAAGTTTCTGCAACGGAACTTTACCAAGAGCAGGGATTATATACGTTTCAATGGTTTTCTTATACTTCACGTATGTACTCACCCGCAAATTAGGAGGCATACACACGTCCTCTAGCCAGCGTCTCAAGTAATCTTCTAGAGGCTCATTAGGGGCAGTTACGAGCGTTCCCTTTTGTTGCTGGTAGAGAGCCTCGTTTACTTTATCCTGTACCTCTTTTTGCGTCTTACCATAAAACACCTTGCGCTTGCTATTCTCGAGGGTAATGCTGCCTACCCATTTGCCATCTGATTTACGCCGATAGACAGAACCCGCGCCATTGCCTCTTTTTGCCATACCGATAAGCTCCTTTAGGCAAATAAAACCGCTTATCCGATAAAAGATAAGCGGTTCAATTCTACAGATGTTAAAAACAGCTAGCTAACAAAATCAACTAGCTTGCTTGCTGTCTACGCTGTGCTAACCAGGGCCTCAACTCATTGGGATCAATCAGCACCCGACGCCCAAAGCGATGCACCGGCAAGCCCTCTTGGTTAATCAATCTGTACAGCTTAGTACGCCCAATGCGTAGAAGTCTCATTGCTTCCTCAATAGTAATAAGCAAGGGTTGTACTGTCTCTTGCATGTTCTCCACTCCTAAAAGTCAGCGTTTCAACGCCGAGTTTACGCCGCCGATGCCGCTGCTAATCGATACAGCACGCGCTTTTTCTTGACCAGGTGCGTGAAATCACGCCCGGTATCCTCGATATAGGCCTGCACATTCTCGTAGAGGAAATGGAAGGTGTCAGAGATGTCTGGCTCGATCTCCGGTTCTTCGTGCTTCCTCTCATCGGCATAGCCACGCCGCCAGGCTTCCACCGTGGAGCTATAGCCAGCCACCGCCGCAAACGCCCGCATCATGTTGACTGTGCGCTTGCACTTGCGCTGGAATGGCTGCATATCAACCGACGCAGGCACAGGAGCGGAAGGCAAGAACGCGCCTTGTATCACCTCCCAGCAGGGATGCACCGGCCAACGCGAGCGGTTAGTATCCTCAGATGACATCACATAGCGCAACCACCCATCCGGCAAGCCATCTGCACCGCCGACATGCCCGGCAGCATAGGCCCATAGATCAGGCACATGCTCAAGCACCTCGTACACATTTTCCAGGTCGAACTCCCCTAAAGCCGAACGCTTGAAACGAAACTCGACCCGCCACACCGGCGCTTCCCCATCCCAGGCAGGTGACCCATCCGCCTGCTTTTGCGCAAGCCACAGCTCATGAAACCAGCCTTTTTCTTTGCTGTGGTACTTGATTTCATGTGTCTTGTCATAGATCAGGCAGGAGACCGCCGACGTGTGTTTGCCAAAGGGCAAACCCGTCACGCGGTTCCAGCGTTCAATGACCTGCTCAGGGCCAGCGATCACCGTGGCATCAACCGTCTGAGGCACAGGAGCCGTCTGCACTGCTCGATGGATGAAGTGCTCTTTGACCTGGCAGGCACCGATATCCCATCCCGTGAAATCCAGCGCGAGATGCACTTCACTGGCTTGAAAGGCGATATTGGCCCCGAAGATGTTGGTCAGGAACAGCAACACGTCCGAGATGCCTTTCGCTGGATGACTATTCCACTTCCACAGGTATTCCGAGGAGAAGCGCACCTGTCCCCACAAGGCTATCTTGATGCCTCGACTCACCGCCACGCTGAATTGATGACAGGTCAGTATCCACTTGAAATGCGACCCGCCCTTGTCTTTCATAAACAGGGTTTCCCCCTCAAAGACCCAGCGGGTCGGTACCTCCTCATCTTCGGCTTGCGCCCGTTCCTTGTAGCGCGTCAATTCCTGTTCCAAGGCTTCTGGCAAGCGTTCCTTGACCGTCTCGCCCTCGTGATCGGTCGGATACACGTTGACAATCAGCGTATCCAGGCCACGGCCAAGCACATGCATCGCTTGCACCATGGGTGCTTCCTCGTTCATAGCTCACCTCGCTGGGCTTTGGCTTGTAACCAGGCAATCGCCCGTTCATAGCCATGCTGCGAACGGGTAAAATTCGCCCAGCTTTTCCCGTCCTGGATGCGACTGTCCCGCATCACATTCACGTAATCCGCGTAGATGGTCACCCGATAGCCGAACTCGCTGGCTATCCGTTGCAACCGCTTGAAGACCTCTTGCTCGCTCATCGTGCCCTCCTTTTCACCAAGGTTCTCCGTTTTCACTGGTTGACTCAACTATTCATTTGTAACCGCTGTTCCTTCGCGTCGTGCTTTCTCGTCAAAGAATGCTATGATCTCTGGCAAGCCATAGCGTGGCTCGTCCTCATCGACATCAATCCATTGGCTAAAGTTCATAGCAATCCCAGTCCGATCAAGCCCCATGTCACGATGAGGCGGGCCAAGTACCATGTACTCATGCCAGAACTGTGCTAATTCGTTGTACTGTTCTTCGGTCAAATGGAGGCGAAAATCAGCCATCGCTCATCTTCCTTTCTGTGTATCAATCGGTACGCTAAACAAGCAAGCTTCAACCAGTGAAATCGAAGAACCTTCACCAAAAACACTCAACCAACCAAAGAGAAATGTAGTTTGCCGGGTGTGCTTTACTTGCGACACCCGGCACCTGATGACGACCCCGTTCTCGCTTTGACCGCCCGCAGCAGGTAGCCCGTTTCCACCATCGCCACTACATCCAGGCCCAGCACATGCAGCTTGAGCCGGACCCGCGAGAGCACATTACGCAGCGGGCGCAGCAGCACCTCGCCGCGGCCCTCGTCATAGGCCTCATACAGCTGCTGCCTGGCACGTGCCACCGCTTGCTCATCAGAGGAGGAGCCACCCGCCAAACGGGCCAGCAGCACCTCGTAGGGGCAATAGTGCGGGTAAGACTCCACCACGGGGTCCAGCACCAGCAGTTCGGTCGGCGTGAAGAGGGCTGCTCCCAGCAGGCACGGCAGACCCTCTTCACACCCCAGATGCGCCACCAGTCCCAGCGGGTAGGCCACCGCCAGCACATGCCCCGGTGGGAGCGCGCCTTCCAAGGGAAAATGCAGTATCCTGCTACTGGCTGCCTGTAGCGGCTCCATCAGACCACCTGCCCTGCTCGCCAGCGTTGCACTGCCTGCTCAACGGCTTGAATATAGGCGGCCACATTGTTGCCATCGCTGGCCGGGGCATACACCGGGATGATTTGCGCCACCGTCGTCAGGTGCCATTGGTCGATATACAAGGTACGGATGAGGTGATACCAGTCGAGAAACCCGGCTTGCCAACTCGTATAGGAGCGATAGCCACCCTGGCAGGCGTAACCCGCCGAACAGCGAATATTGCCCAGGCTCCGGTTCACGGCGGCCCACCCGGTTCTGCCAAAGTTCGATTCATGCTGGAAGAAGGCCAGCGCATAGGCCGGGTCAATCCCGTAGCGCACGCCCCCATCGTAGAGCGCCTGTCCCAGCCCTGCCGCCGGGGAGTGAGAGGCCGAGAGCACACGGTTGAGGAAGCCGACCGACAGCGTGGGAGGGCCATCGACTGCATAGGACCCCTGGACCTGCACAAAACTGTTGAGCGGACTTTGCCCAGAGAGCGAGGAGAACCGTTTGCCCCCGTACAGCAGTAGGGCCAACAGCAGACAGATGAGCGCGGTCAGCAACAAGACGATGCTACTAAAGGAATGACGTGTTTTCATAGGGACCTTCCTTTCCGCAGGAAGCGCCCAGCCGTGGTATACTTTCCACAGCGGGACCTTCCTGCTCATGGCTCTCGGTCACGTTGCGAGTGGAGCTGAGAGCCATGCTTTGTCATCAGAATGAGCCACCGGCCCGGATGCGTGCCCACAGGGTCTTGGCGTCCAGGCGATGATAGCGCGCTACAAAGTTAAAGACGTTGCCACCACGCCCCCAGGTGTAGCAGTGCCAACAACAGCCACCGAGCACGCTGGGCCGGTAGACCCGCAACGAGGGATGCTGATCGACCCCATCGCTGTGATGTTCTCCAAAGGGACAATGCCCCATGCCGCGCTCGTCCAGACGTACATAGCGGCCAATGAGGGAGAACGGGTCTTGCGCCGCGCACCAGGCGGCAATCGAAGTGAACTGCGAGGGAGTGGCAGCAGTGGCACCTTTTTTTGTTATCGATGCGGTCGCAGGAGCCACACCCGGAGCGCTCTGAGGCGAGAGCAGCGCGTCCTCATCCGGGGGGACTATCGGCTCCAGCGAACAGCACCAGGCCAGTTGCGCCGAGGTCGAAGCGGCCACCAGCACCACCCTTTCCCCTTGCCACCAGACAAAGGGATAGCGCCGTCCGCTCCTCTGGTGGATGCCCAACGGCACCCGGATGAGCGACCCGTAGCCCGCTGCCACCGCCTCTTGTTTGGGGTAGAATTCGACCCCAGGCGGGCAGTACGGCAGCAGCCAGCGCCGCACCGAGAGCGCAGAGAGCGGCGGCGCGAACAGCACCCACAGGTGTCCGCCCCGTCGCGATGCTTCCAGGAACGACGGGATACCATCCGACGCCAGGCGAGCCTGCACCGTTGCCAGCAGCGCCAAGCCATCTGGCGTATCGGCATCATAGACGGCGAAGCGACAGCGGCCCGCCTCATCGATCACATAGGTGCCCAGCGTGTCCTGGCCGGCCAGGTGACGCGCCAGCGCCGTCGCCGTCAGCGCAGCACCGACCCGCCGGTAGCGCCCGCTCTGCTGTTGCACGGCGTAATCATCGCGCCGCCCGATGAAGCGCCGGGCGAAGGCCAGCAGCACCGAACGCTCGATCATCGACACCACTCCTTCCTGCATCTCGACCAGCCAGCATACCTCACGCACATAGCAAGCCATGAGCCTGGCGCGTGGCGCGTGGCGCACAAAGAGCTAGGAGCCAGCGCGCTCAATGCGCCGAATTTTGACCTCACTTTGCGTCTCTTCCGGCGAGCCACCAGCTGCGGGCAGGGCGCGACGTTTGGCATCGGCAATCATGGTTTGGGCGTGCAACCGGTCGAGCTCGAGCCACACCTGGTTGCGCTGCTCTTTCATCGCCAGGTCTTGCCGCTCTTCCGTTTCGCGCCGGGCCGCCGCCGATTGGGCGCGCTGGATGTCCAGTTCCGCCTCGTTAATCTCACGTATCGCCTGGGCGCGCACGCGTTGATCAGCCACGAACTTCTTGAGCGACTTGAACTGCATGACCGCCAGGAACAACAAGGACGCGATATCGACCGCCGGCACCATCGCCACGCGGAAGACCAGCGCCGCAATGCCACTGGTGTCACGCGGCACAATGTGCGCCGAGGCAATGAACCATTGCGCCAGGCCGGACGCCAGCGAGAAGAGCAGGAAGCACACCAGCGAGCCAAAGAACTTGGGCGCAGAACTGGCATCAGAGGCCATGCGCCGCAGCGCCGTCGCCGCCGAGAGCGTCATCATCGCTAGCGCAAACTCCCCTGCCAGCGCCACCGTGTGTGTGCCCAGCGACCAGCCGCTATTCCAGTCGAAGCGCCCCCCGTAGGCATCGCCGATCTCTTTGCCCATCGCATACGCCACCAGCAACGGCAGCGTATACGCCAGCAGGAGAAAAAGCCAGCGCACCAGCTTCTCAAAGGGCGATTCGCGATCTTCGTCAAAGGAATCAATCAACTTGCGGTAGCGTTCAAAGTGCGAGGCGTGCGAGGCCGGTGTCTGCTCGATGTCGATCAGGTCATCCTCGAAGACCTCCCCGCTCACCAACTCGCAGGAAGCAGCTGCACCAGGCCCACCGGCACCTGGTACCTGCATGTCACGACCGGTTGAGAGCCGCTCAACCAGCCAGGTTCGCAATCCCATATACACCATCCTTTCATGGAGAGACAGATTAGAACGGCAGCCCTTGACAGGCGCCGTATTCGGCCAGCACCTCAATACCGTCCGCCATTTTGCGATAGCGGCCCTGGCCCACCAGCGCGCCATTCATCACCAGGTGGACCGAGAACTGGGCATCAAGCGGCAAGGCCCCCACGACATCGACTAATTCGGCAAAGGTGCGTGGCATCCCGGCTAACACCTCTTTCCCCTCGGACTCGATATAGACTTTGGCATAGCCGACCGGGGTATAGGACTTGACCAACCCCTTGCGGCGGAACTGCCGATCATAGCGCCGGTGACAGCGCTGGCATAACACCATGGTGTCGGCATCTTTCTTCCAAGTTTGGTATTGCTGTTTGTGTGCGATGGACAAGTAGACGATATAGCGATCACCCGTGCGGGTATTGTGTCGCTCAGAGAGATGCTTCACACCGCATTCCTCACAGCAATAGTTGGCTTCACGGAGCTTGTCCCGTCGAATAGCACGCCATTGGGACGGGTAGAGCTGCGCATCAAACATCGTGGCTACCCTTTCCTCATGCCTGACGGAAAGCACCCCAAAAAACAGAAATGGGTCGAGATGAAACAGAGTCATCCCGACCCACGAATGGAGAACGAGGCGCAGCCATGCGGCTTAGTCCTCATCCTCGTTAGGGACACCCAGGTCGCGCAGGTTGGTCACCTGAGAGCGAATTTGCATCACCTTGCGGCCATCTTGCAACTGCCGCTCACCTGCTGATTGCGATTTAATGACCATCTGGACTTTGTGCCCAACCAGGTCCTGATTGACCAGGTCCGGGTACTGATTGTCGTCATGACGCACCTGGCAGGACCAGACGTGTCCAAAGCGCACATCATTGACTTCGATGGAGAGGAAGCGCCAGCTTTCGCCCTTGCGGGGTCCCTCTTTGGTCACGCCCTCGACTTCACGCATACCCATCACAATACCAACTAACTTTGCAGCCATGTGAGTAACTCCTTCTTGCGGCGTGAGAAGACTTGACAGCCAGGCCCGCCCACGCCACAATACAGGCGAGACCTGGCAACATCCAGCAATGGAAACCAAGGAACTCAACGGCTGGCTTCTGTGTTGCAGACAGGAGCCAGCACCCTACAAGTACGACCTACGATGTACGCCCCGACCCTCGACGGGCGTTTCCACACAAACGACAGTAGAGCTTCCGCCCGAGACGCAACACACACCGTGAGCACAAGGGAGCGTCGCACACTGCACAGCGATACAGGGCAGGCTTCTCACAGTAAATGCAGACATGGGTAAAAGATGGGAGTCTCAACCCTACCTCCAAGTGTCAGACACCTCTTTAAAAAGTGAGCGTTTAAACAGTGACTTTTCAGAGGCAGAACGCATGACTACAAGGGAAGACGAAACGGGGGCAGGCTGCCATACTGGACATTGAGCAGCACCCACACCAGCACGAGCACCAACAGCACCAACGCCAAGGTCTTCCAATACGACGGCAAACGATACATCACACCTCCTCTTTAGCGATATCTCAGGCAACACATCCGCAGCGCCTGTTGAGGCAGGCGAGTAACGCACTGGACGCAGATGCCGAAGACATCACAGCCTGAACGGCTACAGCGAAACCACCCCACCGACAGAGTAGGGACCCACTGATGCCCAAGTTGTTGGCAGAGACTCGACATCGTTCATTCCTCCCTGTCTACTCGTCCTTGATGACCTGCTCAAAGAGCACACCACAGACCAAGCACCGCGCTTGAAAGCGGTCACTGGCAACGCGCACTTTGACGGCAGGCTCACAACTGCACTGGTACAAGCGCAGCCGACTGCCCACCTTCTCTTTCGGCTTGACCGTAATCGCCGCATGCGGATAGGAGCCAACCTGCTGGACATAGGCAACCAGCACCGGACGCAGGGCATCACCCACCGTGGTAGCCGTGGGAGGACCGGCCAGGCCAGCACGCCGCGCCGCCTGCGAGAACTCCTTGCCATGGCCGAAGCGGCAGCCAAAACAGGCATGAATCAGTTCATGCAACAGCACCCCAAGCACATCAAGACTGTCGGAGAGCAGGGGAGAAATGAAGATTTGAGGCTTGCCGTCCCGGCTTGCCGTGGGAGGAAAGCACTGCCCGATGACCGTCCTGCGCCGACTCACACCACCGCGCACCGGCCAGCCACACGAGACCCGTACCTCCACACGTGGTAAGTCTCGCTCGACCAGGTAGTCCATCAGAAAGGCAGCCGCCCCTTGTAGCCACGCTTCCCGATACACGACGAGTTCCGGTTGTTCCATGGCACACCTCACAAAATGCGCGTTTAAACGACGACTTTACACAGAGCACTACGAAGAACGCACAACAAAGACACACCACCGAACAACACAAGCCAATGAAAGGGCTCACCGGCTCAGCCCTCCCTCGTTGGAACGAGAGCAGGCAGGATCAACCGTGAGTGGTTGAACGATGCTCCCACAAAACCAGACAGCGCCATGTGCTACCCTCCTTCCCTGGCATTGGCCGGTTCGCGGGTTCCTACTCCCTTCCCTCATCTGTACATGCATCGCGGAGACAAGTCACGCGACACACGGCCTAGCGTTCTCCCGAACGGCTACGCACAATTGCACTCTCTCCTATGCGGCTCGGAACTCTCTACTCAAGTGTCCTACCTGTTCTCCGCCAACATAGTCTCCGTAGTTACTCAGAAAGGCGCGTTTGTAGGATATGAAAGGAGTCGGAACACACCCGACATATTTACCCTTTGTCATTGAGTACCGAACAGGAAGCTCTGTTGCTTACTTCGCCTTCACAACCGCTTCATGTTCTGCGTGTACCTGGCCCAGATCACCATCATGGAAACATAACTAGCGATAACTAACAAATAACTTTTATTAACTATCATATAATATTATAACTAACAACGGTTTCTAATGTCAAGATGAAATAACAACTTTTGTCAATTGAAAGCAACCATGTTACAATAACTGTCATAAATGAAAGTCACCTACAGAGGAAAGCAATAGCATGCAAGAAAAATGGGTTGATTCAGAAGAAGGAATCAGGCTTTACACAGAAGGAGGAATTTCAGAAAACACTTTCTACCGCCATGCAAGAGAAGGCCGCATCAGGAAATCTTTGCCACAGGGGAGACAAAGAGATGCGCTCTACAATTTAGAGGACATTCGCAAAGTCATAGAGTTTCATCGCCTGAAAAGAAAACGTCGAGTAGAAGCCATCCGCACAAAAAAAGAAGAGCAGGGCAAAACCGATTGGGTTCAAGCAGGCGATCTTCCCTATTTGCTTGCCCTGGACTATGAGATGTTTGGAATCGATGAAGCGGTAGACCTGACGATCACGCACACCTGGTGGAAAAAGAACCCTTATATGTGCCGCGTCCTCTATAACGCCGAGGATAGAAAGGATATATGGGGATATGTCACCATGATTCCTATGGCGGAAGAAACAATTTTCAAATTGCTCCGCCGTGAGATGCATGAGCGAGATATCCGAACAGATCATATTTTTACCTATGAAGAGAATAAGGCGTATACCGTCTACGTCAATGCAATCGTCATCAAATCAGAACATCACACAGCTCTCAGAACGCTTATCAATAGTGTTCTCAATTTTTGGTGTGAGCAATACCCAAAAATCAGGATCACCAAAGTCTACGCCTATGCAGAAACCGATGAAGGATGGAACCTCATCAAGCACCTGTTTTTTGCGCCGAGATATGATATAGGGCATAAGGCTTTTGAACTTGACCCACTGCAAATGAACCCATCAAAGCTCATAAAAGCGTACCAGGACTGTTTGAAGGAACGAGAAGCAAGTACATCGTAACTGCACACACAAAGTCGGGAGAACTCATGCTAGAACAAATCAATCATATACAAGAAGGATACGTTCAAGTAACTGGCGGGCTTGTCTGGTACAAAATCGTGAATCCAGGGAATGGTATTCCACTTCTCACACTTCACGGCGGTCCAGGGTCTCCTCACGATTACCTTGAACCACTCGAACAACTAGCAGATGAGCGGCCTGTCATCTTCTACGATCAGTTAGGCTGCGGCAAGTCAGAGAGGCCAGATAACATTAGCCTTTGGCAACGGAAGCGCTTTGTTGAAGAGCTAAGCCAAATCCGAAAAGCGCTCGATCTCGATCAAATTCACCTTTTTGGACACTCCTGGGGGAGCATGTTAGCGGTTGATTATATTCTTACTCAACCAGAGGGAATTCGAGGTCTTATTCTTGCCAGTCCCGCGCTTTCTATTCCTCGTTGGCTTCAAGACATGGAACACTACAGGCAGAGCCTCCCTCTTGAAGTACAGAGAGTTTTTCAGGAGCATGAAAGCGACGGCACGACTGATTCCGAACACTATCAAGAAGCAGCAATGGAATTCTACCAACGCTATCTTTGTCGTCTTCATCCCTGGCCAGAACCCTTGGAACGAACATTCGCCGGTGAAGGAACCATGGTTTACAACACCATGTGGGGGCCGACCGAGTTTTATATGACGGGAAACCTCTTAGATTATGATTGCACTCCTCACCTGACTGAAATAGCCAACCCTACCCTCTTCACATGTGGTCGCTATGACGAAGCCACCCCAGAGACGACAGCCTGGTACCATCGCCTGATTCCTCAGTCAGAAATAGTCATCTTCGAGCAGAGCGCCCATATGCCACATCTTGAGGAGACAGAACGCTACATACAGGCAGTCAGAGACTTTCTTCGGCGGGTCGAGCAAAATCACAAGAACTGACACGGGTATCGTCATATTGTGGCGAATGCCGCTTTACACGAATTCACTTATACATACGACATTGATGAGGAGGCAAGCAAATGACAACCATCGATAAAACCACAAGAGATGAATTAGTACGGGAAATAGCCCTTACATTAGCAAAGAAGCAGCGCTTGGCTTTTGCTTCAGACTTTCACGCGTTTGCCGAGGGCCGAACGCTGGTGCTGGCAGGCGTACCTTTTGAGAACTTCCCCAAGGGACCAAACACGAAGAGAAGCGACGGAGACGTAGTCTCTCATGCCATTGTCATGGCCTTAGCCGGAGCCACCAATACTGGTGATATTGATGATTGGTTTCCCGATGTTGGCGAAACGGGGGTTCGATCAATCGATTATCTACCTGAAATGCGCCGTCGCCTGATTGAAGCCAGACAACTTTTCATAGGAACTGTTGACGTGACGGTTCTGTGCGGAGAGCAGCCGCGCATGAAAAAACGCTTACCAGAGATGCAGCACAACATTGCTGAGGGATTGGGTATCAGTCCTGTCCAGGTACACGTAAAAGTAACTAGCATGGATGGCCGGGATGAAATAGCACAGCTCGCCGGTATCGAAGCCCGTGTTCTGATCAGCCTGTGGGAAAATCTGTGACAAGAGAGCGAAAGGTTGGAAGAGTATGGAAACAAACACAAGCATCATAGATTGGGCGGAGCAACAGGCAGCAACACCGACAACACGCAGCGAAAATAATGGTACAATATAGACAAGAAAGCGGCTTTTCAAGCACAGGGTAACACAAGACGGATGGCAGAAGACAAGAAAGGTTGAGTCCCCTTTCGGCAGCTTGCAATGCCATTGCTACATGTAGCAACGATGTAGCAACGCCAACGAATACGAACGAACAACGGCAACATGAAATAGCAGTGAAGCCAGGAGAGAAGAGGTAAGAGAACAACCAAGAATACCCAAAAACACCAATTTGAGGCAGTAAAGTGGGTTCGACTCTCCCCCATCTCCACCACTCATGCCGCCTGGGAAGGCAGTTCCCAGGCGGCTTTGTTTTGTACACCAAAGACCATAAAGCTGGGTTGACAGCAAAACGTAAATTTGATGAAACTGGCCCGCATTACAACAGAAAAAAGGCAAGAGTCTGTTAGTGATTCAATTTCGAAGCCTGGTCAGGGAGCACATATTTTTTAGCCTCAATGAGCCTCAACGCCTGTGCGTAGTTGCTTCATTTGATTGAGAATCTGGTATAATAACGCTTATGAAAAGAAAACCTATCGTTTATCTCATTTGTGGATTTATCGGTGCTGGAAAAACTACTTTTGCCAAGAAGCTAGAAGAAAAAACTGGTGCAGTAAGAATCACGAAGGATGAGTGGTCAATCAGTTTAATTGGAAACGATCCCACAATCGATGGATATGCGGAATGGGATACTAAGATCATCGGGTTATCAAGGGATTTTGCATTCTATCTTGCTGAGAAAGGTATTGATGTCATTATTGACGAGGGATTTTGGGCAAAAGAACAACGAGATGAGATGAGAAGAAGAACAACTACAGTTGGTGCTCAGGCGGTACTGTACTATGTTGAGACGCCGATAGAAACGATACGAGAAAGGGTTGTGGGAAGAAACAATACGCTCACGAAAGACTCGTTTCAGATTAGCCGAGAAATGTTGGATACGTATCTGATGTATTGGCAACCTCCACGTGAAGATGAAGATTACATTCTCGCCAGTGAGGTGAAATAAAATAGATCAATTCCTAACATTCTCATCCCCTAAGAGCTTCTTCGGAAACCATGTGATTTACTGAGAGGAAAACCAAACACTTTCAGTTTCCGAAGAAGGTTTTAGGCATCGAAACGCAACCAGGTGGCGGATGAATGGCTCCGCTCTGTACTGTTGAATGCCAAGGTCGCTGGTCGACTCGTGCATGGTTATACTGCTATGGAGGAAACACATGCCAGATCTTGTGTGTGAACTCATCCTCAGTCTCGACGGCTTTGCCCGAGGGCAGCGTTCACCTGCTTATTATGGCTATTTTGGTCCCGATTTTGCCGACTGGATCAAGACCAACACGGCGTTTCCGCATCGGATGCTCATCGGACGTCGGACCTACGAAGCTCTGGAGGGACTCCCGGCCGAAGTGCGGGACGAAGGATGGCAACGGACGACCACAACGCCGGGCTGGCTGTTCTCGCGCTTCTTAGAGGCGACAGACTGGCCGGGTCTGACAATCGTCCGCGATGACGTGGTGGGCTTTGTGCGCCAACTCAAGCGCACTGACGGTCCCGAGTTGCGGACCCTGGGCAGTCTGTCGCTGGTCCGGCAACTGCTCGCGGCTGGCCTGGTGGACCGCCTCAAACTCGTCGTCTGCCCCCTGGTTCTGCCGCAAACCGGCCTTGAGGCGATCTTTGAAGGATTGCCAGACACCGGCTTCGACTTGCTCTCATCCAGGGTTCTTGATGGGCGCGTCCTGCTTCTAGAGTATCGGCCAACAGGGGCGCCGCCATATACCCCTTAAAAGCTTAGCCGGTAACCTGAAGAGAACGCAAGCGATCACAGTGCTGAAAACAGATGAAGGCACAGGCCAGATGTCAGAAGGCTTGATAGGTGAAATCCAGTTTCTCCCAACGCACCAATAAGTGCCGAGGGCGATTGATCCACGCGTGCAAGCGCTCGACCACCCATCGTAGCGAAAGCCGGGACAAAGCCTCGTTTCGCCTCTGGAAGTTTGACGACCTCCAGTCGGATCCTGTGTTCTTTGGCTACCTCAGCCGGAGCATCACCCGTGTAGCCAGCATCGACGAAGGCAATTTCGACCGAATGTTCGGTGGCCTCTTGAACCGCTTGGGCAAGCTCACCCACTTGAGCACGGTCTTGCTCATTGGCAGGAGTCACCAATAGACGCGAGGCAGGTTGCCCAGCGTATCGACGGCTGCATGCACTTTACTGCCTTTGCGTCTCTTGGCTCCATCATAACCCGCATAGTTGCCACGGGTCGCGGCGTCGATTGCAAGGTTCGACTCTCAAAGTTGGCCGCGCGATCACTGCCGATTGCGCCCTTTGGCTTCTCGCAGCAATAAGCGCAGATCAGCAACCAGAGCAGTAAAGCGGCCGGCGGCCAACCGAGCGCTCTCGATTGTTGATAGACAACGTACCAGGGTGGCAAATCATTGGGCATCATACGAGAGGCGCGCACCTGCTCGTACAATCCAGCGCAAGCCATGAAACACTTCGCGTAGACCATGCGGGCGTTGCCCCGCATCTTCGGGCAACAACATCAAGTAAGGAGCAACGAGGGCCCATTCTTCGTCGCTCACATCGGTCGTATAGGGGTTTCGTGATGGAGTCATCCTTCATTTTACCACCTTTTGAGCTTGAATTACTAACAGGCTCTAGTACTACAGTGACACTTCCTCAAGCCGATGAGCGGAGAGGAACCTCCTGACCTTGCAAGGCCTGGAGGACTCGTGCCCATCGGCCATCCGCTTTCCCTGGCCGCTACTAGTAGAGGACCTTGGACCACGCCCCGAAGCGCGTCGACAGACTACGCCAGGCCGAGCCAGTGCGTATGAGCCACAGGATGCCTTCGACGATCAGCCGATAATCCGCCTCATGGCGTCCAGGAGTGTGCGGTGGAACCGCGAACAGGGGTTGCAGCCCCTCTCATTGCTCATCGCTGAGTGGCCTCAGCCCCATCACCTGCTGAGCAGACGAGGGCTGGAGAGCAGCGACCGGACGTTGGGCGGCTCGCCAAGCCATATGAGCTCGTTTGGCTCCCGCTTGATGTCGGCGTCGGAAGCGCGACCACCAGAGATGCCTGGCTTGTTGCTCCTCGGACTCCCCGAGCAGATGCAGCAAGCGACGCAACTCCGGCACACTCAGTTCAACGGCCTGCTCGTCTCTTCCCGTTTTTTTTCCTGGGCCCGCGTCACCACCAGGATCGCATGGGCGAGCAAGGCCAGGGTGATGTGGCGATACCAGGCGCGATAGCCGCGCACTTCATACTGATCCAGTCCCACCTCGCCTTTGGCCTCTTCCAACCCCTCTTCGATGCTCCAACGACCTCCTGCGACCCGCACGGCCTCCTCAAGTATCGTGGAGCCTGGCCCACTGACGCGATAGTAGGCGCGCTTGCCTGGGTCGGAGAGGTTGCGTCGGATCAGCAACCACGCCCCACGACCTTGCGAGTGGGCCTCGTCTTCCCCCGACAGCGCAAGCCAGGCCCACTCGTACAGGCGTGGCCCCTGGCGGCCCTCTCCGGCGGAGAGCACTGTCCAGGCCTCTGGAGGCAGGAGGGCCGCCACCAGCCCGAGCGGCTGGGACTGCCCGGCTATCCAGATGGCGTGCGTCTCGGGCACGGCCAGCACGTAGTTGCGTCCCTGCTCCTCTAACCAACTACGCATCTCATCGTAGCCGTAGACGGTGTCACCTCCCACCCACTGCACTGGCATCCCAGCCGCAAAGGCCCGCGCCAGCATGCGTTGCGCCAACTCTCCTTTGCTAGCAAATCCCACCTCTTCAGCAATCCCCGCTTCCTGGCAGCGCACCCGGTCGCTCGTCCATTCTTCCGGCAGGTACAACTCCCGGTCCACAAAAGCGGCTCCAGCATCGGAAGCATACAGCAGAAAGACGCCGATCTGGCTGTTCTCACGCCGCCCGGCCGTCCCACTGTACTGCTGCGCTACCCCGGCCGATTTCTTGCCCTTTTTGATGAAGCCCGTCTCATCGAGCACCAGCATGCCATGCGGCTCACCCAGATGCTCGATCACGTAAGCTCGCAGGTCATCGCGTACCGCATCCTCATCCCAGTCCGCCTCCCCCAGCAACCGTTGTACGCCACGTGGACCGTGTTCTCCCAAGTCTTCTGCTAGCTGCCAGCCGTTCTTGCGCTCGAGAGGTGCCAATAAGCCTTGCAAAAAGCGATGCACCCGGCTTCGCACCTCGGCTCGTCCAAAGCGCGGCCCAATGCGCTCGTGGACTTCAGCCAGCACTTCGACCCCTGCTTGCGCTATGTTGAGTTCGTTCGCTTCGTGTTCGTCATGTCATTCTTCTGTGGTCATCTGCTTCACCCTTCCGAAGCAGTCTACCACGTTTCCGCCCTAAGTGGCACTGTAGTACTATCATTGTGCCGGTGATAGAAGGCGAGAGCATCTTCAAAGCACACAAGCGCCTGCTGCACTAGTTCGCGCTTGGAAGGGCCTTCTACGGTCTCTGCAAGATCAAGTAAGATGGTGCCTTTATTATGCTGCACAGCGGCATGATACAGCCTGCTACCTTCAATATCAAAGACCTGGAGAGCATTGTCGTAGCAGGCGATGGCTTCATGGAAGAGGGCCAGCTGATTCTTTCCTTCACCTGATTGAGCAATCCTATAGAGAACTGTTCCTTTGCCGTTTTCTGCAGTAGCCCACTCAATAGGGTTGTTTTGACGAGTATAGACTGTGAGGGCGGCATCATAACAAGAACAAGAATCTTCTAGCAGCTTGAAACGTTCTCCTCCTCTCAACCCCTCGGCAATTTCAGCGAGTGCTGCGGCTTTATGATAGTGCGCTACAGCCCAGTTGGTTGGAGCCATCTCACGAGTACATAGCACAAGGATAGTATCGCAACAAGCAACAATTGATTGGAGCGTTTCCAGGCCCTCCAGGCCTTCCTGCAACTTTGCTAAATCGCTGAGAGTACTTCTCTTGTACTGTTGTACGGCAATATAGTTGGCCACGTTAAGCCCAGGAGTATAGACGGTAAGAACTGCATCATAGCAACTTATAGCCTCGCTAAGCAGAACTTTCCTATCTCCTTCCTGGCTCTCATACAAGGCATTCCCAAGTGCAAATTGTAGGGCTGCCCACAAGGACGGATCATCCTCGCGCGCGAGAAGCTGAAGTATCTGCTGTAACAGAGAGATATAAGCCGGAACGCCGTTCGATTGCCTCAGTCTTTCTAATTGTAATACTAGCTGATCAAGCACAAAAGGTTCTGAAGAAGAGGTCTCGTCCAGTCGTTCATGAGACATGTCTAAGCTTTCTTTCTACACTTTATCCTGCTCTCCAACAGGTTGTGGGCCAGCGGATGATGTTAACGTCTCCAGTATACGTAGTACCACCAGTGCATCTTGTCTGTCTAACCCCTCAGCTAAAAGATGCCAATCTCGCTCGCCCTCCCAGATACGATGTACAGCAGTAGTAATATGCCAGCCCTTTGCTTCAATCCGCTGCAGCGCCTCTTCTACTACTGCTCGCATATCTGGATTGTCCATTGCTGTTGCAACAGCAGCGATCAGGGAACCGAGCTGACGCTCAATATGGTAGCGGTTACCTGGGAAAGCGGCAAATGCCTCTCGCTCACGGCGATGATAGGCCTGTGCCTTCTCTACTTGACCTTCCATGGAGGCAATTACCGCAAGAATGTACAGAGTCGTCCATACTTCCGAGGAGTTGCTGAAACCTTCCTCAAGGGCGAGTGCTCGCTCTGCATACGCTCTGGCTTCAGCAAGCCGCGATAAAGGGGCTCGCCTTTCCCATACCTCGCTCAATAAAAGGTTGGCCAGATTATTCAGAAGGGTTGCATACAAATGATCGCTGGAGCGCATCTGTTCTTCGAGTTCCATCGCCCGCTTATACCAGCTTTCGGCTTCGGTCGGTCGATCTGCATAGTGGGCAACGAGGGCGAGTTGATTGCAGGTGTTCACTACCCCTGTCAGATTTCCCAGCTGCTCGTCTAAGGAGAGGCTTTCGCGATAGCATCGCCTAGCCTCGTCCCATTCATCCTGTTCTTCTGCTACGCGACCCAGTTGGTACCAGATATTTGCTTCTGTACCCGGTTCGTTGAGTGTATGAAAGATCTCTTGTGCAGTCGCCAGGTGTAATCGTGCCTCGGCATAGCGCCTTTGCTCGCTTGCCAGTATTCCCAGTTGTCCCATGAGGACGGCTTGGGCATGTGTGTCTCTCAGTGGAGTAACGATTGCCAGAGCTGCCTCGTATGCTTCTCGCGCCTGCGGATAGTGTCCCTGAAGAAGAGCGATATCACCCATCTCTCCCAGAAGCAAACTCTTCTGACGAAGATAGAGCCTGTAATCAGGCTGTCTGCTTATTAAGGCATCGATGATAGTCAATGCCTTGTTTAGCTTTTCTTCGGCAACATCTGGTTGCTGATTCGTTTTGAAGCAGCGAGCCAGTCGATGGAGGGTGACACAGTGTTGGTAAGAATTTCGACCGAAAGGCACATCCTCCGACAAGGCCTCAATCCGTACAAGGAGTGATTGAAATCTCGCAAGAGCGGCCAGTATATCTCCATTTTGATACTCGTCATCACCTCGCCCGCTCTCATAGAGCCATTCTGCTTCTGTCAGTAGCGGGTTCTCTTGTGTTTCTGTGGCGAGGGCCGCCACAACTTTTCTGCGCAGTTCAGTCCGCTCTCGCCAGAACCCCAATTTTTCCAGGAATTCGGTCAGGCATATAGACAGGTAGGAGGCCGCTTCCCACTCCTCTGTTTGCAGGAGAAAATCCAGGGTTTGGCGGAAGTTAGGCAGTTCATACAGAACCTGTACTCTGACAGCCTCAGGAGAGCTCTTATCTTCCGTATACAGGAAACGGGCCTGATCATAGTATCGCTGCATGTATCGTCCAAATAAAGTGGCATCTACTATTTCAAGCCCCCGGCGGAGGAATGGCATGAGGACAGGATGAAATTGTAAGAACACGACAGAGCTATCTCGATGCACCCGCTTTACTCTCAGCAATGCCGACTGTTCAAGCGCCTGGCGCAATTTTGCCCATGCGTCTTCTGGAATCCGGGTAATTGCTAGAAGATTGTCTTCAATTGCTCCACCTACAAAGAGTACAAGTTGTGGCAGGAGGCCGCGCTGCTCTTCGCTCAACCTTCGCAATGAGTAGTCTAGCGAAGCCAACAAAGAGCGGTTATGCCCTGTCTCTCCCTCATCAAGAAATTTTGGCAGCAACATGCTAAATTCCGTGCGGATCACTGAGATTGGCATATCGCGTAATGTGGGGAGTACAAGCTGGATGGCGAGTGGATGATGATCAAGCTGGGATAAGAGATTGCGCAATTCAGTGTACGGAGCGCGAAGTGGATCTATACCCAATCTATGTAACAGATGAGTGGCAAGTATATAAGCGTCGTGAGGGCGTAACCCTTGTAGCGAGAGATGGGCAACCTGAGAACCAGGCGCTGCTTCTTTTGTAAAGGTGCCATCGCGGCTGGTCAGCAGCACTCCAGCTCCCATCTTCGCAAGTGCGAGAATGAGGCTCCGTAACTGGCTGCGTAGTTCTGGTTCGAGAGGAGCCTCTCCTTCAGGTAGGATACTCTCCAGGTTATCGGCAATAATCAGTGTACGTTTCTTCTTGAAGGCGGTTTCTAGACGAGCAAAAGCTGTTTTGATCTCATTGGGGTCGTAGGAACTATCATACACGCCCAGGAAGTGACCCAGGGCGCTCAACAGCAGAGCGGCATCTCCACCGTGTTCAAAAGACACAAAGCACGCGGCATCATACATCTTTGTGTGGGTAAGCCAGGAAGCAGTTTCACGCGCAAGAGATGTTTTGCCAATCCCGCCAAAGCCCGAAAGAAGCACTACCTTGCCCTGCAAGAGCCAGCGTTCCAACCTCAAGAGTTCGCGGGCGCGCCCGGAAAAACCATAACGAGGTTCGCCAGGCATGTCCTCGTTCATACGAGATAAGGAGGAAGAGGTTCGCAACCTTTTACGCCTTTGCACCGGGCGGTCTGGTTGGAGTAAAACAGGATGTTGCAGGTAGAGATGCGGCATCCACCAATCCCTCAACTCTACCGGCATCCCCTCCTCATCTCGCCGTCGGTGATGAAAGTGACGGCGTGGGTCGTCGTGGAGAGCCTGCCGAGCTTGCTCGTGGGCCATTGAAACGGAGATACCTGCGGCGAGCGCATGATAAAAGGCTTCCGCGTAGCGGGTGGCGCTTGTGACCAGCACATTCGCGCTCATGGCAACCACCGCATCAATTCCACAACTGACTAACTGAGCCGCTATACTGCTGAAAAGATCTTCTTCAGAACTCATTGCACTTTGACAAGCAGTCAGAACAACGAGTCGCACACCACTGTCTCGTAAAACTGTTGCCAGCGCCTCAGCAGTCACCGGGTCAAGCTGTCCCTCTTGATCCTCGAAGGCGAGCATGCCTTGCTTGACTGTACCCAACCCGAAGGTGCCGTGACCATCAAAATGCAGGATATGAATTGGCCTCCTCCGCTTTTTGAGGCGAGTCTGAAGGGCCGACAATGTTGGAGGGCGAAGAAACTCCAGTTCAATTACTCCCGCTTCGATCTGGCCGCCCAGTTCATCTAAAAGTTCGCGGGCAATACTGCGTGGATCGACAAAGCCGGTTCCTTCAGGCTGGGCCGTGATCAGAAGAATACGCAAGGGTGGGGTAAACGTCGTCTCGCGTTCGGACTGTTTGCTGAGAGGCAAACGGCGCACAATTGAGATAGGATGACGATGGCGCAGCGTAAGGAAGTATTCTTCATCATGGAGCAGTTCCCAGGGAAGGCTCAGGGCCGAGGGAATATCACTGACAATGCTGATCTGGAGTGGCTGGTCGGGCTGGGAGCAGCAGGCTTGCAAAACACTCAGTGCCTGTGTGCTACCAAAAACGATGCGATACATCCGCTTTCCTACATCAGTAAGCAGTGCCTCGACCTCCTTGCCTCGTTGAGCAAACCCCTCATAGGGCCACAACCAGTATTCTTCCAGGTACCAGCGTAAGTCATTACGTTCCTGCCGTGTCAGTGGGTCAGGCAGAAAGATACCCTCGCATGAGAGTTCCAGTGTTTCGCAGGAGAGAACCAGACTGGCAAGGCAGTTGGCGGGTGCATCTGATGGAGGTGAAGTAAGGGTGATCGACAGCTCAAGCACATCCATTCTCATGCATCTCCAATCTGAAACCTATCATCGCTAGAAATGAGCCTGTATAAACTGCAAGAAGGATTGATACCATGAGAGCACCGAAGCAGATGCAAAAACAGCGACCAGAGCAGCAAGAATCAGCAATAGACCAGACCATATCCAGAACCGGGTTTTGTACCGTGTATGCAGCCAGAAGGCTCCCGTTGCTCCGGCCAGCAGGATCAATCCTGCTACCTGCCAGGGATTGAGGTGAGGATAGGCAAAGAGAGCCAGAAGCACACCAATCGTCGCCAGTGCAATGCTGATGAAAAATTGTCCATCAACCGTTCGTTTTCCGCTTTCAACGAGGTCTTCAAGCTGGCTCACGGTCTCAGCGATGTCTTGGGTGCTATTCCACGTGGCAATACGTCCCAGGGCATCCTCATAGCGATCAGCAAGAATGCCTTTTTGCTTGCCTACGCAGTCGATGTCCCGCCTATGAATCAGGCTGGCAAGCGTGCGCGCCTCTGTAGCACCCACTCCCGCGACCAGGGCGCATTGGGGGTGAACGACGAGCCAGCCCTTGCGTCGATTGTAGCGATCAAAGTGAGTGAAGCGATTGGCGGCCCAGCCCGTTTGCGGGTCTTCTCCTACAAGACCAAATTGACGCTGTAACTCCTCCACAAAAGCCTCCTGCACATCGAATTCCGCCTGTTTCATCTGCTTTCCTTGCCAGAATGGATGAAACCGGTATAGATGGAGCTTCTGCGCTTTCACTTCCTCTAGCACGAAAATACGATAGACCAGGCAAGGGGGCGTTGTTCCGGTTGGAGGGTCCTGCCTGTTGGCTGCTTCAAGCTCGTTGAGGCGCTTAAGCAAGATGTTGAATGCATCAAGGATTTCTGTTGCCGTTAGCCAGTGCTGACTGTTTCCCTGTCGATCTGGCAGCCAGACAAGGTGGGTCGCATACCAGAGGCCCAGGGAGCGATGTCTCTCCCATACATCAGCAGACCGCAGCAAATGCTCCGGGAGAAGAGGGGATCGATTCCATAATCCATAGAGTGCTATGCTGCGTCCCTGCACAGGCATGTTGCTATCCATCCTTCGCCTCCTCCATACAGAAGCCTGCCCCTCTTCTTTTTGTTTCCATCGATACCAGAGCAGCAGCCCGAGGCAGACGAGCAAGAAAAGTCCGAGGTATGCCAGATACCATTTTTTCTTTTGTAGAAGCGTTGTGATGTACCCTACGAGAGTATTCCACATTTTGGACAACGAAGCACCTTACGTCCATCATCAGCATGAGAGTCAGACAAAAGACTGGTACACCTTGGGCAGAGTAATGAATCGCATCCTTTGCAATGAAGGATGTTCAGCCCATCCTTTGTGGTATATGGTTCGAGGCAAGAACTCTTGCATCTTGGGCAATGCTCCTCTACCGTGGGAATAAAACCCCGCGTGTTCTCATCTTCCTCCTCAAACGGCTCCTCAATGTGAGGGGGAATCCAGCCATTCTCATTCTTGAACGCAAACGAGACCATAGAATACTGTTTGTCCTCCATGTGTCATGCTCCCATGTATGCGTTTGGTACACTATACTCTATAGAACAAGAGTATAGCAGAGCAAAAAATGATAGACAATAGATAGACGCAGCTCACTTGAACGGGCAGGCCCAAAAAAATTGAAAGGTATACTCAAGCTGAGGAATGCTTTATACTGGAGACAGTAATAGATATGACGCCAGCAGTTTTGCGACGTTGGGGAGCCAGCATTGAAAAACAGACCTGATGAGCAGCCGCACGACAATAACAAAAAGATACCCTCACGGCGAACATGGGAAATACGTATCCCTGCCGAATCATTAGACCTGTCGCAAGGGACTCCAGAACGGCATATACTTCTCGAATACGCTCTGAGCCGGACCTCGCAAGAAGATGATCCTGATATATGGGCGCAGCTTCAACTTGCTCTGGGAAATGCACTGATGCAAAAGCGGTGGGGCGATCAGGAGGCACAACTGAGTCGCGCTCTTGCCTGCTTCGATGCTGCCCTCTCAGTCTATGCTCGTGAAGAGGATCTTGCATACTGGGGCAAGACGCAACTGAGTAAAGGGGTCGCATTATGGTATCTGGCCGGGTTACGTACCGGAGAAGCAAAAAAAGAAGGCCTGAGAGCCGCCATCGCCTGTTATGACTCCCTCATCTCGGAAGAGTATCAGCTGGTCGATTCAGCAAACTGGGCCATGTCTCAGTATAACAAGGCGATCGCATTGCGCGACCTGGCGACGATGTTCTCTGGATCAGAGCAAGTCGAACTGTTACGCGAGGCTCTTGCCTGCTGCGAGACCGCAATACGCGGACGAGATCGCACAAAGTCCGCGCTTGATTGGGCCGCGGCACAGCACAATCGCGGCGTCTTGTTGTTTGATCTCGCAGAGTTCTTGCGAGCGAGTGAGCAACCTGCGACACTAGAGGAAGCTATCGCCAGTTATGACGCAGCACTGGGCGTGTATCACTACGAGGAAACTCCTGAAAATTGGGCCATGGCACAGGAAGGCAAAGGAGCAGCCTTCTATGGGCTGGCAAAATTAGCAGCAGGCGTAGAGCGTGCCAGGCTGCTGCGCGGAGCCCTCGCTTGTTACGAGAACGCGCTGACCGTAAAAAGCCGGACAGATAGCCGGGCCATAACGCTCAGCAATAAAGGGGTGATTCTGCATGATCTCTCAGACACATTGGAAACTCAGGAGCGAGCAAAAACGCTTCAGGCTGCCGTTGCTTGCTATGACGATGCGCTGGCCCTCTGTACTCGCGAAATCAATCCTCCTTACTGGGCTACCTTACAGCATAACAAAGGAATTGCATTGCGTGATCTGGCAAGAATACTCGGTGGAAAGCAGCGTGAAGAAACACTGCTAGCAGCAATCACCTGCTATGATCAGGCTTTACTTGAGCGCCACTACGAAAGCAATCCGTCGGAGTGGGCATCCACGCAGAGTGCCAAAGGTAATGCCTTGCAGAATCTGGCTTTACTCCTGACCGGTACGGAACGAGCCGAAAAACTACGCGAGGCCTTTGTCTGCCTCGATGCCACTGCTCACGTATATACCCGCGAAAGTAGGCCCCAGGCATGGTCAAGAATGCAGCATAATAAGGGGATAGCCCTTGTTGAACTCGCGGCTGTGGTAGCATATGCCGAGCGAGCAAAGGTATTGCAGGCCGCCATTGCCTGCTACGATGCTGCCCTCCTCGAGCGGTCTCAACTGGACGCTCCGGTCAGCTGGGCCGCGACACAAAATAATAAGGGAAATGCTCTTCTGGCGCTGGCCCGTCTCTTGCACGGAGATGAGCAGAAGGAGAAACTTCAGCAGGCGCTCAGCTGTTATGATGCTGTTCTCTCGCTCTTCTCTTCTCAGAGCATGCCGAACCGCTGGGCCCTCACACAAAACAACAAGAGTAAGGCTTTGATCGCTCTGGCACAATTACTCGAAGGTGCAGCACGTGATGAGGCGTTGCAATCTGCGATTACCTGTTGTGATGCCTCGCTAACGGTATTCACTCGCGAACAAACTCCACTTGATTGGGCTTTGGTAGAAGCGAATCGGGGAGATGCTTTCCACACACTGATTGATGGGTTGCATGGCTCAGAGCGTCAGAAAGTAGTGCAGCAATGTATTGATGCTTATTCGAATGCGCTGCACGTCTATACAAAAGAGGTGTTGCCAGGAAACCATCGTATGATCGCCCAGCTGGCGGGATCAATCCTCTTTCGCGAGCAGTTGTGGGAACAGGCTATTCCTTTTTTCGCCTCTGCACTCGAAGCACTGGATGAGCTTTTCACAACGGAGGTAACGTTGCATGGGCGTCAGGCCGAATTGGGAATGAGTCGTAGCCTCAATGCCTACCTCGCGTATGCACTTATCCGGTCGCGAGGAGAGGAAGCGGCCATACAGGCGGCAGAGGTTCTTGAGCGAGGCCGGGCGCGAGTAACAGGCGAAGCTATAGCACGCCAGGAAGCACAAATTGCCGTTGCCGAACGACTTGCCCCCGAACTGCTGGAAGCTTTTCGTAGCGCAAGTAGCCGCTTGCTCACTTCCACATTGCAGGAGAGTAGCACCTCTCTTACACCGAGCAGGTTTGAAGACGCGGAGGTGCCTGGCGAAGGGGCGGATAGAGAAGAGAATGCCCATGTCAATGAGCAGGTAGCGAAAGAAGCATTACTGGCTTCGCTTGTTGGCTACGAAGAGGCCCGAGCCGCTCGCGCCTCCTACAATACAATCGTGGCGCGTATTCGCCAGATTCTACCGGACTTTTTGCGGCAAGAAGCAATCGCCGGGGCAGTCAAGCGAGTACTCCAGGCTGATGAATGTCTGGCCTATGTTGCCAGTACGGCGTTGGGAGCTATAGCGGTTGTGCTACAGGGTTCGAGTGAGGACAGTGCAATTGCCGAGGTCAAGGCCTGGTGGGACGAGAAGTTAACGAATGTGCGTCTAGGAGGCTTACTGATACATTCCCTCAAGGAGAACGATGGGAAAGCCGAAACGGGTGTTGGCGGCCTGCTCACGATTCAACCGGGTGCCCGCTATCATGCAGAAATGCGCGAGGCACTACGTGAAGTAATGCAAACACTGGGAATAGCCGGGGGAGTGATGGCGCATCTGGCTCTGTTCTGTCGTGCCTCAGCAATACGCCGATTGATCGTCGTTCCTTGCGGGCCGTTCGGCCTGCTTCCCCTCCACATAGCACTTGTGTCTACAGGACCCGATGATGAGGAGATGGCTTTATTTACCGATATTGTCCAGGTGAATTATGCGCCGAGCGCGCATATCTGGGCGGTGTGCCGCGAGCGTAAAAAGCCCTCCACTGGTAACGAGGTACTTACTGCGTTGGTAGTAGCCAATCCACAGCCGCAGGAACCCGAAGTTCGTCCGCTGTTGCAGGCGAGAGAAGAAGGAGTTGTTCTCACCGGCCTTCTCTCTAGTAAAGAAGGAAGTCATGTGCATGCCTTTTCTGATGAACTCGCTACTTTTCTCAATGTACTTGATGTGCTAAAAAAGCAAAGGAGGACGCTGACGCACATTCATTTTGCCTGCCACGGACTCGTGGACCTCGCTGATCCACAATCTTCTGGCCTGCTACTTGCCTATGGCGCACGTTTAATGATCCGCCACCTGTTCGATTCCGACCCTCTGTATCTGGAACAATTACTGCTTGTGGTTCTCTCAGCCTGTCAAACGGCCTTGCCAGGATTAGAGCTGCTTGATGAGATCGTTGGATTGCCTGCCGGTTGGCTGCAAGCAGGGGCAAAAGGGGTCGTAGCCAGCCTGTGGCCGGTGAGCGATAGAATGACGCTCGCGTTGATGCAAAAATTTTACGAACTGCACCTGTTTGACCGCTTGGACCCGGCGGAAGCGTTATGGTTAGCACAACGCTGGCTCCGCCAGCTGCCGGGCTGGTGCGAAGATTGCCGTGCTGTGGGCGCACGGCATGCTGCTTCGGGTCCAGAGGTGAGTGAGGTGTTGCAAGCTTCGGAACTTTCTCTGAATGAGTCGAATCAACGGAACGGTTTGCAAGATGACGCTGTAGTGCAAATTGAGGACAGCGGTAATGTAGGTGGTGATGGTGGAGAAAAGATCAGGGAGAGAGCCATGGAGGACTATCTGGAAACGGCCAGGCATTGGGCTGCTTTCGTGTACTATGGGGCATAAAGGATCGACTCTTCTTGAGAATCGTGGCTGCGTTGCCGATTATTCTAATATATCTCGTTCGCTTGCAAAGCGTTCTTATCAGGTTTTACACTGTTCTCCGGCAGTCTGGGGGTGAACGGATGGCTCCAGGGTTTCCAGAATGCGCAGTATAACTAAGAGGCTGTGTGCAAAGGCCTGACAAGCCAAAAGAGAGCAGGGGAGGCCATAAAATGGCTTGGGAAGGGGCACGATAAGCAAGTAGGAAATATGATAGAATAGAGGGAGAAATGAGAAAAAGAGGCATTAAAGAGGAAAAGGGCAAGAGAGGTGGGAAGATGAAGCGAAGAAGCTATCCCAGTGATCTGAGTGATGAGGAATGGGGGATCTTGGAACCACTCATTCCTCCTGCCAAGCCAGGTGGACATCCACGTACGACCGATATACGCGAAGTCATCAATGCCATCTTGTACCTGAATCGCACGGGTGCGCAATGGCGAGCCGTGCCTCATGAGTTTCCGCTCTGGTCGACCGTCTGGAGCTACTTCCGCCAATGGCGCAACGATGGTACCTGGGAACGCATCCATACGACTCTGCGCGAACAGGTGCGTGTGAAACAAGGCCGTGAGCCAACTCCCAGTGCCGCCATCATCGATAGTCAATCGGTGAAGACGAGTCAAAAAGGAGGAGTGCGTGGCTATGACGGTGGTAAGAAAGTCAAGGGGCGCAAGCGGCATCTGCTCGTCGATACCAATGGGTGGATCATGCAAGTTCTCGTTCATGAGGCCAACATCCAGGATCACAAAGGGGGCAAGCTTCTGCTGGAACCGCTCAAGGGTCGTTTTGGGCGACTTGAGCTGATCTGGGCGGATAGCGGATACGCCAAAGGGGGCTTTGTGCAGTGGGTGAAGGAGGCTTCTGACTGGAAAGTGGAGATTGTGCAACATCCCTGGAGCGGCTTGCGAGCGGTCTGGGTACCCAAAGATGCCGTGATCGATTGGGAGAAGATCCGCCCCAGTGGCTTTCATGTCCTCAAATGGCGCTGGATCGTTGAGCGCACCTTCGCTTGGCTCTCCACCTGGCGTCGGCTGGCCAAGGACTACGAAGTGCTTCCCAGCAGCGAAGAAGTCTGGATTTATCTCGCTATGATCCGGCTCATGCTCAGACGGCTTGCCCGAGCGCCTGATACCGCCAGCAAGCCGATTGCACATTCTCGCGCCGCTTGAAAAGCCTTTACACACAGCCTCTTATATCAAATCCGTTTAAGTCGTGTCTAAAGAAGCAGGCCACCAATGAAAGGAGGTGCGCCCCCGAATGCACTCAGGATGGGCTTGCCGCTAGCGACAGCGCTCGGCTTGGACCTGTTCCAACTCATCAAGGGAGTGGAAGACCCGCTTGGCAAGCGGCTCATTGGCTTGTGATATTGGTGACGATTGTTCAGTTTGTTCAGTTTTTAGAGGTGCGGATGCCATCTGGAGACCCGCTGGTTGGACGGGTACCAGCAATGCTGGCTTTTCTATCCTGACAACGATATCATCTCGCGCTGTTTCCTGTACCTTTTCGGCAAGCACTCGAGCCTTGCGTAGCGCATCTCCAGCAGGCTCTCGCTCGGTGGTCTTTGACCGTTTCCCCACTTTCTGTCGATCCCTGAAGCCACTGTGAGATAAAGACGTTGATGGCCGCTCTCACCAGAGCTCGCAGGTCACGAAATGCGGCATTGTCGATCAGCCCTTCGCGGTTGGTTTTATCCCGTAAGCCCGGCGCGTTCTCCTGAAACACTTCGACGAAACCGATGATTTGCTGATTGCCGATGCGTTCTGATGGAGCATTGATACGCTCTCTGTCCAGGTCCAGCCAGTCATTCCCCGGCTCTCCATAAGGCAGGACACGCAATCCGTCCCGAAATATGGACACCCCGGCCAGTGCATCCAGGTCTGCGCGCGATACTCCGCTCTGATTGAGAAACTCCTGCGTGCGATCCCACACATAGAAGTTCAGGTAAAATGGTCCGGCGCTATTGTGACCCGGAGAAGACATCTCGTCCTTTGCTGCCGGCATGAGATCATGGTTGTCTACAACAGCTTCTCGTTCAGCAACGGCTGGATGATGACAGGAATATTCGTAATCGAGCACCCCTTCCTCCGAAACCAGTCCGGCGAAAACATAATGAGCGCGGTCCAGGATGTTACTGTTACTGATATTCTGGTAGGCAGGGAAGTCAGGATCTGCACAACTACTTCAGATGAGTGCGCTGCTCGACTGACCATCTGAAATTTATGACCGAGTTTCTGAGCCGCGAAACGGCCGACACCCTTCTCTCCAATAGGGAGCCGACCGAGTGGCGTGCGCTGTCTGGCTTTCTTTTGCCGCTCCTTATGGTTAATTGCGGGGCTCAACCACTTTTGCATGACGTCTTCGCGCGTCATGCCGAAGCCGTTGTCACGGATCACCACCCGTGTCGTTTCAGGGCTGGCAAGTCCCAGCAGTTCTATTTCGATCCGAGTCGCATCGTAGGCGTTCTTTACCAGCTCGATTAGCCCTACAGCCTGGTCGCTGATCATTTGATCGCCGAGCAACGAGAGTAGACGCGCCTGAGGGCGAAAGATTACATGAAATGGCGTAGAATTGCTCATTGATACTCGAAAATCCTTCACTACCAGCTATCACTGACTGCATATGTGCTTCTTACGGCTGCTTATTGGGTATCCTGAATCACCAGACTTCAGATACTAGTTCTGTGTTTGAATGCTTGACAATAAATATACCATAGTAGAAGTAAATTTGACTAGTAGGTTTAAAAACTTCGTGGCTTTCAGAAAATCAGAAGAACTCCTTTCATGAAGAGCTTTATGAATTTGCAGAAATGCTCTTCCTCGAGAATTCTTAAAAGATAGTAGTATGACCGTGATATATCAATATTCTAATAATGCTCTCCACCGAGGTCACTTATGAACTTACGGTAGGCAGCCAGTAGATGCCTGTTTGTAGAAGCGAGTATGTCTATGCGAGTTCTGCTGATTTGGGCATCGAGACTATAATAGTAATCTCTCTGTTCTTCGGCATTTATTATTACCTGAAAAGCATGCACAGGTTCATCTTCATACTCCTGCCTTTCACCAGAGATAGTATCACGTCTAAAGTAGGTTGTCTTGTATCCAGACTCAATCGCAATGCGAAAAAGTTGTTTAGCCTCGACACCGCGTTCCAGCTGTCTTTCCAGAAGCAGACCGAGGTTGTAGTAACCAACTGCCTCAAATCCTTCGGCGGTAGTATCTTTATAGACCTGTTCAGCTTCGGCTTCACGCCCATTCTCCTTAGCGAGTAAATTCCCCAGATTGATATAAGCACTGTTAACACCTGCTTTAATCGCTAATTTATATATTTGCTCTACCTCAATTTTACGACCGGGCTGTCTGGCAAGCAGGAGTCCAAGATTATTGTAGGCTGCAACATCTCCGGCATCTATAGCATATCTATATGCCCCCTCGACTTCGGCTTCGTGTCCTCGCTGTCTACTGGTAGCTACTCAGGTTGTCTGAAATGAGGGAAGGACAGGATGGCCAGGCAAGGTAGCCTCCAGGGCGGCAAGCAAAGGCATGCCCTGCTTACGCAAGGTGGACAAGTAGCCCCGAATGCGAGCAATGGCTTGTGCGCCTGCGAAGGCTCGGAAGCAGCCAGAGACCTTTTGCTGAACTTTCACCATGCGCAGATCTCTTTCCGCCTGATTGTTATCAAAGGGACACGCAGGTCTTCCAGAAACGCCAGGATAGCAGACTGGTGTTTGGCCAAGCGATCCAGCAAATTGCGTGCGGCGCTTTGTTTGACTCGTCCGCGCTGGCCAGGCGGTGCCTGAGCACGGGGATGGGCGCGATCCTCTTGGGTGAGCAGTTCCAGGAAGCGTGTTTCCCAATCGGCCACTTCCAGCGGATCAAGCCAGCGCTTTCCTTGCGCGCGTGCCTGCTCGGTGGCTTCTTTGCTGTCCAGGAGCAAGGCTTTGAGCCGAGCTGCCCACCACCAGCCTTGCTCTTCGGAAAGGTAGGTCAGTTCCCACGGGAGATGGACATTGCAGATGGCATGCTCACACGCATACAGAAAGTACGAGCCAAAGCCATTGTGGACGCTGATGCCAGTGAAGCCAGGCAAAATCCCGATGGCTTCCAAGGCCTCATGCCCGCGATTGGCATGCACCTGATAATGGGTAAGCCTGGCGGTCGCGGTTACATGCATCCAGTGGCGTTTGCCGCAGACGTACACCCCCGTCTCATCTTGATGGAGGACTTCGGCTTGCTTGGGGGCTTGCTTGATCTGCTGCTCCACTTCCCCCAGGTTCTGCTGGCAGCGCGCGATCACTTCGTGCAGGCTTCCCTCATTCAGCGCGACGCCCAGCAGGTCTTCCATCACTTCACAGACGCGAGCAAACGGCAGCAATTGCTGCTGCGACAAATAGACCGCTCGCGCTCCAATGCTCGCCCCATACTGCACTGGCGCACGTACATCGGCGGGAAAGGGAGCCGACGTGCGCTGCTGACAGTGCGGACAGCACTTGGACTCAGCCTGATGTTCTCGCACCAGCATGCAGCGGAGGCAGATCGATCACTTGGCGCCGCTCCACGGCGACCGGAGCAAGGTGCTTCAGGTCGTGCTGGCAGTAGTCACAGCGTTCCACCGCATGCACGATCACCTCATCAGGCGTCTGCGAGAACGTCAGCATCGCGCCGGGATGGCCCTCTTGCCCGCCTGGCTTCTTCCCGCTCTTCTTACGCAGGCTGGGCTGGCGCGCAAAGCGATCCGAGGAAAGGGGTAAGTGGCTATTGTGGCTGTCTTTCGCCAGACGTGCTTGCAACTCCTGCATCTGTTTCATGAGGGCGCTGATCTGTTCTTGCTGCAAGAGAATGGTTTTGCCTTGCGCGTCAACTTGCTCTTGCAACCACCTCTTCTGTTGTCGCAGTTGGGTCAGTTCTTCTTCTGCTGGCATACCCTTACTTTAGCTGACTTTTGTGGAACGGGCAGGTCTCTAGTGCATTTTCAAGAGACCTTTTCTTGGAGAGATAAATGAGCTTCATAGGAACAGTGATAGTAGGCACAAATGCGCTGGGCTAATTGCTTGGCCGAGAGCAAGCCGTTGGGTTCAACGACGGCGCGCTTGCCATGCACCCACTTGGGTTCTATAGGATTGAGCCAGGGACTCTGTTTGGGCAGAAACAACGGCAGAATGCGCACTCCCTTGCCCGAGGTTTTCACCTGCTGGTTGTGTTCACGGATCCAGGTACGCACGGTTTTACTATAATGCCAGGAGGCATTATCCCAGATCAGCAGCCAAGCGCGTTTTCCTTGCGCTTCCAGTTGAGCGCAGCACCAGTCCAGAAATTGCGTGGTGATGTCACTGACTGGACGCCCATCGACAAAGCGCAAGGATATTTGGTCCCGAATGGGGGTCTCAGCGGATCCACGTTGCCACAGCACACCATAGCAAGCCAGGGCTTTGGCATCCGGGTCGGCTTTCTGCCAGGTCTGTTCCACCAAACGAACGGGGTCATCAGTCGTCTGTCAGGCATAAGTACGAGGCAAAGCAAAGCGACTCCACCACACCTCGTCCAGAAACCCAATGGCCCAGATGGCGGCCTGCTTCTCCTGCGAGGCCCAACTCAGCAAGCGGTCGCGAGCCCTTTTTTTTGCTGGTACAAGGGGTCGGGGTAGGGTAGGCACCCGGCGAGTTGCCGTCCGAAACGGTACTTTATCCGAATGCCCCCCTCCAAACTGATCGTACAGCTTTCACTGTAATCAGCTTTCCAGCATCATCATTACGTCCGTGAGCGTGATACCTTTTTGCGTACTATGGGGGTTCCGTCGCCATGCGTCTCGCAACGTTTAGGCGATCCCGCTTTTGCGCATATGAAACGTGTGTAGTGTGTTTAGGTGCCCGTTTGTTCCTTATCGGGTTCATTACCCGCCATACATCGAAGAGAGTGTGAGGTTGCCAGGTTGTGGGGCATCCTGTTTGCCGCAACATCAGCCCGGTTGCGGTTTTTCGATGTCGTCATCTTAGACATGGTTTGACGGATGTGGATAGACATCATGCAGGAACTGAGGTTTGACAATTGACCAGTCTCACCATGCACACAGGGCTTGCAGATCTGCGAAATACATGCCTTCTTCCGCCTTCCGCTTGTCGAGCATGCTACTGTCCACCTTTGCCTTTCGGCTCCGGGTAAGCTCTTGCCCTAGAGGCCTTCACTCTCTCCCTCTTCCGTGTTTCACGGAAAATCTCATACGCGCCGACACGGCGCACACCGGTGATCCAGTGCTTGGCTCTCTTCCAGTTGATCCCTAAGCGGCTCAGTGTTTGGCGCATGGTCTCGATGCTGACGGGGCGAGCCATCCAGCCCAGACGAACCGACTGCTTGACGAGCAAGTCGAGCGTCCACAAGCTGGTCTCGAAGCCGAAATCGCGTGGAGGTCGATGTAACACCGTTTTGAACATCTCGGCCGTCACATCTGCTCGTAGAACGGTCGGGAGGTGGTGGGGACGGCTCGATCCAGCTTGCAGGGCTTTGAGTCCGTGTTGGTTGAAGGCATGGATGGCATTGCGAACCGTTTGTTCGTCGCAACTGAGAGCCGCCGCGATGCTCTTAACGGGTTCGCCACGAGCGGAGGCCAAGAGAATCTGGCTGCGACGAAGCGCAAAAGCTTGCGACGAACGCAAGCCCGCTTCGATCTGCTCGCGTTCGCTTTCGCTCAAAGGCGTACAAAAATCGGTAATCTCATACCTCTCAGTATACCACATTCCCAATTACCTTTCTTGAAAATGCACTGGGGAAGCGTCCAACTGAGCAGCGAGGGCCTCAATGTTGACCAGGTACTTCTCTTCGATAGTACTTCTCTGCATGTGTTGTTGACGGCGGGAGTGTGCTAAGACCTCGTCCAACCACGTTCGGATGCATGTAAACTTTCTGAGTATCTTTGGTGAGACTCAAATCAGCCCGACGAGAGCAGACAGGGTCGCTCGTTTTACCTCGTGTTCGATCTGTTCCCCGGCTTCCTCTACCCGAGAGGGTAGCTCGCGCTCTTGATCAAGGGGCTTGCGCCGCCTATACGCCTGTAAAGCTTGCAGCATGTGCGGGCGCGCATAGATACAGCGGAGCGGGATCCCGACCTGCATGCTCGCTACACGAAGCGCGATCGGCTAATGCAATATTTGCAAGTACTCGCTGCCGGAGAGGTATCTGCTCAAGCACTGGATTACCCGGCGATTCTGTGCTATGCTTAGAGCAGAAGAAGAAGAGATCGTATGCATTGTTGCAAGGCGATGAAGCTCGCCCCGAAAATGCCGGAAGGCTGATGGCTTCTATAACGCACATGAGCGCGTTGTAGAAGCTTTTTTTATTCCGTTGTGGAGATCGGAAGACAGGAGGGAGATGGATAACGATGACAGGTGAATCCGCTCACCTTTCTTTGAGCGAGGTACAGCGTCTGGCGGAGGCCGTGCGTGTCAATGTTGCGCGCGTGATTGTTGGCAAGATCGAGGTCATTGATCTCCTGCTGGTGGCGCTGCTCTCCGATGGACATGTCTTAGTCGAAGATGTGCCCGGCATGGGAAAAACGGTGATGGCCAGGGCGCTTGCCCGTTCTCTTGGGGCCACGTTTCAACGCATACAGGGGACGCCCGACCTGCTGCCAGCCGATATTACAGGCGTCAGCTTCTTTGATCAACGGCACAGTGCATTTGTCTTCCGGCCAGGACCGATTTTTGCGCAAGTCCTGCTAGTAGACGAGATTAACCGCGCCACGCCACGAACCCAATCGGCTCTGCTCGAGGCCATGGCTGAACGGCAGGTGACGGTTGAGCGCGAAACGATGCCCTTGCCGAGGCCGCATCTGGTCCTGGCGACGCAGAATCCAGTTGAATTAGAAGGCACCTTTCCCCTACCGGAGGCGCAACTCGACCGCTTTCTGCTGCGCGTTCGTGTTGGCTATCCATCTGAAGACGAGGAAGAAGCCCTGCTGCATCGCTTTAAGAACGATGAGCCGTTCGAGCGCTTGCAGCCGGTCGTCTCTGCTGAGCAAGTGCTGATGCTGCAAAAGGTGGTTCGCCAGGTGCAATGGCAGCCTGAAGTGGAACGCTACCTGCTGGCGATTGTGCGAGCCACACGCGCTCATCCGGCGGTGACATTAGGCGTGAGTCCGCGCGGCACACTGGCTCTATATCGGGCCTGTGAAGCGTATGCCGCGATGCAGGGACGCGACTTTGTGCAGCCGGATGATGTGAAACGCCTGGCCCCGGCTGTACTTGCCCACCGCCTGCTGACGACGACTCGCGCGCGCCTGCGAGGAAGTGCCAGTGAAGCGATCATCGAGGAAATCATGGCGGCCACACCTGTCCCGGTCGAAACAATCGCTTTGCCGCAGAAGAGGTAATGGTGATGGATACGGATACCTTCAACCATACTAGAGACGAGACGCTGATAAGCCGCCGTCCCTGGTATTTCCTGGCCGTGGCGCTCTTTCTTCTCAGCGTGATTACACGGCAACCGCTCGCTTTTCTCGCTGCGCTCTTCACGCTCATTATTGGTATCGTACCCGAGATCTGGTACCGTTTTGCCCTGCGCAACCTCGCCATTCGGCAGCAGGTCAGCCAGCACAGGGCTTTCTTCGGTGAGACAATAGCGCTCTCTCTCAGTATCGAGAACAGGAAGTTACTGCCTTTGCCCTGGCTCGAAGTCGAGGATGAAATTCCTGTTCAATTGACGCTGCTGACAGGGCGTGCGATGCCCACCTACAAGGTCAACCGGCTGGCACTTGTGCATACATTTTCGCTCTGGTCGTTTCAACGGGTGACACGCCGCTATCGACTTCGCTGCACCGGCAGGGGTGTGTATACCTTTGGCCCGGCGACGCTCCGCACCGGTGATCCTTTCGGCTGGTTAGTACGCGAGGAGCGTGCCAGCGCGCGTGAGACCGTACTCGTATATCCCCTGGTAGCGCCCCTCGAAGCCTTTGGATTGCCAGCTCGACACCCTTTTGGGGAGCACACCACGCCGCGTCGCTTATTAGAAGACCCGCTCCGTGTTGCGGGCGTGCGCGAGTATGTCCTGGGCGATGACCCGCGCCGCATTCATTGGAAGGCCACTGCTCGCGCCGGGGCATTGCGCAGCAAAGTCTATGAACCCAGCAGTCAATATCGCCTGCTAATCCTGTTAGATATCAATAGCTATGTTGAGCCGTGGATGGGACTCGATCCGGATATCCAGGAATTGACGATCACGATAGCGGCCTCCATCGCACTATGGGCGCTCGATGAAAAGTACGCGGTTGGACTGGTCGCCAATAGCCTGATGATGGGACTGGCGGGCGAAAGCCCTGCCGGGGATGAGAACGAGTCACAGTCGGCAACTTCTACCAGGACATTCATGCACCACGTGCGCGTCCCAATGGCGAGCGACAGCGGTCAGAGCGTGTACTTGCTCTCGGCGTTGGGCCGGCTTATCCCGTATTTCGGCTCGTCGATGGACGCGCTGATCGACGAAGAACAGAACCAGTTGCTGCTTGGAGCGACCGTGGTGTTCGTTGGCTCTGCTCAGGCGCTGCATCCATCGACCGTTGAGCGTTTGATTGATCTGCAGTCGCATGGGGCGGCCGTTCACCTGGTTCTTGCCGGAGACCCGGAGAGAAACGTGGACGTAGAGACCTATGACTTGCCTGTACACAGGGCAGGCGGAAGGGAGGTGTGGCATGCTCTCATTGCTTCCGCAAGCGATGAAACCCAGGGCAGCGCCGGACGAAGCTCGACCAGCCTCTACCTGGATTGAGCGCTATGCTATTCCTGTAACCATCAGCGTCATGGAGGCGCAGCCAATTGCCCTGGTGATCGCATTGCTTACCTTTGTGGTTGCCAGGAATGTCGCAGCTGCACCCATTGGCACGACAGGTATCACGCTTATCAATCTGATCTTGCTCTGGTGGGCCATGTTCGTGGAATCACGTATCTCGCATTCACAGGTGGGCAGGCGGTTGGCATGGCTGCATGTGATTGGATGGCTCGTTGTCCTTGGCCTGACAATGGGCATCTACTTTCTTCCAGCAACCCTCACGTGGCAGCGTATTCCTGCTTCGCTCTTGCTCACGATCCTGGTGACGTGGCTGTGGCGGCGCAATATGCACCGTACCCAGACTGGTTTCGAATATGAGCAATTTTCCACCGCTTTCAAGGTGAGTTTCGGCGTCATGTTGGGCATACTGCTGATTGTAATCGCATTTCCTCAATTACAGGCCTTGCGCGCTGATTTGACCGCTTCCTTACCACTGTTCTTTCTCAGTGGACTGGTCACACTTTCGCTGGTACGCCTGGGCGCTATCCGTCACGTGCGGCGCTCTTCTGATGATTCGCTGGTCGATCCGACACGTTCCTGGTTGCTTGGACTATCGCTCTTTGGTGTGATTCTCGTGGCGCTTGTCTTCCTCGTCGAATCGGTCTTCTCCTTTTCCGTTTTGGAAATGGGCGTGTCGGCGCTCGCTCCTGTATGGAATGCGCTTGGGGTGGCAGTGAGCTGGATTCTCTATGCGCTCATCATCGTCGTGTTCACGCCGCTCTATTACCTTTTCTCTTTCGTATTCGGGCTTCTCGCCCACAATGGAAACAAGCAGCAGCAACAGCAGCAGGCGGGCTTTCAGTCGCCTTTCCAGCAGAAAATCAGTCCGCATACACTTTCGCCCGAAGTGATCGCGATTGGGCGCTGGGTCTTCCTGGTCATCGCGCTCATCGTGATCTTCTTTGTCGTCCGAGCCAGCCTGATGCGATGGTTCACCAGGGCGAATGACCAGGGCGTCGAGGAGATACGCGAGGGTTTAGACGCGTCATCCTTGCTGAGCGAGCGCTGGCGCGCCTGGTGGAATCGCCACCATAGAACTATTCATCATGCCCTCGAGCCGCTTGACCCAGCCTCGGCCCGCGCCCGCTATCGCGAGGTTCTCCAGGCAGTGGCCGCATCGCGCGGTGGACTGGCGCGCCAGCCTGCCGAAACGCCTGCCGAGTATGAAGCACGTCTGCTGGCCTATCTTGAAAGTGAAATGCAGTCCGTGTCGAATCTTGCTCAGAACGGCAGTGATGCAATGAATACAGCGATTCTCAAGGAGTTGACGCATGCCTACGTCATGGAACGCTATGGCGGCAAGCGCATCGATCAGCCGGAGCGTGTCTATTTACAGACCTGGGTGCCGCGACTGATAGGGCGGCTCACAGGAAAGGCCATGCAGGATGCACCGAAACGGCGTACCCAATCTCGAATCCCCTGATGAATTTTGCCAACCGAATGGGGTAATATTGTAGGGACAGCGGCTGGCGCCTGTCCTAGATGGGGACGAGGACAGGCGCCAGCCGCTGTCCCTACAGTTATTGCAAGCAGTGAAGGAAAGGAACGATGAAACAGGCAACGGTAAAATCGACGGCACTCAAATTTGTACTCTTGATCGGCGTAATGAGCTTTTTCGCGGACTTCACCTACGAGGGAGCGCGAAGCATTATCGGGCCGTACCTGGCGCTGCTGGGAGCAGGAGCGGCGGTCATTGGGATCGTTACCGGCCTGGGCGAGTTGCTGGGATATGGCCTGCGCCTGGTCTCCGGGCGTTTTAGCGATTCGACCGGCAGGTACTGGCCGATTACCATTTTCGGGTACATCGTCCAGATGTCCGCGGTGCCACTGCTGGCGCTGGCAGGAAACTGGCCGACCGCGGCCTTGTTGATCATTCTCGAACGTGTTGGCAAGGCTACACGCAACCCACCGCGCGATGTCATGCTCTCCCATGCTGCCAAGGAGATGGGATATGGCTGGGGGTTCGGCGTGCATGAAGCGCTCGATCAGTTTGGAGCATTATTCGGCCCGCTGGTGGTTGCCGTAGTGCTGGCGCTGCGTGGCGATTACCACACCGCCTTTGCCGTTTTACTTGTACCCGCACTGATCACCTTGAGCATTCTGCTTGTCGCACGCCTGACCTACCCGCGGCCTCAGGAATTAGAGGCAAATCCGCCGGACATCAAGACGAGCGGGCTTCCGCGTGTCTTCTGGCTTTATCTGATGGGAGCGGTGCTGGTCGCGGCAGGATTTGCCGATTTCCCGCTCATCGCCTACCACTTTACCCGTGTCTCTACTGTGCCATCCGTCTTGATACCGGTGTTCTATTCGGTAGCAATGGGCGTGAGTGGCATCGGCTCGCTCGTTTTCGGGCGTCTCTTCGACCGCTTCGGTATCGCCGTTCTAGTTCCCCTGACGTTGCTCTCGGCCTTATTTGCCCCGCTGGTATTTCTCGGTGGCTTCTGGGCCGCGCTGGTTGGCGTGGCGCTATGGGGATTAGGAATGGGCGTCCACGAATCGATCATCCCGGCTGCCGTTGCTCCGATGGTACCTGTACAGCGGCGTGCCTCGGCCTATGGCCTTTTTACAGCCGGCTATGGAATCTTCTGGTTCCTGGGCAGCGCGTTGATCGGCATGCTCTACGGTATTTCACTACCGGGAGTGATCGCTTTTTGCCTGGTTATTGAACTCGTCGCCATCCCATTGTTTATTCTAGTGAGGATGCGGCAGGCTCATGTACAGAATTAACCTCTGGAACTTGATTTGCCGAAGAAAGACGGTAGATGTAACAGCAATAACCCTTCATCTGCCACCAGGTCGGAAAGTGACCCAAACAGAAAGAGCGCTCCTAGATATCTCCTCTGTCGTCGTAGTTCTTTCCCTGTCCTTTTGCTATCTATCAGAACGCCCTTGCCTGATCTGGTGTGTATGATCTTCATCCGGTAAGAGGAGATCATCTTGCACATCCAGGTGATCTGTCCTCATGTGTTGTTGAGCAACCGGCACGTTGAGGGGTTGTGTGAGTTTGCGCGTTACTTGTGGGCGCGCAATAGCCCCTCTCACCTTGCTGGCACACCAGAACCCCATTCGATCTCCCAGCAGGATGGCCAGTGCTCCCCCGATGAGGCTCACTACCAGGAAAAGGAAAGCAGGGAGCCACTCGCCCCCTTGCAAAAGGATGTCGCTGCTCAGGGCAAAGCTGCTGAAGGTGGTATAGGCTCCGAGAAAACCGACGTTGATAAACAGGCGTCGTGTTGGCCCAACCAGGAAGGTCGCATCGGCAAGGGTCGTCACAAACGCTAGCAGCAAGGCGCCGGTGATATTGATCAGCAGGAGATCGTAAGGCCAGCTCTTCCCAAGCCATCCCGTGATGCATATGCTTACCAGGTAGCGGGTGAGCGTACCACAAAAGCCTCCGGCGGAAACGGCCAGAATGCGCCTGCGGGCCGAAAGTGATCCCGGCATTACAGCCACCCTCCTAGCGCGAGGCCGAGCGCCGCCGCGAGTAAACCGAGAACAAGATTGCTGCCGAAATAGCGTATGCTGCTGCGGGTGCTGCCTCCACGCGCTAACTGCACCCCTTCCCAGGTCATCGTGCTAAAGGTAGTGTACCCGCCCAAAAAGCCGGTAGCAAGGACAGTCTGGAACATCGTGCTGATGAAATGATGCCCAGCACAGGCAAACACCAGGCCGATCAAGAATGCCCCGGTCACGTTGATCAGCAGCGTACCCCATGGAAATTGCGAGCCGTAGCGTTCCGCGATAGATCGTCCGAGCGTGTACCGCGCTACTGCCCCACAGGCGCCCGCCAGGCCGACCAGGAGCGCGAGGATCAATGACGAACTCGTCATTGTGCCCTCCATCCAGAGACAATCTCTACCGGTGTGAGCGTGATCATGCCTCGCTGTACCAGTTGATCGAGGGTCGGAAGCAACCCCTGGATACGCTCTTCGCTCTCCACGATTTCTACCATGATTGGCAGATTGTCCGAGATGTCCGGCAAACGCTCCGTCGAAAGGTGATGCTCCGGGCCGAAGCCCTCGATCCCTCGCAGTACCGTTGCTCCGGCTACGCCCTGTCGGTAGGCAGCCTCCACAATGGCCTGGTAGAGCGGTTTTCCCTGCCACTGCTGCCCTTCCCCAATAAAAACACGCAGGCGGCACCCTTTGGCGGGCAAGCGTTGTCTCTCAGTTCTCTCGATCATAGCTCTATTCATCCCTCTAGCAAGACGCGCAGTAAGTCAGATCGTCCTACCACCCCAACGAGCCGTCCCTTGGCATCGATCACCGGCAGCACCTTGCGGCCCGTTACGATCATTTGCTCGATGGTCTGCTGGACCGTGGTTGTTTCCTCAACCACCACGACATCGCGATTCATAGCATCGGCCGCAATTTTGGCCGTGCCGGTGTGCGTTTGCAATGTGCCCGTTGGGAGTCGCGCGGGTTTACCGCGTGCCCAACCCGCCAGCGCATTGAGGAGGTTGGGGCGTGCCTCTTCCTGCATGCGCGAGATCACATCTACATCGCTGATGATGCCTTGCACCTGGCGACCGGCATTCACGACGATGACACGCTTGAGCGGCGACAGAATCAGCGCATCGATGACCTCATCCATTGGCGCCTGTTCGTCCACCGTGGAGACCTCTGAACGCATATAATCCGAGACAGGACACTGCTGTGGCGGCACATCCGTCAGGGGAGACGTGCGCTGCAGCGGCTGCGTTGCGCTACTCGCCTGCGGACTCATGAGCGGACTGGTAACAATCGCTTGCAGTAGATCTGCTCGCGTCAACATGCCTACCAACTGACCATCAGTTTCGACCACGGGCACACGGCGCAATTCGGCCTCCAACAGGACTCTCGCCGCCTCGCGGATAGGCATGTCAGGCCCCACAGTGCGCACCTGCCGATTCATGATGTCCCCGGCGGTGAGAGTACTCCTGCGCGCCTGTTCAAGTGGGGCCTCAACAGTTTCTGCCGTCTGGCTGTCCAGTTCCAGGGCTGTGCGTAGCAGTCCGCGACGTACCGGTAAAAGGCCGGCATTGATCAGATCGCCTGTGCTGATGATGCCTTCTAAACGTCCGCGGTCATCGACGACGGGCAACGCCCGGAACGGCGCTTGCAGCAACAGATCGATCACCAGGGCAACGGGTGCCCCGGGAGTGACCGTCATGACGGAGGTCTCCATGATCTGACGCACCGGCAGCTTCGTCGGTAACCCGTGGCGTCGCGCATGTGTATACTTGAGTACTTCGATCTCATGCAGTGTCATCACACCCCCTTGTAGCATCTCCTCTAGATGAGGCAAAAGCCGCCGCAAGCGCTCCGGCTGCTCAACCACCTGAATGATGACCGGGGCGTCGGATGACCATCGCAACCCCTCCGTCGTATGCAGGCGCGAGCCCGCTCCATAACCGGCAATGGCTCGCGTGACGGTGGCTCCTGCGCAGCCCTGCTCGCGTAAATACTGGATGATGGCGACATACAGCGGCGTTCCTTGCCATTGGTCAGATTCGCCGAGGTAGATCGTTAGGGCCTGTGCCTTGCCCTGCCGTAGTAAGCTCATGCTCGGTACCTCCTCGTTTTGCGCGCTCTAGAATGTATTGCCGATGCTTCTCTGCTATAGATTGTTTTCCTCGCCGCTCGGTTGCACATGTCCTGGCTCCAGTGTACCACTGGCAACACCATCAACAGCAAGCAGTAGCTCGATCAGCCGCTTCAGTGGGGGATCAAGTACCGCCTGCAATTGTGGATGGACTTCACCGTAGGCCCGCAGTTTGCGCGGGCGTATGTCTTCCACATCGCACCATAAGAGCGTAAACTCGCCCATAATGGTGCGCAGCATGTGCTGCTCCCCCACCTCTAAATGGTAGTCCTCGGCAAGTTGCACTACCTGCCGGCGTATGTGTTTGACGAGCTGCAGGAGTGCTGCACGCTGCTCCGGCGTAGGTGGGTTCGTAAAACGAGTAAGCGTAAGCTGCGACATTGTCTCTCTGGTGAGCTGTTCCTCCAGGCGACATGCCGCTAACTCCACCCGGCGCAGGGTATTAGCCAGCACCCGGCGGTGGTTTTCACTGAGGAGTCTTGCCCTGGATCGACTTTCTTGCTCCTCTTTCCCTGGTTGTTCGTTGCCGTGTCCCAACATGGAACATGTCCTCTTCTTTCATCATTTCTATCGTGTATTAAGAATGTACTTAATGCAATTGATATGGTTCGCTCAAGAGCAGCCGCAGTCTGGTAAAGAGCGGCAGAAAGCGGGCAATTGCCGGGCTGTGGAAAGGAACGACCTGTTGCTGCACGTGTCCATCCGAGCCGGGTACAAAGATGCTCAGACTCGAGCCTACTAACGAATAGCGAAGCTGCGCAGAGGAGACAGAGACCACTTCGTAGCGCCGCACATGCTCGTGTTGACCTGGTCGTCCAGAGATGAAAGGGCGATGCTTCTCCTGTGGTTGTTCGATGACAAGCAGAGCCTTGCGTGTCAGCGCAACCAGGCGTGGTGGGCTGGTATAGTCTTCAAGCGCGGGAACCAGGGCCGAGGCTAAAAGTTCCTCTCCCGCTGTATCTAGCAGGCGGGCCAACCGCTGTTCGAGGGGCTGCGTAATAGATGCTGGAACTATTCCACCCAATCCTTCCAGTTGCTCAGCTTCAGAGCCCAGGGGCAACCATGGTTCGACCTGCGGCAGGCTGCGCACACGCCGGTCCTCATATCCGTCTGGTCGTGGCAGAAAGGCGCGCAAGATGCTCGTGATGCTGGCCAGGGCTTTTTCTAGCTCGGGTTGCTGCGGAAACTCAACGACAAAGAGTTCGCTGCCGCAAGAGCAGGCTACCTCCATCACCAGGCGCATATAGGGCGAATCCTTTGTTTCCATGCGTGGCGCAAGTTCAGGGGGAGCATCGCCGGCGGGCAGGACGATAATACGCTCTAACCGCTCTAAAGGAGCTGTATGCGCAATGTACCCTCCAGACAAGAAGTTGTTACCCGGCGAGAGAAAGTCGCGCAGCCAGAGTACCTGCCGGTCCGTGACAAGCAAGATGCCTTCATTGGAGCGCCAGGTCTGTATCCCCAACCAGCCGGTACGATGGCGCAACAGGGGACGTTCCACAAATGCCAGCAGGCGCTCATCGTCAAGCAAGAGGTCGGACAGCGCCTGCTGAAAGCGCTGGTGTACAAAACGAATCAGGTGTTCGGCCTGGGCATGCGGGCCAGTTCCGGAATCTTGCAGCAGGGCATCTTTCTGCACTTGCAGGCGCAGCGCCTCTGATAATCCTTCGATAGCGCGCCATGCGACCGGTCGCTCTTCCTCCTCGCGTTTGAACCAGCGCTTGCCTTTCGGCTGCATACGTCGCTCTCTCTTCAGCGCCAGGCGTGTCTCGCGGAGCAAACTGGCCGCGGCTTCCGCATTGTGCATATCAATCGTTACAGCATCCTGCGGCAACTCCTCGCCTCCTGTTGTTTGCACATATGCCTTCAGGGAAGCAAGTTGTGAGGCGGGTAGCATTTCTAGCGAGCAGTAACCGGATAGGGATGTATCTACCAAGGTGGCGGCGATACAGACCGAGTTTTCCAGCGGTAGTCCTGTTGCCTGCGCTTCCCCGGCGGGTATGTAATGGAGCGCACCAATGAGCCGGGCGCGCACGATCGTTTCAGGAGGAGAACTATAGGTGGTCAGTAAAAGGACGGGTACGTCCAACTGCTCCTCCAACCTGAGCGTGGCGAGGTCGGCAGGCAATCCTGGCTCCGCGCGATAGACACCGCTCAAGCGCATGCATTCAAGCTCGCGATCCCATTCGTAGATGGGACAATCACAGCGTGGCCGGCGGACGCGCACCTCGATCTCTATATGCTGAGCGACCTTTTGCCCCTCCTGGCGCGGCTGTTTCTCCTCGTGTAGTTCGTCATGCTTGCTCATCTATTGCTGATCTTCGCCTCCTCTTTTCGCATACTCCCTCCCTCCCATCTCCTCCTGGTTTGTCCATCCCTTACATGCTATAATCAATCAGTCCGTAAGAAGTAGGAGGAGATCAGAGTCGCATCCCCCTTTAATGGCTCAAACTCGGTGGTTAGGATGCGGCTCTGCGAACCGACCTGTGACTTGCGGACACAAAAAAAACTTCTACCGCTGCCGGCACTTACTATGCTGAGCAGCGCGTAGAAGCCATTAGCCTTGCGGCATTGTGCGAGCCTCATCGCAGGATCGTGTTCTTCTCTTCCCTCATAGTATACGAAACTCTCACCGGCAACGTCAAGAGAAATCTGACAAGTTCGCTGTTCCGAATACCTTGTGATACACATCCTCGCCAAAGCTGGTCTGAAGTGGTTCTCCCTCGATTAATTTAAACGTCCGCCTGCCATCGGCTTGTCGATCAGCCCGCAGGAACAGGACATTCCCTTTTCGTTGTTGGTAAAAGCCATGCGCAAATTCGTATAAGTGCGTCACGAAGAATACCTCTACGCGCCTCTCCACTAACGCGCTTACGATCTGCCGCGCGATCTCTGAACCTTCTCTTTCATTGGTCGCGGCAAATGATTCATTTAGCAGCACCATGGCATTGGGCGTGATCATGTCGATGATCGCGCTCATCCTGCTCAGTTCTTCATCCAGCTTGCCGCTTTTCATGCTGGCATCTTCTTTACGTTTGTAGTGTGTAAACAGGGCTGCGCAGACATTGGCACTGAAAGACTCAGCAGGAACAAAGATGCCAGATTGCATCATCACTTGCGCCAGGCCAATGCTGCGCAAAAACGTCGATTTGCCGCCCTGGTTGGCCCCGGTGATGATGACGAGGTCTTTTCCCGCGGCTTCCAGGTCATTCCCTACCACCGTTTGTTTCATAGTAAGCGCCAGGCAGGCATCGTACAAACCCTGGAAGACATGACTGCGTTCGCCGGCAGCCAGGGGCACCGGGAAGCATACCGGCTCACCCATCTGGGTAAGTTGCGCATAGAGATTCATACAACCCAGGTAGAAAGCCAATTCAGTCTTCACCATCTGAAAAAAGCTGAGTACGTGATCTACGGACTGGGCGAGCGCATTGGCCGCCAGGTTGAACCCCCGATCTTTTAAGTCTGATAATGCCCTGGAACCGCTTTCATCACGGTCATCAATCGTGAAGCCATAGGTAGTTGGTTTTTCCGCGAAGATTCGCTCGACCCAGTTCTGTTTCTGATCTGGCGGCTTGCGCAGGGTGTAATTGGTACCTTTGTTGCCCTGCCCCAGTTCGGCGCTGATCAGAGCTCCATGAGGGAATTTCAATGCCCGCAGATGCTCCTGGACGCTGGCAAGATAATCCTCGCTCAGTTCTCGTTGCAGCATAGCGAAAAATGTGGTAAATCCCTCTGACTCGAAGCGGGCCACGTGTTCTCCGGCAAGCTGCCTGAGCTTTCTTAGCAGTTCCACAAACATCTTGAGTACTTCAATCGAGCGACTCAGAACCCAGGAAGGATAATTGGTCAGCAGGCCAAGATAATTTTTTCTCTCCCCCTCAATTGCTTCTATGGCAAGCGTATAGATTTCCCGGATAATAGGTGCGTTTTTCAGGCAGTCCTGCAGGATATCCTGGCGATAGCGGATCGCGTCCAGGTCGGTGAGACTGTTGAGCATCACTTTCTGTACCACGTCGAATAAAAACGTATCTCCAAGGGCCATGGCCTTGAACAGGGTGCTTAATTCCAGGTCTTGTACGAGCGCCGGTGCGTTCGGTGGCAATGGCCGCTGGATGTCAAAATCGCGATCTCTATAGAGCAGGAAGGCTTTCATGCGTGTATGCGCTCCTTGACACTGGTATAGGTCAGCCGGTATTTTTCGGCAATAGCCAGCGCATAGGCCAGTCCGTCGGCGGGTTTTCTGACGATTTTAAACGTGCGCTGCGCAGGATTGTCGGGAACCACCGTACTGACCATACTGACAACTTTCTCACTGAACGACGCCAGTTCGTCAATAAACGTGACCCATACACATAGCAGATCGAGGCGAAGTACCTCTTCCATGATTTTTTTGCTCAAAAACAAGGCGTCATCCAGCGTAGTGGAGTTGAACATTTCATTCAAAATGACAATGCTATTGGAGGTTGCCTGATCTAAAATGCGATGAATCCTTACCAGGTCATCCTCTAGCTTACCACGCAGGTCTTTGATGGTTTCTTCCTTTTCAAAATGCGTAAAGAGTCGGTCAAAGAGAAAAAGCTGCGCTTCCCGGCCTGGAACGGGACAGCCCAGGCTCGCCAGGTAATGCAGTTGCCCGAAGGTGCGGGCAAAGGTGGTCTTGCCACCCTGGTTGGGGCCGGTGACAACGATGATACGCTCCTTTCCTTGTAACGCAAAATCATTGCAGACCACCGGCGAGCGTTCTTTCATGAGTTTATAGGCCAGGGCGACATCAAAGCTTTCAGAGGCACGGACATCCTTCGATGTAGCCGAAATACGCGGGTAGCAGAAGTTCAACCCACTGTGTTTGAAACGCGCGATATATTCCAGGTAAGCGATATAAAATTGCACTTCCCGGTCAAAGCGACCGATTGTTTCATCCAGGTACTTCCTGTTGCTGATGCAGTAATCATCGAGGTGGCCAAAGATATCGGGATACAATCTGGCTACCAGATCAAGGATTTGCGCTTCCACATGATCCATCTCCTGCCAGTGCTTAAACGCAACACGATAATCTTTGACCGCTCCCTGCTTGAACTTGGCGAAGGTTTCCTCGACATCCAGGCTATAATCGCTCTCAGCATCGTATTTGCGAACTTTGACACTATTGCCCCTGATAAGCAGGCAGTATTTTACTGCCGATAGATCTGCCAGAAGCTTCCTTGTTTCTGCCTGAAGTGACGTAAAAGGGCCAGAACTGGCATAGTTCGTCACATAGTCTCGAAAAGCCAGAAAACCGCTCGATTGTAGCTCGACCAGGGACAGATCGTGGGCGAGGCCGGCTACGGCATCACAGTACATCTGGACTGCTTCCAGAAACCAGCGTTCCTTCTGATAGTGGTAGTGCAGCTTCTCTACTCGTGTCAGGTGTTCGCGCATGGCACGCATTTTTTGGGCAAATGCTTGTATATGCCCAAACAGCGTCGTATTTTCGAGATCGCGCATGATCTCATGACGATAGGTGATGGCGCCAATATCGTGCAGGGGAGTAGAGAAAAAGGGCTGTAACTTGTATTCCTCTTTACCAGCTATGATGACACCGATAATTTGATCGAGATTCAAATCAACAAAAAAGTCGGGCCTTTTAACTGCTTCCGCTTTTCTGCCGTCCTCAGTTCTTTGAAACAGAATGCTAGAGAAAGTCATGGTAGAAACTCCTGGGCCGCTATACGAGCATTTGCGTTCTGCTGCTAGCAAGATACGGCCCTGATGGTTGACCCGCGATTCGCGGACATAAAAAAACTTCTACCGCTGGCACCAGCAATACAGGATGCTGAGCAGCGCGTAGAAGCTATTAGCCTTGCGGCATTGTGCGAGCCTCATCGCAGGATCATGGTCTTTTGTTATAGTATACGAAACGCTCGTTATGAACGTCAAGGGAAAACTGGGCGTTGACGCAAATTGCTCACAGGTGCTACAATAATAGTCCAGGAGCGGTTTAACCCGCATGGCGATGAAGCTCGCCCAAATTGCCGCAAGCCAGATATGTATGCGGCTAATGGCTTCTACCTCGCGCAGGAAGGCGGTGGTAGGAGCTTTTTTGTTGCTCCTCCTCTCAGAACCTATCGCGAGAAACGCAGGCAATGATTCTTGTTTATGGAGGAGGGTGATACTGTGGAGCGAGTATTGCCAGGCACTAGTACAGATGAGGAAGACTCCCTACGGCACTACACGCTTGTCAAGCAGGAAGTGGCTGCAGCAGTTCGTGCCACCAAGCAATTTTTCCAGGAACATGGCGCGCAAGAAGAGGTCGAGCGTTGCCAGGAACTGGTGGTTCAGCTTGCGGAAGACCGTTTCAACCTGGCGGTTGTCGGCCAGTTCAAGCGTGGCAAGAGTACCTTGATGAACGCGGTGTTGGGGAGCGATTTATTGCCGACAGGACTGCTGCCCTTAACGTCGGCGATCACCACACTTTGCTATGGGTCGAAAGAACGGGTGGTGCTGCGTCGCAAGGGATGGACATTGGAGCAAGAGGTTCCAATGACGGAACTGGCTGAATATATCACCGAGCGTGGCAATCCCGGTAATGAGAAAGGGCTGATCGAAGCACGCATTGAGTTGCCGCTGCCGTTTCTGCGGCGCGGCCTGCACTTCATCGATACTCCCGGCATCGGCTCAGCGCGGCAAGAGAACACCGCCACCACCTATGCCTTTCTTCCGCAAATGGCAGCAGTCATCTTCGTGACGAGCGTCGAGGCGCCGCTGTCAGAAGCAGAGGAACGCTTCCTTCTCGACATTCGGGGTCAGGTGCGCCAATTGTTCATCGTGGTGAATAAGATAGACCTGCTCGGTGAAACGGAACGCGAGGAAGTACTCGGCTACATTCAAACACACATGGAGCAGCTTTTGGGGACGGGAGCAATACATCTCTTTCCCCTCTCAGCTCGCGATGGTCTCAAAGCGAAACTGACCCACGACGATGTGGGCATCCAGCGTAGCGGACTTGCGTACTTCGAACAGGCGCTGGCAACATTTCTCGCCGGAGCACAGGGACGTACCTTTCTCGTCTCTATCCTGGATCGGGCCTTGCTCCTTCTGGCTTCAGAAAACCCCACGCCCGTCACTCCCCGAACCAATGGCGAGTCCCAGCAGAACATAGTCGAGTTACGCCGGTCCATGGAATCCTTGCGCAACTCGCTACTGATCGGAACGCCGCTCGCTACAGTGCATAGGGTAGTAGAACCGGTAGCCGCTGATCCACATGTCATTGAGCAGGCAATTGCCGCGAGCCAATCTTCAATGCAAGAGGCTGGCCGCAGGCAGGCACATAGCCGTGCGGGCACCTGTCTGATCTGTACCACTTTGGGGCAGGTACTGTTCGCGTTCTTCGCCAAATGGCAGTATCTACTTGCCACGAACCCTGCCGCCCAACAGGCTTTCGCGATTGAGCATGGACTGTGCCCCGTCCATACCTGGCAGTTGGAAGAGATGGCATCGCCACAAGGGATCAGTGAGGGGTACGCGCCACTCTTAGAGTCGCTGGCACGTGAGCTGGCACGTCTGCTCGAGTCCAGAGTTGAGGACATAGCTGCGCACGTCGAGAAGCTTCTGGCGAGTACCGGGTCGTGCGCAGCATGCCGTCTCATGCGCGAGACGGTCTCTGTACAGGTTGAGCAACTTCTCGCACATCTGGCCACTGCTGAAGGCCGTGAAGACTACACATCCTCGGCGGGGCTTTGCCTTCACCATTTGCAGGTCGCGCTCGCTCACTCGGAAGACAACCGCATCAGAGCCATCGAGAGCCGCGCAGCCGCCGAGTTTTTGCTGCGCGAGCAAGTGCGAAGGCTCGAAAATCTTGTCGACGATTTGCATAGCTATACACTTAAACGCGACGCGCTGCGTCGTGGGCTCTTGAATCAGGAAGAGTCAAATGCATGGCGGCGCGCCCTGGTTCTCATGGTAGGCGAGCGCGCAGCACGCGGTGGTGTGCTGATGGCCGATCAAAGAACCGTGTAGCGGCGATAAGTTTAGGGGACGTATGTGTCCTGCTCGCAATATATGTTCTTTTATGTATGACCGGTTTTCTGAGGTGAGAGAAGCTGGAGCAGATAGAGGCATCGAGTCCAGGCTGGCAACGAGGAACAGGGATGAAGCAAAGAAAGTTCTGGCAACGCTACCGGCGACAGATGAGCATAGGACAAAGAAAGAAGTCGATCAAAGTAGGTCTCCTGCACATATGGAGACGAGATCGGCTCGCACTCGCGCCCATCTTTATCGAGCCTAAGCTCACTTTGAAGTCGGTACCGCGCTTCATCTCTGAAACTGATGAGGTAACTGGGTCGAACTATATGGGGAGGCAGCCTCTTCGGACATTGCTTCTTTCCGCATCATCTGGCATCCGGCATTGGCTGATCGTTGGCGCGCCAGGTAGCGGCAAGACAACTCTGTTACACCATGCTGCCTCGCTTCTAGCCAGCAAGCACGATATACATCAACGAGGCACTCCCAAACTGCTGCCTGTTTTTCTCTCCCTGCCTGCCTATGCCTCTCTGGTAGAAAGCCTCAACGATTTTTCACTCGTTGATGCCATCTGCGAACAGATGCAGGAATGGTGGCATCAAACAGTGCCACGACCATGGGTAGAAGAGGTGGTAGCCGCGGCTCAATGCGTCATTTTGCTCGACGGGTTGGATGCCGTTGCTGACCAACATACGCGCAAGCAGATGACCACCTGGGTACAGCAACAAATGTCTCTGTACCGGCGGAATCGATTCTTCGTGACTCTACGTTCTCTGGAGGGCTATGAGACGCTGGTGGATCAGGCGGGAGTTGTGGAAATCTGCCCGTTCAGCATGGAACAGATCGAACAGTATACGCAACAATGGTTTCATGTCAATGTGGCTGGCCATTCCTGGGGCAAAGAGCCTTTACGAGCTTCCAGGCAAGGCCGGATGCAGGGGTTACTGGAGCAACTTCGCGCTACGCCATCCTTACGCGCTTTTGCTTCCAATCCGCTTCATCTGCTACTCCTGCTGTCTGTGTATCAGTATCGACAGGTGCTTCCAGCACAATGGGAACAACTGGCTATGGAGATCCTATACGTTCTCCAGGATCAGCTACAAGGGCTGAGCGGCACGTGGGAATGTAGTGTCACTCAGCTACAAAAGGTCCTGGGACTTCTTGCCTGGTCAGCGCTTGAGGCGGGGAAAAGGGAGATCTCCGCCGGCGAAGCCCAACATCTTCTTGCTCAGTACAGCGCCCAGGACTCTCTTTTCCCGCATGCTGGCACATTCCTGGATCTGATCAGCGCCTGCGGCGCTGTCCTTCTGTGGTGCGAGGGGCAGCGGTATCGCTTTACACACCGGGCCGTCCAGGAGTATTTTGCGGCCTGGTATGCCAGAGAACACGGCCTGGAACAGGTTCTGGCGAATGAGATTGGCAATAGCTGGTGGCATGAGACCATCCGGTTCTTTTGTACCCAGGCTGATGCCCACTCCTTGCTTCAATCTTGCCTGGACTATCCCGGTACTCCGGCCTCTGTTCTTGCGCTGATCGGTCACTGCCTGGAACACCACCGTTCTGTCCTTGAGCCTACTCTGCATGCACGCTGTGAACGCCTGATAGAGGAGCATCTGGATGCTCCTGATCCGGCAAAACGACAGACAGCAGCGGAGATATGGCTGAGAAAGCGCTTGCATGCTATGATTGCTCTGAGGGACGGAAGCTATAGGGATAGCTCGCTGCTGACCTGCACGGAATATCAGCTATTTCTCGAAGCCCAACGCCTCTATGGACGTTTCTTCCAGCCAGATCATTGGGAATCGATATCTGTGCCGGAGGGGCAGGGCCGCGGAGTTGTTCTTGGGGTACGTGCTTCTGATGCACGGGCCTTCTGCCGCTGGTTGACCGAACAGGATCAGGAAGGATGGCAGTACCGTCTCCCTAACGCGGATGAGTGGAACGAGCCGGCAGATCGCGAAGCCTGCCTCGGTACACCAGTGCTTCCGGGAGGTAGCGGTTGTTGGATTGATATGGAATCGGGCGCCACGTGGAAAGGTAGCCTTCCACCCATGCTGGCCAGGATGGACAGTACAATGCAGGAGCTTGTTGCTCGCGACTGGTCGCGTCATTCCGCTGATCTTGCTGGCTTCGCTCGTCCACTAGGTCTGGCTCATCAACTGACGCGCCTTCTTGCGTGCGATCTTGAGCGAGACCTGGTTCCCCACCTGTTGCTGGCCCGCGAGCGCCTGACGGGATGCGATCTTGAGCAGTCATTCGCGCTTGCTCATACTCTGGCCGCCGTTCTTGAGCGCTTGCAAGTTCTTGCTCTGGCTCATACCAGCGATCTGCATAGGGCACTGGTAGGCGATCTGAGTGGGACAACGACTGCCGGTGAGCGAACAAAGATATTTACACACGTGCGTGATCTGGCCGGCCTGCTCGTGAGTGCCAGCGACCTGAGCCATCATCTGCTGGCTCTACTTGAGCGGGCGCTTGAACGCGGTGGAAGAAGTAATACTCTCGCTATGCGAAAGGCAGAGGATAACTTGCATTCCGATGACGGCAGGATACGATTGATGGCAGCACTTCGTTCATGTACACTGCACATGGCATGCTTCTTGAGCAAATTGGGGCAATTTCTCTTCTCAGTGGATGTAACCAGGTGGTTTCAGCACTATCTCTGGGGAAAGGACTATGCCGACCTGGATAGCGCGGCGTTTGAGCAAGCCATTGCCGGTTATCTGGATCTCTATCTGACCCTGCTGATCCTTGAACTACGGCGGCAAGGGCAGGTTCCCGCCTGGGAGGGAATTCTCCTGATAAAAGAACGGACCTCCGGGGCCGGCTCGTATTTGGACTGAACCTACCCGCGCAACGTGGCGATGAGCCTTTTTGGATTGAGCAACAAATCAATCGCATCAACTGGCCCCAATGCTATAATATCGGCCGCCTGCAAAGCTGCCGCTGCTGCCCCTTCCCCTGCTACTATGGCTATGCCAAGAGCTGCTGCACGAAGCATGCCGGTATCGTTTCTCCCATTGCCGATGGCGACCACATGCCCGGCACCAAGTTGTTGCACGTAGCGCGCTTTCTCTTCTCCCAGTCCGATAATGCGAATGGGAATATCCAGGAGTTGCTGCAGTTCGGCTATATTCCCATGAGTCCCTGCCGTCAACGCATGGAGCGTCAGGTGGTTGGCCAGTTGTCCAAGGCGATCCCTGACCCCAGGAAAAGGGTTTCCATCGATGGCCAGCGTTCCATTGATGTCAAATACTGCGTGTTGAAGCTGGATAACTCTCCAATGCGGAATATCTACCTGAAGCATACAAATGCCTCGCTTCCTATTGGCCGTACTGAATTCATCGTTTTTCGTAGAACCCTTTCCCCTCATCCTCTTGAGATAAAAAAACTTCTATAACGCTCTGGTAAGCGTTATAGAAGCTATCAGCCTTGCGGCATTTGTTGGGCGAGCTTCATCGCCGCTTTCTTTCTATTCGGAAGTATATCACATCTGTTTTGCTGAGTCCAGAAAAACACAAGGACACAAGGATGAATTCTAGCAGTAACTACTGAAAATATGCTATACTCCTAGAGAGATAAGTAGGGGTGATGAAGCTCGCCCTTGAAAGATACCCCGCGGGGTTGATAGCTTCTATAACACGGTCTTGCGTGTTATAGAAGCTTTTTTTATGGGCATATAGTCGAAAGGGAGAAATCTATGGCGCTCGTGCAGTTCTGTCCCAAATGCTGGGCCGCGAATGTGATCGACGCGACCACCTGTGAACAATGTAATGAATCGTTTGCTCAAAATGAACCGGTCTTCTTTGATCAGAAACTGCTCTGGGCGCTCCAGCATCCTATCCCTGAAACGCGCGAACTGGCGGCCATCTTGCTAGGACAACGTCGAGAAAGGCAGGCCATTCCTTTCCTGATGTCACGTTTCTCCGAAGAAACCGACATAGGGGTACTCTGTGCTATCTGCAAAGCCCTGGGAGAACTTGGAAATTGCCAGGCCGTCGATGCACTCACAAAACGGCTGGCTCAGCCTCGTGGGCTTGTGGTAGCACTGACTATCGTCGAGGTGCTGGCAGCACTCGCCCGTAAGGGGTGCTGGGAAGCGCTTGAAGTACTCAAGAGTCCTCCAGTTGTCACTAAACGGGTGGAGCAAGAGATTAAAAACGCTCTTGAAAAACTCCGGTCACTGTATTATTGACCGGTCGGGTACTGTTGATGCGATGGCAGTTTGCTTTCATAAGCTATTCCTTAGTGGTTGCTGTACTGACGTGCAACTCGTTCGTTCTCGAAAGGAAGAAGATCATGCAGGAAACACCGCAAAAGCAGGTAGGAACTGCTGGCGCAACAGAGATAGCAATGAATGAGTATCTGAAAGCAGCTTTGCTGAAAACAGAACTTTTACGGCAGATCTTATATTGCCTGCAAAAAGGAGGCGACCTCTCCTTAGAAGCGTGGAGTGAGGCCTTTCAGACGTCCCGCTACACGCTAGAATATATCGACAAGGTACTGACGTTGGCGCAAGAAGTGTTCGACGAACACATTGTACAAATATCAGGCTCTCTATCAGTAGACCTGGTCTGTGATGAGTTCAAATGCCTGACCTGGAAGTAGTGGCATGCTTCTCCCGATAAGAGGCGTTGAGAGATGCAAGGAATCAGTATTCTTCATCTCTGTTACTTCACGGTTCGCTTCTCAAAAGAGGCGGCGTAACGAGCGCTAAGGCACGTTCTGTAAGCTCCGTAGGAAGTGGGAGACGCACTACATCAGTCACCCCCATATGTTTGAGGGTCAGCCAGACCTCATTGCGTTGATCCAGGACTGCTCTGGCTCCTTGCAACCGTTCCAGAGGCATAAGCCAGGCTTCGGTTCCATAGGAGGTCTGGCCGCGTATTACCCGTTTCACCTCCTTGACCAGCAGAATTTGCCGATCAGTGCGTACCACGACGGTCGGTGGCTGTTCATGCGCCCCTATGCTGAATCGTTGCCACCAAACGCTCTCGTCGATTACCGGTACACTGAGCCATTCACGCACCTGTTCGCCTGCCACCAGGTAATGTATTACGGCGTTTTCCTGCCTCAGTTGCAGTCCGGTGAGAGCCACGTGCCAATCGCTGATCGAGTTTGAACGCTCACGGGTATAGGTTGCATCGGGTCGGGTGTAGGGTGGCAGTGGCCGCCCAACAATCAGGGCACGCATGCAGGCCACTGCTGCGAGGAAGGCATGCTCAGCGACGCCATTATAATCGATGGTGGCGCGCTCTAAGCCAGTTGGTCCCGCCATGACAAGCGTCAATGCACAGTCGAGCAGGTGCGAACGCATCTCGAAGAATATGATGTGGTCCAGCGGGCAGGAGGCAAAGAGGTACTGGCGCTCGGCAGTAGAAACGGTGGGGTCCGTAGGGTCCTCTACGACCAGCACGCGCTGCGGTGTGAGGATAAAGGCCCGCGCCGGGTGATGAACCGGCTTATACCAGGTGAACCACAACCATTTGTTGCTGGTTTGCGCATCGGTAGGGTGAGTATAAATAGCTGTCAAGACTGTTTCGCCCGGCTGCAAGTGGAGCAGGGCAACCTCACGCAGTGATGCAGTAAGATAACTCATCGCCTCTTCGTTTGTCATAATTGCTCACCGTCTGTCTTCCCTGTCGTTTTCAGTTAAAAGAAGATTTTTTGCAGGAGACGCCGCCACCAGGTTTTGCTGGTGGTTTGTCTGTTCGAGGGGGTAAAGCCGGTACGCGGTCTTACGATGATTTCTTCGCCGTTTACTACACGCAGCATCTTTTGTGTGATGGGCCAGTAATCGGTGAAAAGCTCAAGCGGAGGACGCGGGAACCAGTATGGGCAGCCCCGGCAGCGATAGGTATGCCGTGGCTGATTTTGTCCATCTAATGTATAGAACCAACGGCAAGGGAAAAAGACATCGGCTTGCACGTCCTCTTGATCTTCCTGGGTTTGCTGTACATGAGCCTGAATTACTGGCAGGCTGCGCTTTCCAGCAGAGAAACGACGGATTGGAACCAGGGTCAGACACGACTGGGGAGCCGCGAGCGCGTCGGGAATGGGGCAGGAGTTGCAGATAGCCACCATTGATGAGATATCATCTCCGGCAACCGCTAAGATATATCCCTGTTCAGGCCCCCCGCTTGCTCCACAGATGTATTCCACACGTTCTCTCCCATTGGCATCCATTGAGCGTCGTTCCAGGCGCAGTTCGCATGAACGCACGGCTCTTCCCTGAATGATGGCAGTGTTTTTCGCGGCATTATCTGGCTGATCCATTGCTTGCACTCACTTTCGCTGTCGCTGGATCATAAGTGAGCAGAAAAAAACTTCTGCTCAGACAATAATCCAACAGGTGGTTTTCCTGTCCGAGTAGAAGCTATCAGCCGTTTCGTTACGGCGAATCACGCGAGCTTCATCGCTATATGAAGTACTGTTCTCACACTAACCATACCATGCTGTGCAAGCAGCGTCAAGTTGTACGGAGGGGTCTTGACGATCACTATGCCAGTTTGTATACTACATTCAGGTAAAGAATTGCGTTTTGCGATGAGGCTCGCATACAGCCGCTACGGCTAATGGCTTCTACTTTCTGTCTATACTACCTTTCGGTAGAGTGACAGCAGTAGAAGCTTTTTTTGCGCAACAATTTGCAAAGCAATTCGTCAAGCTCTATCCTTCCTCATGAAAACTGTGTCATGTCAGGATAGAGCTTGACCCCATACTTCTATTGTATGCAAGGAACTGTTCCATTTCAAAATGAGAACATTTTCACTCAACCATCTGTACCACGATGGAATTTGGCAGCTAGACATACAGCACCGGGATGCTGTATACTTCTGGTAGTCTAAAAACAAAACGGCGATGGAGTCCGCCTGACCAGCAGGGAATTTTTTCCCGGTCAAACCGCGACAATGCTAATGGCTCCTGATTCTGCCCGGTGCGTGAATCAGGAGCTTTTCTTTTGCTTCCTGTTTTCTTTCCCACCTGGGCGATTCATCGAAAGCCATAGGAGGAATTTGTGGAGAACATCTGGTTTATTGCTGCTGCCTGGATGGGCATAGCCTTGCTCGCAAGTCTCATTTCTATTCGTGTGGGTATCTCGGTCGCCTTGATCGAGATATGTCTGGGGGTGATTGGTGGAAACTTTCTTCACTTTCAAACCACGCCCTGGATCGATTTTCTTGCCAGTTTCGGGTCCGTCCTTTTGACGTTTCTTGCCGGCGCTGAAATCGATCCTGATTCGCTGCGAAAGCATCTCAAGCCTAGCCTGGCTATGGGTGGGATTGGGTTTCTCTTTCCATTTGTGGGCGCATTTGCGTTTGCTCTGTTTGTGACACATTGGAACCTGCATGCCGCTGAAATTGCTGGTATCGCCTTGTCTACGACTTCCGTAGCGGTTGTATATGCTGTGATGGTAGAGACGGGGCTGAACAATACAGAACTCGGAAAATTGATCCTTGCCGCCTGCTTCGTCAACGATCTTGGAACGGTCATTGCGTTGGGGGTGCTATTCGCCAGTTTCACTATCTGGCTGGCCGTGTTTGTTGCAGTCCTTCTTGTCGTCCTCTGGAAATTGCAACCGATCACGCGCTGGGTTATCACGAAGTTTGGAGGACGAGTCAGTGAACTGGAGGTGAAGTTTCTCTTTGTGGTACTCTTCTTCCTGGGAGGAATGGCGACACTCGCCAATAGCGAAGCTGTCCTGCCCGCTTACCTGATCGGCCTGGTCATTGCCGGAGTCTTCAGCCACGATAAAGTGCTCATCAATCGTATGCGCACCATCGCTTTCGCGCTGTTGACACCTTTCTTCTTTATTAAAGCCGGAACCTTGATTTCGCTGCCAGCCCTGCTTACCGGGCTGCTGCTCGTGATCGCGTTGCTTGGGGTCAAGATGCTCGCCAAATGCGTCGGGATCTGGCCATTGACACGTGCTTTCCAGATGTCAAAACGCGAAGGAAACTATACGACATTGCTCATGTCGACTGGTCTTACCTTCGGCAGCATCTCAGCACTGTATGGACTCACACACGGCATTATCAACCAGGCGCAATACACGATCCTGGTCTCGGTCGTGATTGGTTCAGCCATCGTGCCTACCTTTATCGCTCAGACGTGGTTCCTCCCGAAGCAAGCAAAGCTGACTTCATCTCAGGATGCAACAGATATGCTTGAGGAGGCTGAGGAAGTAACCTCCGAGTTAGGATAAGGATACTGGAAAGCATAGGCCAACAGGCTATTCCCGGCGAATACATCGATAGCGATGAACGACCCTGCCACACTGTAAGGGGAGAGAAATGAGATGTTTCGCAAGATCTTGTTGGCCTACGATGGCTCGCCCGGGGCAAAGCGAGCATTAGACGTAGCCCTTGAACTAACTCAAGCTTCTGGCGCTGAGCTATGGGCGCTGGCCGTCGAAGAGCGACTGCCGCATTATGCCGCAACTATTGACGAGGTAGAGGAGGCGAGGGAATTTGCCAATCGCTTCTATCAGGAAGCGCTCTCGGTTGCCTACCTGCGCGCGCTCAAGCTCGGCATTCAACTACGGAGTGAGATTCGAGCCGGTCACGCAGCACGCACGATCGTCGACTTCACCAGAGAAGGCGGATTCGACCTGGTGGTGCTGGGCAGTAGTGGACATTCCAGAGCCTGGATGATGTTTCTGGGGACAACCGCCGAGAAGGTGAGCCGGCATGTCCCCTGCACGGTTCTACTTGTTCGCTGAATCTGGGATCATCAGGGCGCTGTCCAGACGTGTACCTTCCAATCCTCGTTGCCCGAGGCTATGCGCGCACCATCAGGCGACCAGGCCACGGCTACTACAAAAGCATACAGGCTACGAGCATGACCATGGTAGATGAAGAGATTGGTTGCATTTGAAGCGTCCCAGATATGCACCGTCATATCGTCACTACCAGAGGCAATGCGCGCACCATCAGGCGACCAGGCTACGGCATTGACACTCCAGAGGTGCCCACGGTAGGTACAAACAGGGCGTCCGCTAGTGGCATGCCAGACCTGCGCTGTCTTGTCTTGGCTGCCCGAGGCAAGATGCGTGCTATCAGCGGCCCAGGATAGCGCGTTTACCTGGGCCCGGTGCCCACCATACATGAAAAGGCGCTTTCCATGTTCTACCTCCCACACCTGTACGGTGCGATCCTCGCTACCAGAGGCGATGTACCTGCCATCAGGAGACCAGGCTACGGTCGTTACCTTTTCGGAATGCCCATAATACGTGAGGATGGGCTTTCCAGTATGGGCATCCCAGACCTGCACAACACCATCCCAGGAACCGGAAGCGATGCGCGTTCCATCGGGGGACCATGCCAGGGCCAGGACAGGGCTGGGATGCCCACGATAAGTGATGAGATTCCTGCCGGATGCTGCATCCCAGACCTGCGCTGTAGTATCCCTGGAGCCTGAGACAATAGATATTCCAGCAGGAGACCAGGCTACAGCATTGACACGTTCGGAATGGCCGTAATAGGTGAAGACAGGCTTTCCAGTAGCGGCCTCCCAGACCTGCACCGTCTTATCCCAGGAGCCCGAGGCGATGTGCCTGCCATCGGGAGACCACGCCAGGGCAGCTACTCTTTCAGAATGACCGTGATAGACAACCAGAGTAGTTCCAGGCTCTACCATGTTCAGCACTCCTTCGTCTTATCTGTATCTCTTCTGTATACTCAGCAAAAACTTCTACTGGCTTTGCTGGTGGTGAAGAAACTGTTCAACCGATTCCACCGCTTCTTCTGGCGTCGGCAGTGGCGATGGCGGGTGCTGCCGGAACCACCTCCACCATCCCCGTCGTGATGAATTGCATTGTTCATCTGACCTCTTATTTGACCCGTAGAGCCGGGTCATCGAGAGATTTACACAGCGGCGACAGATGAGCATAGACCTTGCTTCTCCTCCCGGGCCAATTACCGGGGGCACAGTTAATTCTACGAGATGCGCTCTGCAAATGCCGGCGCCGCAGCGCTGGCAGATAGCCAGGGCAGGACTGGAATCACAGCCCGTTTCTAAGAAACACGCGTAGCAATACATCTTCTCAGCTCCTCCAGATTTCTATCAAAACGGCGCCCCTTCGATCAAGGAGCGCAGGAGTTGTTGACGGTCTACAAATTTTAAAGGCTTACCACCATCATCCACTACGACGAGACGTTTGATCTGATGCACCAACATGATGCGAACTGCCTCCAGCACCGGAGCCGCGGGAGTCACCGCAAAGAGCCGTGGCCGCATAACTTGTCGCACTGTCACTGGACCCTGGCTGATCAGTTTATCTGCTGTACCGCCCAGAAATGCTCCCCACACGCCAGAATGTCCCTGGTGGCCCAGCACCAGCAGATCGCAATGCTGTTCTTTGCTGTAGTCGAGAATTACCTGCCCCTCGTGTTCACCGAGGCGCCGTTTCTTCGGCAGGAAGAATATCCAGTTGAGCGCCAAGACGGCCCGCGAGGTCAATAGCGGCATCTGTCGCTCAGCGAGCCCTCAGAACCATCTAGCACCACAAGCAATTGCTGAAACATGATGACACCTCCCTCCTTCCTATATAGCTCGCAGGATCAGAACGATCAGGACAATGAGAAAGATGTAGGCGACATACTGGTTCACATTGCCTGATTGAATGATGCGGGCGCGCCGCGACAGCCAGGCGCATGATATTCGGATTCAACGTTGCCGCTACCGGGGCCAGTACTGACCAGTTCAGGTCATAGCTGGCTCCCAGTACCTGCACTGCCGAATAGTAGGCGAGGATAGTGCCGAAAAGCGCGAGAGCAATACCCACAGAGCCGACAATCACATATTTCCAGGCTGCCTCCAACGCCTCTCTCGTTCTATTGAAGCTCACCAGGAAGAGCGAGGCCAGCGTCGTCCCCTCAATAGCGATCCACAGCACACCAAGGCTATCGCTGACCGGCACCACGAGCATACTAAAGACGAACAGATTGAACAGCACGTAGTAGCGCTTCACGTGATGCAATCCCTCGCCACGTGTCACATCCTGCTCGCGCATATCTTCACGTAGATAGCCAACCGAATAGAGGGCGGCGGTAAAGCTCACGAAGGCGATGACCAGCAGCGTCACGATGCTGAGGGCATCGGCATAGAGCCAGCTCGCAAGCTCACCAACGTGTCCGGTAAGCATTACCTGCCGCGCGGCAAAACCGGCGAGGACGAGTATGAGCACCGTACCCGTGACAGTCACTATTTCCATCCAGCGCCGACCCGGGGCAATCAAGCATATCCCACTGACCAGCAGCGGTATAAGCAATAAAAACGTAAGTGTCATGTAGTACTATCCTTTCAGGCGTTGCAGATTGGCAGTATCAGCTGTAATTAGTTCGCGCTGGATGAGCGTCACCAGCAGGCTCATGACAATGACGGCAATCAGGATATCGAAAAGGATGCCGAACTCAACAATAAGCGGCATCCCATAGGCAATGGCAATGGCACCCGAAAAGAGACCGTTCTCGATGGTCAGCAAGCCAATGACCTGTATGACCGCGTGCCGACGGCTGCTCAAGAGAAACAGCCCGATGAGTACCATGGCGATAGAGATGGCCAGGGGCGGCTCATTCAAAAAGGTACCCGGCGCTACCACTGCCGGAGAAGTAAAAAAGGCCAGCAGCGTTAGCAATGCGCATATGAGGAGCGAGACTGGAATAGTGAGGTACGGGCGTGCTTCGCGCTGCAGGTGCAGCCGGTTGGTCACATTACGCAAAATCCAGGCAATCGCTCCGCACTTTACGATTACTGTCAGCACAGCAACAATGTACAGGTCGCTGCTGCCTGTGAAGTAGCCAACCACCACAGCTACCATTGCCAGGGCAAACGACTGGATGGCATAGATTCCGATAGCTCCATTGATATGCCGCGCGGCTACAGTAGCGAAAGCGGTCAGCAGCAGTAATGCCCCGAGCACTTGCAGCACCTGCGTAGAGATGCCGGCAGGTGCTGCCAGCAGCACGAGTGAAGCGGAAGGATGCATATGTTGTTAACTCCTCTCAGAATGTGAATGCTTTTGTCGTATCGTGTTTGTCTGGGAATAGATATTCATACCAACCTTCCTGGATTACCTCAACTCAGGCGTGTTAGATAGAAGAAGACAATAGCCAGGGCAGCCAGGATGACCGCGGTACCCAGAAATTCCGGGATGCGGAAAAAGCGCCACTTGGCGATCGATGATTCGATGACAACTATCACGCAGCAGATTACCAGCATCTTGAACAGCAATGTGACTACCGCGATTAGTACGGTAAGGGCATTTGTACCTCCATCAGGCGCCAGCCCCCAGGGCGCGGTCAGCACATTGAGCAGGATCGTCAGCAGCACGAAGAAGCGCATCGCGCCGCCCCATTCCATCAGTGCCAGCTCCTGACCGGAATACTCCAGCGTGCGTGACGACTCGATCATCGAGAGTTCAAAGGTGCTGGAGGGATTATCAACCGGAATGCGCCCCGTTTCGGCCAGGATGACCATGAACAGGGCCGCGGCCAGCAACCAGTGGGCTGGATTAAATAAATAAGCCGTCGAAATGAGCGTCTGATTGACGGCGAATGGAATGGTGACCTGGGCAATCAGCGTGACGCTGAAGAGTATCAGGATCACGACCGGTTCGGCCAGCAGGGAAACTACGCGAGCGCGGCTGCTCCCCATGCCACCAAACGTGCTGGCCGTGTCTAGGGCAGCCAGCGAGGTAAAGAAGCCGCCCAGCGAAAGGATGAACCCCCCAGCCAGCATATCACCCATGAAGGCATATGGCAGCGGATAGGCTGTCAGTACCGGGATGAGCATGGCAACGATGAGCGGCGTAATGAAACTGAAGAGTGGTGCTGCGTGATAGACCCAGGAAGCATGTTCCGAAACGACACTTCCCTTGCGGAGCAATTTCCACAGGTCGCGGTACGGTTGCCAGATGCTTGGCCCGCGTTTGGATTGCACCATGGCCTTGAGGCGATTGATGATTCCACGAAGCAGTGGAGCACAGATGAGAACGGTGAGTATCTGTAACCCCTGAAAGAGTGCCAGTTGCACCATGTCGATCTCTCCTTAGAGACGAACCACTACAAAACAAACTGCATAGTGTGAGCAATCTCGTCTCGGCAGGTAGGGGTTAGTAGAGATACTTCATGAGAGCATGAGGATATCTTTAGATCAACAACAGCTATCAATAGGCAGAAAAAGACCTCTACCAGCCGGGTTATGCTGCTCTTCGGTGGTAGAGGCTATTAGCACTTGGCGTTAGGCGAGCCTCATCGCCATAGAATGTACGTGATGTTCAGAAGTTTTCAGAGGTAGAATGGCTACCAGACTGAATGTATCACCTTGTCAGTAATTATAGTCGCTTCGATTACAATCTGTCAAGTTTTTGTGGCGCCGCACAGACAATTGGAGATAAGGAATGAGGTGGGAGAGTCAGGAGCAGATAGCTTGGCGAAAATGGACAGCAGCCTCTCCCGCGGAGCAGCACCCAGCAGGGCGAGAACCTCTTCCAAGGACTGGCAGCCTTCTCGGTAAAGCCGTCCCAACTCGCCAGCTGCCCAGCCGCCGTCACCTCCACCTCGCGTACCTGCTTGTGGCTACCGATCGTGCGCACATAGCGATGATGCGTCCAGTCCAGGAGCCGTCCGTCGGCAAGCTCTTTGAGGTCCTGATAGAGCAGCCGATCCTGGAGTAAGCTGACTAGAGCATCAATGCCCTTGTCGTACTTGAACCAGGCCAACCGCGGTCCATCCGCGTAGAGGGCGTCGGCCAGCAACAAACTGATGGCCCAGCCATCTGCAGCACTTGTTCAATCAGTGCGCTCATGACCACCGAACAAGCAGGAGATTTCCTGTTGGAGCGGCGTGAACATCTGGGCCTCTCGCATATCCAGGTTCAGGAATGGCAGTTCGAGAATTTTGCTCCTGTGGCTGCTCGGTTGCATGGCAAGTAGCCGCGAGCAATCACAGAACCTTTCCAAACGCGTTGGGCCAATGATTGCGTGTCCGCATTACCTCACCAAAGTCTGAGGAATCTTTAGGTTGGAGAAGATTCGACCAGGTTGAGAAGCGGCGGGAAAAACAGCTAAAAATCCCTCAAATGGAGTTCGACTCTCCCCCATCTCCACCTCGCAGACCGCCTGGGAAGACAGTTCCCAGGCGGTTTTATTTCGCCGCCAATTCCTTTCAACCTCTGCCTTACAGCTTCATCTACAGTTTGCAGTCCCAATACAGCTTTCTTTACTGTACCTGTTCGTCGTCCTGGTCATCGGACCTGAATACATCGTCCCACTTGTCCATCGCCTCTTTTTACACAGCGTTCCTCAGCAGGGAGCCCCTCACGAGTTTTTCACGAGGAAAATCCAGTCGGGAAGAAATCTCCATTATCAGGGTGCATCCTAACCGCATTTCATGGTAAACTCTGAGTAAAGAACCGTAGAACAGGAGGCAAATCGATGACGGACCACCACACAAACACCATACAGCCCATCAGCAAAAAGCAGCTCCTCGCTGAAATGCAGAGCGAGCAGGAGGTATGGTTGACATTACTCGATGAGATCGGCCAGGAGCACATGACGCAGCCGGAAGTCGCAGGAGGCTGGTCGATCAAGGATATCGTTGCCCACCTCACCGGGTGGCGCAAGCGAACGGTATTACGCTTCCGAGCCGCGCTCGATCCTACTATAGACATGACTCCACCCTGGCCAGCAGAACTGGGGGCATTGGATGAGAACGACGACGTTGACCAGATCAACGCCTGGATCTACCAGACCAACCGAGACCGCCCGCTCGCTGAGGTCCTCAACGATTCGAGCGAGGTCTTCGAGCAACTGGTCGCCGCCATCAACGCCTTGAGCGATGAACAGCTCAACGATCCCCAACGCTTCCCCTGGCTCGAAGGTGAGCGGCTCAGCGGTGCCCTCATCTTCGGCCACTTCCATGAAGAGCACGAGCCCGACATGCGAGCGTGGCTGGCAAAGGTGAAGCAGGCAGGATAAAGCAGGGAAGGATTGCTGCACTCCAGGTATACTCAAAGGAGATGCCGGCAACAACGAGAAGCAAGGGGAAGTTCTCGGCCAGAGCATGGGAACCCGCGGCACACCACACGAGAGGAGTATTGCGGAAGTCTCCTCAGTCGATTGTCCATCTATAACCATACCAGGGGGAAAACACATGAGCAGCATCAGAAATCTCCTCAACTCACATCTTTTCTGTGGCATCTTTAGCGGTATGCTGGCTCTCTTGTTACTACGAACGTCAGGAGCCAATGCGGCCCTCGCAGCGAGTTGCGGCCAGTGGAACATCGCCAAGAGCCCCGGGGCGGATGCAGGGCTTACTAGACTTTTCGGTGTGACTGCCCTGTCTGCCGCCGATGTCTGGGCGGTAGGTGATATATCTAAAAGTAATCTCGGCCCCGCACAGACGCTGATCGAGCACTGGAATGGCAAGCAGTGGAAGATTGTGAGCAGCCCGAACGTTCCCTCGGTGTCCAATGTCTTGAACGCGGTCGCTGCCGTCTCTACCAGCGATATCTGGGCGGTAGGTAACACTTCCGGGCCTAATGGCATGGGGCAAACACTGATCGAACACTGGGATGGCACCCAGTGGAGCATTGTGGCCAGCCCGAATCCGCCGCAGGCAATCATCAGCGTCCTCTCTGGAGTAGCAGCGGTCTCGGCTAACGATGTGTGGGCCGTGGGAATCTCTACTCCAGGGCAAGGCCCAAGTGTAACCTTGATCGAACACTGGAATGGGACGCAATGGAGCATCGTCAAGAGCCCCAATATTCCCTCAAACATCAACGATTTGCAAGGCATCGCAGCCACTTCTTCCAAAGAGGTATGGGCGGTTGGCTCCTATCAGCCCGACTCGAGCAGTTCCGCACAAACACTTATCGAGCGCTGGAACGGCAAGACATGGAAGATCGTCTCAAGCCCAAATCCCAGTACAAATGCCGCCTTGTGGGCCGTGGGCGACTACACTGATAATAGCGGGAATGGACAAACGCTGATCGAACAATGGGATGGCAAGCAATGGAACGTCGTCTCAAGTCCAAACATCTCCTCAGCAGATAACTTCCTGGATTCGGTGGCAGCAAGTTCGGCGAACAATGTCTGGGCAGTAGGAAACTACTTCTCCCACACCGATGATATGTACCACACGCTCACTGAATTCTATTGTTAGCTGCATCTCTCTTCTGGCTAAAGAGAGGCAAAAAATGAGCCTCAATGTTGATAGCCAGAGACTTGTCCACAGCCATAAAGAAGCACATCCTGAGCCACCTGAAAGCGCGTCTTTCCAGGCGGCTCAATTCTTGTTCGCAAAGTGAAAGTTCGGGAAGAGGTCAGCCGCTCTGCCCCAAACGAGCGGCGAGCCGCCGCATCATCGCCACCTGGATCAACGTTTCGCTGGTCTACACTGTATCTCCAGTCAACTCGTCGCTCGTGACTACTACGGATGCACATTTTCTCAGAGGAACAGCGACAGGAGTTCATGAACGTTGCAACAAGACCAGTTCATTTTACCGCCGCGAGTGGTCATCAGGGATCCTCAAGGAACGCAATTCGTGATAGAACGCGTCCTGGGAAAAGGCGCATTGGGGGCGGTTTACCTGGTGAGGGAACGAGCGCAAGCGGATAAGCTGTTTGCCCTCAAAGAGGTGATTCATCCGAATGCAGGCGAACGCGCAAGTTTTGTCTTTGAAGGACAGGTTCTCACCCGACTGCATCATAAGGCGCTGCCCCGCGTTCACCGTGTGTTTGAAAATGACAAACTCATGCGCATGTATGTGCTAATGGACTATATCAAGGGAGAGGATCTGGAAGCGTTACGCAACAGGCAACCAGAGCAGTGTTTTCCTTTGACGCTGGTGCTGTCCTTGCTGCATCCGATTGCGAACGCGCTCATCTATTTGCATACGCAAGAGCCGCCGATTGTGCATCGCGACATCAAACCGGCCAATATCATTATCCCTGATGGCGGCGGTGAAGCTATGCTCGTCGATTTTGGGTCAGCCAAAGAATATAGGGCGGATGCGGTTACGAGCATTGTCGCCCACCGTTCACCCGGGTATGCCGCTCCCGAACAATACCGCACTGGCACAACGCCCGCGACGGATATCTATGGCCTGGCGGCAACGGTCTACGCCCTGCTCACCGGTGTGGCGCCGATTGATGCGCCATCGCGCATCGCAAGAAGTTGGAGCGAGGGAGCCGATCCGCTCAGGCCTGCCAATCTCCTCAAGCCAGATATCCCTGAAGGCGTGGCTGACGTACTTGCGCGTGGGCTGTCCGTCCAAATTGCCGACCGTTGGCAGACGGTCGAGGAATTCTGGCAGGCGTTACTCACCTCTAGCCCCCAGCACACTACTTCTGCTCCCTGGATGGGTCTGGCTCATCCGTTTCCTGGTGAGGCCCAGGCGGAGGATGGAGATATGCCAGCTTTGTCAAAGGAACAGTCTGCTCCCCTTTTGAACAAACGCGCTGTTGTCCGTCTTTTCACTGTTCTGGTCGCTCTCGCTGCGATAGGACTGGGTGTTTTCTCATGGCTATCTGGTTTGACGATCCTGCTTTTCTGCTGTGTGGGACTCGTGCTCCTCTGGCTCGGTCTGCTGTTTTCCTTGCGTTGATGGGATATTCCGCTTCAACTTTGGGACGAATCATTTTCGCGAAGATCATATAAAGGGCAAAGGGATGACGAGAGCAAAGGAGGATATGGATGTTCGATACCTTTGAACACAGGCAGATCGAGACCAGTGGGGCAAGCATCCACCTGGTCAAACAGGGAACGGGGTTCCCTCTCTTGCTGCTGCATGGCTATCCGGAGACCCACGTGATGTGGCATCGCATTGCTGCTCGCCTGGCCGAGCAGTTCACGGTGGTGGCACCCGACTTGCGCGGCTATGGCGATAGTTCGAAACCAGATAGCGGGCCGGATCACGCTCCTTATTCGAAAAGAGCCATGGCGCAAGACCTGGTCGAAATCCTGGACCACCTGGGCTATCAGGAGTGCTTCGTCGTCGGCCATGATCGAGGTGGCCGCGTGGGACATCGCATGGCCCTGGACCATCCTCACTGTGTGAAGAAGCTGGCCGTGCTGGATATCGCCCCGACCTACACGATGTACATGCGTACCGATAAAGCGTTTGCGACGGCTTACTACCACTGGTTCTTTTTGATTCAGCCCTCTGACTTGCCAGAACGCTTGATTGGCTCGCAGCCCGAGTACTACTTGCGCAGATGTCTGGCCAGTTGGAGCGCCGATCCCACGGCTTTTACCCCCGAAGCGGTGGCCGAATATCTCCGCTGTTTCAGCAATCCGGCCACTATTCATGCCACTTGTGAGGATTACCGGGCCGCAGCCACCATCGATCTCCAGCATGATGAAGCCGACCTGGAGCGGAAGGTCACCTGTCCTGTGCTTGTCCTCTGGGGTGAGCGAGGGGTGGTCGGCCGCACGTATGATGTTGTGGAGACGTGGCGTGAAAGAGCCAACGAAGTGTCTGGGAAAGCGCTTCCCGGGGGCCATTTTCTACCCGAAGAAGCGCCTGAGCAAACGTATGAAGCCTTGCTGGAGTTTCTTGCCCCAGGAGCAATGCCCCAAGGCAAACGAGACGAAGGTGAAACGCCAGTGATTGAGTAGTCACACCTCTTGCACGTGTGCTGATTCTTTCTCAGCTGGCAAGCCGTTCTCGAAACAATAGTAAAGCGTCTGGTAGGCTTGCCTGAAGGCCACCACCTCGTCTCTCACGGCTTCCGGTGGCGTTCGTTCGACCAGCACACGCGCGATGAAGTCAGCGATTGTCTCCATCTCGGCCTCGTGCATGCCTAAACGGGTAATCTCAATGGTGCCCATGCGTAACCCGCCCGGACGATCCCAATGCTCCGGTCGATCTGCCGGAATGAGGTTCTTATTGGTGATGATGTTGGCACGTGCCAGTTGTTGTGCCACCTCCAACCCGCCACCAAACTGACGCACATCGGCGATCACCTGCTGGGTCATCGTGTAGCCCTTGTGCGCGCCAAGGATAGGAATGCCCCGACGATGTAAGGCGCCTCCCAGCGCCTGGGCATTGCGTACAATCTGGGCCATGTACAGCTGACCGTAAGCGAGCATCTCAGCTGCTGATGCGGCGAGTGCTGCTACGCGATTGACCTGGTGGGTGGCTGCCAGCACAGGAAAGATGGCATGGGTAATGGGGACGGTAAGGTTGGGATCATCCCAGACGATGATGCCGCTTTGTGGGCCACTAAAGGTTTTGCCAGCCGATCCCGTCATCACCGCTGCCCCTTCGCGTAGCGGGTCTTGAAATTGACCGCCGGCCACTAACCCCAACTGATGCGCGCCATCGAAGAAGATGCGTCCTCCCCACTCTGCGACGACCTCCTGCATGGCTTGCAAGGGAAAAGGAAAGAGCGTCATCGAGGCGCCCAGTGCAACGACCCTGGGTCGGACAAGGGGAGCCAGTTTGCGGAAGAGGTCGAGATCGACTTCCAGTTCAACCGAGTCAAACGGGATGTCCACGATCTTCAGACCACGCACGCCTGCTGGTCCGTCGTTACGATTGCTGGAGTGGCCGCCAAAGGGCTGAGAGAGGCTCATAATGACATCGCCCGGTTCGCTGAGCGCCGTGTAGACGGCCAGGTTGCCGATCATACTGGCGACCAGTCGATGATCCGCATACCTGGCGCGAAAGACCTTTTTCAGTAGTTCGACACACAACGCTTCGATCTCGTCGATATGCTGGGTTCCGGCAAACCAGCGATTGACCGGCCCAATATGACCCTCGGCAGCGCGCATGCCCACCTCTGAGGAAAGGAGCGCACGAACCGTGGGGCTGGTGGGCGCTTCTGGTGCGAGCAGATTGAGGCATTGCCTGCCACGCCACTCCTCGTTGCGTGTCACAGCTGCCAGAACCGCTTCCTGCATGTCCTGGGGAGAGCGGCAGGCATCCAGGATAGCTCTTGCCTGTGCAAGGATATCCGGGTCATGCACTTCTTGTGACTCGGTTGATTGGTAAATGTCTTGCATCAGATACACTCCTCACGCTAACTGACCGGGTGAGTACCTCTTCCAAATCTGAACAGCACTCTTCATCGTTCGCTCACAAGATATCACATCCTGGCAAAGTACTACCGATGTCGAATAGCTTATAGATGCTGCATGACATACTGGTATTCATTGCAGAAGATGTGGCATGCCTGCATATTCCCTGAGACTGCCCTCTTTTCACGCGCGCTTTTTATAGGCCATCATCGCAAAGATGTAGGCCACCACCAGAATGCCGACACACCATGCAAGCGCAACCCAGATATCCTGAGACACTGGCTGTCCATACAGTAACGCACGGATACTTTCCACTATCGCCGTCACTGGCTGGTTCTCGGCAAAGACCCTGACGACCAGCGGCATCGATTTGGTGGGAACAAATGCCGAGCTGATAAAGGGCAGGAAGATCAGCGGATACGAAAAGGCGCTTGCCCCGTCTGTCGATTTGGCAGTCAGTCCGGCAATCACTGCCACCCAGGTTAACGCCAGGGTAAACAGCGCGAGGATGCCGGCGACGGCCAGCCACGACAGGATGCCAGCCGACGAACGAAAGCCCATTATCAATGCGACGAGTATGATGACCACCACTGAAATCGCGTTGGAGACCAGCGAGGTCAGCACATGTCCCCATAGTATGGTAGAAGGGGCAATAGGCATGGAGCGAAATCGCTCAATGATCCCTCGTTGTACATCGGTAAACAAACGGAAAGCTGTATAGGATATCCCGCTCGCAATCGCGATCAGTAAGATCCCAGGCAACAGGTAATTGACGTAATTCGCTGTCCCGGTTTGAATGGCGCCACCGAACACATACACGAACAGCAGCATAAATGCAATCGGCATGATTGTTACTGTGATGATGGTATCCATACTGCGGACTATATGGCGCATGGAACGACCAAGCATCACGCTCAGATCGCTGAAAAAGTGGTTCTGTATCCGGGTTTCTGAGTAGGTATTCTGTATCATTTCCATTTACTGTTGCTCCTTTTTGCCAATGATGGCAAGAAAGATTTCTTCCAATGTTGGTTGTTTTTCTACATACTCCACCTGAGCAGGTGGAAACAGCTTTTTGAGATCCGCGAGCGTGCCGCTGGCGATAATCTTTCCCTCGTGGAGAATGGCTATGCGATCAGCAAGCTGTTCGGCCTCTTCCAGGTATTGCGTGGTCAAGAAGACGGTGATGCCACCATTAGCAAGCTCCTTCACCGCCTTCCACGCCTCGAGGCGTGCCTCTGGGTCAAGCCCGGTGGTCGGCTCGTCAAGGAAAATGATCGGCGGTGTTCCAACAAGGCTCATCGCCAGGTCAAGCCTGCGGCGCATCCCGCCTGAATACGTCGACGCCCGGCGGTTAGCAGCATCGGATAAACCGAAGCGGGTCAGCAAATCGTCGGCCACCTGACGAGGCTGTTTGATGTGCCGGAGCCTGGCGATCATGACCAGATTTTCCCGCCCGGTCAACACCTCATCCACGGCGGTAAATTGCCCGGTCAGACTGATTGATTGCCGCACATAGTCTGGCCTTGACGCCACATCAAATCCGTTGACGATGGCAGTTCCGCCGTCCTGTTTGAGCAACGTGGTGAGAATTTTGATGATCGTTGTCTTGCCAGCGCCATTGGAGCCAAGCAAGGCAAAAATGCTGCCCCGCTCCACGCTGAAATTCACGCCTTTTAAGACAGCAAGATCCTTGTATGATTTTTGTAGATCTGCTACCTGAATTGAAATGGTTTGCACATTCTCCTCCTTATGAGAGCACAGTCACCTTCGATACATCGGCTCCTATGCCTTTGAGCGCGGCATACGTGAGCTTATCCATCAGCGCGCCGTCAAAGTGCATGGATTGGATGGCACGCTTCTGAGACCAGATACCCACCGGGCGGAAAGACACATTTTTAAGGGTTGCGCCCTGAAACGACACATCCCTCAGTGACGGTATGCCAAACGTGATGCCGATAAAGGTCTGTCCATCCAGTCGCTGTCCGCTCAGGTCGGAATAGTGGAAGTCCACGCCGAGAAAGGTACAGCGTTCAAAGGTCGTTTTTCGCAAGTCGGTCACATCGAATTTGACATCCGTCAGCGTGACGCCGATGAATTTTGCTCCGTCCAGCCCCGATGTTTTGAAGGTGGTGCGCACCAGGATTGATTCGCGGAAGCTCGCACCCGCAAGATCACTTGCGGAAAAGATGCAGTCGGTCAGATTGGCGCGGTCAAAATTGGCTTCACGTACGTCACTGCCATAAAACGAGCTGCCGGTCAAGTCTGCGCCCGAAAAGTCCGAGCCCTGCAACGCGCTCCCATGAAACTTTCCTTGATGCGCGATTACGCCCGCAAAGTCGCTGTGTGGCAAATTGCTCCCACCAAGGTTTACCAATACCTGGCGCTCCAGTGTGTGTGTGAGGTTGGCGACCTCCTGGACAGTTTGCTCAATGTCGCCGATACTCTCAATGGTCATCTCAAAGGCGGTTTCATCATCCTTGCCCTCGGCTTTGAGTTCATGGAAGCGCTCCTGCAAATCGGAGAGCAGATCCGCCTTTAATTCGGCGGCGCTTTTTACCCCCTCGTATGGAGCAAAAACACCGTTGACATAGTCGGTCAATTTCTCATTCATAAAAACACCTTTCCTTTACAAGAGGTTATCCAGCACGCGCTTCGCGTACTCCCAGTTGCTTTTGTTGCGATCATACGTTGCTTTCCCTTTTTCAGTAATCCGAAAGTATTTCCTCCTTCCACCTTGCGATTCATCGCCCCAATACCATTCGATATCACCGTCCATCTCAAGCCGCCGCACGCTAGAATACATGGTGGCTTCCTTTAATTCATATTCACCACCCGAGCGCTCAGCAATCAGCTTGACAATCTCGTAGCCGTAGCGGTCGCCTTCCGATAAGAGCCGCAAAATCATCGTATCGGTATGCCCACGTAGCAGGTCGGAGGTCAGTTTGTTTTCATTCATATCATCACCTCGTAGTTGGATTATACATCATAGTACTATGTCTGTCAAGGTACTATTTCGATTACAATACTTTGTTTGATAAACTCGCTGTTCTTTTGTCATGAGCGCATCAGGTGAAGCAGGTAAATAAGGGGGAGAGATGGCAGGAGCACAAGGAGGGGAAACTTTCTCGCGAGAAGAATGGTCAAAACTCCACCAGCGCGTTGCACTCTTGACATCAGCTTCGAGTTCAAAGCTCTCGCTTCACGTTCCTCCCGGAGAGAACCGCCTGCAATTGCTCTTCAGTCACTTTGGCGGCACGCACATCGGCCTCATCGAGGATCGCACCGGTCAGCGTCGCACCGGTGAGATCAGCCCCCTGCAAATTCGCGCCTATCAAAGCAACTCCCGTGAGCACTGCTCTGGTGAGATCGACCCCTTGCAAATTCGCATAGCTGAGATTGGCCCTGGTAAGATCAACGCCCTGCAAATTCGCCCCGTTCAGATCAGCGCCGGTGAGATTGGCATCTCGCAGCCTGGCACCAGAGAGAAGAGCGTGCGACAGATTTGCCCTCAGAACTGGATAGCGAACAGCTCCTACTTGCAGCAGGCTGGAAGCGTCACGTGCTGCTTTTTCCATCGCCATGCGAGACTGACTCAGATCGGCACCGGTGAGATTGGCACCCCGTAAATTAACCCCTCTCAGGTCAGTTCTGTTGAGGCGAGCCTGGGATAGATTGGCACCAGAGAGGTCGGCACGATATAAGATCGTTTCGCTCAGATTGGCTTCCCGGAGATTGGCTTCCCTGAAATTCACGCGACTCAAATTCGCCTGTTCTAAGTGGATTTGAGGCAGTTCAATCTGCTGGAGGTCTGCTCCGATCAGGCCGGAGCTTCCTTGCAAGGCATCGCCGATAAACGTCGCGGACAGGCCATTGTGGCTGAAAAACTTCAACATACTGACCTGCTGTTCGCCAGCCAAGGGTTTCAACACCTGGCCCAGCCGTTGTTGTGCAATCTGAGAGATCTCTGGCTTGTCGGCCAGAACTGTGAGGAAGTAGGTCTGGAAGACCATCTCCTGAAGCATCATCATCCATTGCTTCCCGGTCTGCTCCTGCGTGTACATTTGCCAGGCAGTGATACTCAGACTAAACAATATGGCAAAGATGAGCGCGATCCAGATCAGTTGCGAGGTTCTCCCTCCACTGGCAAGGTTGAGGAGAAAGCCGATGACCGCACCCAGTAATCCAGAGAACACAGCCAGGGTCGAGGGATGAAACACGACCTTGCTCACGCGAAAAGAACGTTTCATGCAGAGGCACTCCTTCCCGACTTCTAGAGTTTTCTCTCAGTATATCCTCTCAAGGCTCGGGAAAAAAGAATGCATCCTCTAGATGAGCTTTGCGGTCCAGGGACTACGTCTGCTCGGTCGGATTCGCGTCGCGCGTAATCGGATGGCGTCCGGGAACACCAGCCGCCCGGCGGACAAAAGCAATGGCCGTTAGCCAGTCTTCAGCCCAAGCAAGCGTATGGCGTTCTCAGCGTAGACCGCAGCCATGTCCTCGCTGGAAAGACCGACCGCGTCGATATCCGCGATCGTTGCCTCGACCGCATTCGAGGGTCCAAGTGGCATGTCGGTGCCGAAGAGTACGTGCCCTGAGCCGAAGAACTCGAGGACGCAGCGGACCGCGTGTGGCGCGCCAAAAAGTGCCGTATCGACATAGAACCTGCGGAAATACTCGAGTGGCGGCTGCGGCAGGATGTCCTTGACCTGCCGGTAGCCGGGACCCATCGCGAGTCGTGCGGAGAAGTGTGGCACCATGCCGCCACCATGGTGGGCAATCACGAACTGGCGCGGGTGGCGCTCCATGTGCCCGGAATAGACGAGGCGTGACAGGGCGGCAGCAGTCTCGTAGGGCCAGCCGATTGACCACCACAGGCCAAAGTCGGACCTACTCTCGACCGGATAGTCGGCCCATGCCGCGCTCCGCGTCGGGTGAAGCCATACGGCGCGGCCAGCATCCTCGAGCCTGCTGAACAGGGGCTCGAAGCGCGGATTGTCAAGCGGCATGCCCAGGACGTTGGTGTAGAACTGCGCACCCAGCGCGCCGAGTTGCGTCAGCGCACGGTCGAGCTCGCGCAAGGCCAGGTCGACGTCCGAGAGCGGCAGCGCGGCGGCGAATCCGGCGAAGCGATCTGGAAATCGCTGGACCAGTGCCGCCATCTCATCATTGGCGATGCTCGCAAACTCCGCCGCAACCGGCGGTGGCCCGACCTCTTCCAGCGGCGGCACGGCAAGCACCAGGACCTGTGCATAATCACCGTACGGCTCGATCTTGCGCCACCTCGCGTCCAGGTCGGTCAGCACCGGATCGAAGTAGAAGACGCCCTGGCGGTAGTAGTCGAGCTGGCCTGGAGCCATGGTTTTCTCGAGCTGGCGCTCCAGCCGCTCGAGATACGCACGAGGCAGGATGTGCGCGAATGCATCAATCTTACGCATGATTAACTCCTTATGTCCGTAAACCTATTGTGCCACAATCCGCCGGGATCAGCAAGATGGCGAGAAACATCGATGGGAAGCAGTATGCATGATTTTGCTTTCTGTGTAGGAGAAAATAGAGAGGTCTTCCACGCCACTCAGGCTCCGGCAAAAAAATACGTACCATGATACGTTATTTCACCGATGTCTCCCCGTGAAAATTGGGTTACCTTGTTTATAGCGACGCACGAGAGAAAAGCGACGCCGGGAAGGCTAACAAACCTGTCATTCTCGACCAGCGTATCTACAATCAATGATTTAAGAACAGTTGAAAGCATTATCACAGAAAAGGAGACAGCATATGTGCGGTATCGTTGGATGGATTGATTGGCAGCATGATCTAACCTGCCAGGGAACAATAATAAACCGTATGGCGGATACATTGAATCACCGTGGGCCGGATGCAGGAGGCCAATGGCTTGCTCCACATGCCGCCCTGGCACACCGCCGCCTGATCGTGATTGATCCAGAAACCGGGGCACAACCAATGGTGTATCAAGAAGGAGAGAAAATCTATGCCATCACGTATAACGGAGAAATCTACAACTTTCGTGACTTGCGATGCGAGCTGGAAAGCTACGGCCATCGCTTTCGCACATGCTCAGATACGGAAGTACTCTTGCATGCCTATGTTGAGTGGGGAGAGACCTGTGTTCAGCATTTGAACGGTATCTTCGCTTTTGGACTGTGGGATGAGCAACAGCAGCAACTCCTGCTCGCACGCGACCATATCGGTGTCAAGCCCCTCTTCTACGCACAGCGCGGAAATACACTTCTTTTCAGCTCAGAATTGAAGGCGTTGCTGGCACATCCGCTTGTCAAAGCTGAGGTCGATGCCAGTGGTCTGGCCGAAATTTTGACTTTCGTGCGCATTCCGGATTCGGGAATCTATCGCGATGTGCATGCATTACGCCCCGGCCATATCGCCATCTGTCGCGAACAGGGCATACGCATCAGCAGGTACTGGTCACTGCAGAGTGCCCCACACACTGACGATCTCGATACAACAACTGCGTATATCCTTTCGCTGCTGACAGATACGGTCAAGCGCCAGTTAATTGCCGATGTTCCGGTCGTAAGTATGCTCTCCGGCGGGCTAGATTCCAGCGCATTGACGGCCCTTGCCGCCCGGGAATTCAAACGAGAAGGCAAAACGCTCCATACCTATTCGATTGACTTCGTGGATAGCTCAACACATTTCCATGCCACACCCCTGCATGTTTCCCTGGATGCCCCATGGGCCAGGCGTGTTTCCGATCATGTTGGCTCGCAGCATCATACCGTGACCGTGGATTCGTCTACAATGATTGAAAACCTGCTGGTCCCGCTCTTTGCCCATGACTTCCCAACGGCAGGCCAGATGACCACTTCACTCTACCTGCTGTTTAAAGCGATGAAACAAGATGCGACCGTCACATTGTCAGGTGAGTCAGCCGACGAAGTCTTTGGCGGCTATCCCTGGTTCCACAATGACACCATGCTCAAGGCGCAAACTTTTCCCTGGCTCTCTGCCTTCATCGGTCCGGGAGAGTCTGCTCGCTCGTGGCTATCTGCTGACCTCGTACAGAGGATGCGCCCGGAACAACACATCGAGCAGCAATACCACATGACAATTGCCGAGGTTCCCAAATTGGAAGGAGAAGAGGCGCTTGAGGCAAGAAGGCGCGAGATGTTTTACCTGAACCAGACACACTTTCTGCCCTTTTTGTTAGAGCGAAAAGATCGTATGAGCATGGCAACCGGATTTGAAGCACGTGTGCCTTTCTGTGATTACCGCCTGGTAGAATATGTATGGAACATCCCGTGGCAGATGAAGACGATCGATAACAGGGAAAAGGGTATCCTGCGCCGTGCCCTTGCCGGTGTGTTACCTGATGATGTATTGAGCAGGAAAAAGAGCGCCTATCCAACATTCCAGAGTCCAGCATACCAGGAGGCGACGCGAATCTGGGCCCAGCATATCCTGAACGATGCCAGCGCCCCTATCCTGCCGCTCCTCAATGTACAGATGGTGCGAACGGTGGTGGAAAATAAGGAGCCACTGCCAGCAATGGCCCTTGTTTCCCTCTACGAGTGTATCATCCAGCTAAACGAGTGGCTCAAACAGTACCAGGTGAGGCTGGCTCTCTAAAGCCTTCATCACCTGGCTCTCCAACAAAGCGATATTGCAAAACTATCACAGAGCTATCACAAAACTACGCTGGTAGCGCAAATTGTTTCAATCTGGCGCGATTTCAGGTACAATAGCAGCAAGCAGGTATGGAGAGGAATGTGATTGCTTGCCGCTAAAAGTTTGTTCGTGAACAGATGGGGAAAGGTAGCCTGTTGAGGATGTGAGCGCTATGCAGCAGCCGGTTGGAGATATCATACGTAAGATACGGAAACTGCGCCACCTTACTCAGAAAGATGTTGCCGGGGAGCGTTTCTCAAAATCCTATCTGAGCGCTGTCGAACACAATCGTATTACGCCATCCCCGGCTGCACTCCGCTATCTTGCGGAGAGACTGGGACAACAGGATGGCAATTTTGCGGCCTTGCTTCAACAGTTTGACGACGAAAACGATGGATTCATCCTCGATACGGCTCCTCATGGACGAAATAACAGTCAAATGAAGCAGCATCCTGCTTTCAACATCCTCTCTACCATGCTGGAACAGGTAGAATCGCAAGGTTTTTCACCGCATCATGCCTTGCCAATACCACCAACTGAAACTCTTACATCCCTTCCCCAGCCTATGCAGATGCGTTACTACTTCTTACTCGCACTGCAGGCCAGGGAAAGGCGAGATTTTCCTGCTGCGCTACGGTCATTTGAAACCGCCCTGACACTCGCATCTTCTCAGCAGCATGCCATGATCCTTGACGAAATAGGAAGCTGTTACTTCTTGCAGCAGGACTATCTCACGGCGCTAGGGCATTATCTGCATGCACTCCATTTGCTGTCGCAAGAGCCTGGCGATTCCGCCTCTACTGCACAGCAGTCGAAGATTGAGCTTCATTGTGGGGAAGCCTATCGCGCCTTAGGCGGGTATCAACAGGCCATTATCTATTATGAAGCGGCCCGCAAACACTTGAGTGCGGCCGATGATCTGGCCAATACTGCCAGATTGTACTGCGGATTGGGCTACTGCCTCTACGCCGCGGCATACACCTCCGACACATCTTCAAACTCCGCGGCAGGGCAAGAAGCAACAGTGCGGAAAGAGCATAAGTTCCAGCATGCCATTAACATTTTGTTGCAGAGCAGGAATTTTTATCATGCCGCGAATGAACGCCTCGGCGAATCGAATGTTCGCCTCCTGGTGGCTCGCGTCCTGCTCGACTTTAGCACATGGCGCTGCCAGTCCCAGGAAAGAGCCAGGATTACCGACAAGAAAGCATCCTATACAGACTGTGCATCCATGCTCGCTGACGCGTATGAGCAATGCCGGCAGGTGCTTCTTAGCTGGCTCACACCAGGCTCAGGTGACGAAGCTGGCTCATTCCACCCCTCTTCACCTTCCCTGGCTACTCCAAGGGTCTCGCCAATCTCACCTACTCCGCCTGAATGTGATGACTTGCCAGGCGAAATAGGGCTGAGGCAAACCCCGCTCTGGATAGAATCGCTCGATGGAGCCGCTCAGGAGAGAAATCGGCTGGATACTCTTCTCTATAGAACGCTTGCTTGCATCATTCGCATCCCGGTCCATCGCGCCATGCTCGCACGCCGGGAAGAAAAAGGCCTTGACGTTGCCTATCGTGAAAGGGCTTTTGCCGCCTATTGGTGTCAAGAAATACTCAATACACTTGCAATCCCCTCACTTCCCTGGCCTGTGATTGCGCAAGTGGTGAATTCATCGGCAGAAACAATGGAATATCGTTCCCCAACTCTACCTCACCTCAACGACCAGCTTGCTGAATCCACTGTGGATGCACCTCGTAGTCTGACGAGCCTGGTTGAGGTCTATTTTGCTGCCGGGGAAGTTGCCGAGGAGCTTGGACGCACTGCTACCGTGTCGGACTATGCTCACGATTGCTATGTTCAAGCCGATCAGTTCTTCGAGGCAGCACTTTCGCTGGCTCGCTCCGCGCTCAAAAAAGGAGAACTCGAACCAGGCTACCTCTTTCTGCTCTACCAGCGCAGCATCTCCCTGATGGAGGAACGCGCCGCTGCCTCGCCAGGACTTTATGCAGAAACTACCAGAGGGCTTCTCTCAGTTCTTCAGCATGCATTCCAGCAACTCCAGCTTGCTCTGTAAGTGCAGCATGACACGTAAGAATTCAATTATTCAGCTCATGAAGCGGTATCGATCGATTGCACCTCGGACTTTTTTTCCGCCAGTTCCGTTCCGTTTATTCCGTAGATGATCACACCGGAGACACTTCCGTCAGGGTGATGAGAAGGCACGAGCATAAATAACAGCTTACCGGTTACACCCAATGTTTGCAGGGCATGCATAGTGGGAAGTATCTGTGATACATCTTGATTATAGACCCTTCTTGCCAGGCGTTCAACCTGCAAGCCATCCTCCCAAATGAGCCTGGAGATATGCTCCAATGGCCGACCGATAATTGTTTCTTCTCGCAGCCACTCTCCATTCGGTACGTGAAAGCTCTCCACCAGCAGTTCTGGCCCACTCAGCACCAGGATGATGCAAGGAATATGCGCAATGATCTCCGCCAGATGTGCCTGTGTAACTGTCAGGATAGCATTCTGTTCCTGCAATTCTTCTATCGTTTTCTGTAATGCCTCATATGCACTCTGAAATTCTTCATTATTGGCCTCCACCTCCTCCAGGTTCGCTTGCGATTCCTCATTCGTCGTCTCCAACTCCTCTAGCCTGGCCTGCAGGTCTTCCTGGATCAGGATCATATCTTCATTCGTCGCCTGTAGCCTCTCATTCGCCTCTACTAGCGCTTTATTCACTTCATCCAGGCGCTCATTGGAAGCTCCAAGTTCTTTCACCAGCTGCGTTTGTTCGGATCGAAGCGCTTCCATTCGCCGCAGCATGCGCACCTGTTCGGTCATATCGATGATACTGATCACCGCCAGTTCTGGAGCTACGGCCATTCCCGATCCTATGGGATTTATAGTCAGTTCAACATAATGTCCGCTACCTCCCACACTGGCATCAAGCCCAACTTCCCGCAACGCGATCACTTTACCCTCCTCAAAGGCCCTATCTATAGCGACACGCACTTCCGCATAGGGAATGCCTGAGGCGGAATGAAGAAAATCTTGCTCGCCGCCATCGCTACTCAAGCGCAGCAACCGCCGCGAGATAGTGTTCGCGGTCACAATACGGTAGCTGCGATCTATCACCACAATACCAATGGGCAAGGAACGGAACAACAACTCATTGAAGTGCCGCAATTGCCCAAGATCAAAGCCTGATCGTGACACCTGTACCTCCTCATGCTGCTTTCCGAGAGCGAGCAACGCGTGGCTACTCAGGCGCCCCTGGAAAGATAGCTTTGTCAACTCGAGAGTACCGGACAAGTGTGTCTCGAGCAGAGCCTTGCTGACGCAGCGATACACGTTCATGTTCTTCTTCACGCCTGTATAGAGCCGTGAAGAAGGACGTATCGCCTCAGTCTTGTCCAGCAGCAGGTACCCACCTGGAAAGAGCGAGAAAGCAAACTGTGCCAGGATACGCTCCTGCGTCTCGGGTGTAAAATAACCCAGCACATTCCTGCACATGATCAGGTCGATAGCGGGGAATGGCGTACTGGAAGCCAGGTCATATGCTCCAAAAACAACCATTTGACGCAGCATTTTCTTCACATGATGGCCGTGGTCGGCTCTATCGAAGAATCGTTCCTTGTATCCCGGTGGCAATCCTTGCAGCACGTTCTCAGGATATAATCCGCGCCGCGCAAAAGTGATCGCGGCCGCATTCAAATCGGTCGCAAAAATCTTGATCGTCCACTGAGGCAGTTCCGCCCCAAGCATGTCAGTGAGAAGCATCGCGAGTGAGTAGGCATCCTCTCCGGTAGCGCATCCCGCTGACCAGCAGCGTAGGACGCGATGCCGGTCATATCCTCGCGCCACCAACTCTGGCAATACAGTGCTCCTGAGAGAGGCGAATGCGTCGGGATCGCGAAAGAATTGCGGAGAAGTGGCAAGCAGTGATTTCACCAGTTCCACCGCCTCTGTCGGTACCGACTTCACGTAATTGAGGTAATCACCCATCGCAGAGGTATTGGTTACGAGCATACGATATCCCATACAGCGCAGCAATGCCGAAGCCTTGTAGATACTGATATTGATATGTAACTGATCTTTCAAGAATTCGAGGAGTTCGCCGAGTACCTGTCCTTGTTGCTCGTCAGGTGGTAAAGAGATCCCTGTTAATAGTTTGTAGAGTATCGGGCCAATGCGTTCTAGATCCACCTGAAGATCCACGATGGTCGGAGGAAGTGCTAAAGGCATCCCTGGGAAGCGAGCCGTTTGCGGGTTTTGAATGATGACCACTCCACCGGAGTGCTTCACTTCAATGGCTCCTGCCGAGCCATCTGAACCGGTGCCGGTGAGAATCACAGCAACCAGGCGTTCGCCATACACCTTTGCGGCGCTGGAAAGCAGCAGATCTACCGAAGGTTTTGGACGCCCCACCGTATCCTCTTGTGTCTCAATATACCCATCATTGATCGTCACATGGCAATTTGCCGGGGCCACGTAAATCTTGCCTACCTCGAGATAGGTATGGGCTGTTATTTCTATCACAGGCAAGGAAGTGCGCCTCTGGAAAATCGTGCTTAAATTACTGGCTCGATTGGGGTCGAGATGCTGCGCCAGTACAACCGGCGCAGGAAAGTTTTCCGGCAGGCTGCTCACTATGACCAGTAGTGCTTCGATACCGCCTGCCGAGGACCCAATCACCACCAGGTTACGGCTGCTTAAGGATGTGCTTTGATCAGCCATGTGCTCATCTCAAATTTCTGCTATCGTGATAGGTAATAGAGAGCAACTTCTAAAGAAGAACGTAGAACCAGACAGAACATCACGAAGTTATCACTCTATAACATTTTACCACCACGAACCTATCACATACTTTTGAATCCCTTGCAATGAATGCAAAAGGGAAATCCAATTTCATATCACAAATACGTCACAAAGAAGCCCTTTTCATCACAATCTTTGGAAGAAGTCGGAAATTTCCAAAAGTACAGTGATGAATAGACTTTTTTCCAAAAGTTTAGTATACTTTTCACCAGGGTATATTCGAGAAGCGCTTCAGATAGATAATCCAAGAAGAGATTATCCGCACTATAGTCCTGGGAGAGCTCTATAGTTCTATAGCTCTGGCTATGCTATTACCGGAGGGTTGAAAGAGCAAGGAGTACGGGAGGAAGTATGTCACAACCATCGCTCTCTTCCACAAGTGTAGTAGAAGTACAGCAATCAAAGAAGGGACATATGCAAGCTTTACCGGTTCGCGTCGAGCTTCGGTCTCTGATCGAAGCAGTTCCCGATGCCTTGCTGCTCATTGATGAACAGGGGAAGATTGTCCTGGTCAATCATCAAGCCGAGCAACTCTTTGGCTACTCGCGCCAGGAATTCCTTGGCCTGGATTTAGAATACCTGTTTCCAGAGCGATTTCGCACGCAGCATCTTCAGCACAGATACACTTATTTGCAGGACCCTGCGGTACGTCCAATGGGTCCAGGACTGGAGCTCTATGGCCGGCGCAAGGATGGCAGCGAGTTTCCGATTGATGTCAGCTTAAGCCCCATGCAAACCATTGCCGGACTCTTCATCATCAGCAGTATTCGCGATATCACCGGGCGTCGACGGCTGGAACAGGCTGCCCATACCCATCTCACGTTATTACAGGCAGTCATTGATGCGCTGCCGAGCGGCGTCTATCTCGTGCAGGGGAAAGAGGCGGAACTAATAGTTGCTAATCGCGCGGTCTCTAAGATCTGGGGCGCAACCTGGATTCCAGGGCAGCCCTTGCAAGATTTTTTACAGACGCACCATATTCAGGTCCTTGATAGCAATGAGCGAGAGCTGGCTTACGACCAGTTCGCCATCACCCGTGCCATTCGAACCGGCCAGCCCATTCTCCAGTACCAGGAAGTGATCCGGCACGCCGATGGCACACGCCTTCCCATTCTGTTCAATGCAGTCGCGTTCGCGCCGGAATATCTTCAGGACCTGCTGGCGACCGATGTTCAGAGCGGAGGAGTACTTGTCATCATGCAGGATATCACGCCTCTCAAGGCTGTGGAGCAGATGAAAGATGAATTCATCGGCCTGGCCGCCCATGAATTACGCACACCCCTGGCGGCGTTAAAAGGGTTTGTCGAGATGCTGGTCCTTCAAACGCAGCGCGGCAAAGGCCCGGCGCTGGCAGACTGGCAGGACGAGGCCCTGGCAGAAATACAGGTAGCCACCAGCCGACTCATGGAATTCTCAGAAGCCCTGCTGGATGTCACGCGCATTCAAGCCGGACGTCTCATACTGAATGTGAGATACACAGACCTGGTTGACCTTCTCCAGAAAGTTGTGCAGCGCGTACAGGCTAGCACGCAGCAGCATACGCTATGCCTGCATACAACGGCTGAGACTTTCCTGGTTCCAATCGACGCCCTGCGCATTGATCAGGTCTTCTTTAATCTGTTGAGCAATGCCGTCAAGTACAGCCCGGGCGGCGGAGTGATTGAGATCGACATTCGCCTGGATCAACAGGGGCGCGAGGCAATTATCTCTATACGCGATCACGGCATCGGTATCCCTGAGCATCAACAATCGCTATTGTTTCAACGTTTTATACGCGCCGATAACACGCAAGGCATCATTGGAGCAGGCCTGGGACTCTATTTATGCCGCGAATACATTGAACGACACGGCGGGCATATCTGGTTCGAGTCGGTCGAACACCAGGGTTCCACCTTCTTTGTCTCCTTGCCACTTCCCGCGCATACCTGGTCTCCATAGCAGCAACCACGCTATCGGATGAACTGTTTTTTCTTCTAGAGCGCGGTTCACCTGCATGGAGCGACCCATCGAGGGGGAAGTGACTCTAGCGGTCGCCCTGGTGGATTATGCTGAGCATTCGTGATGTGCTTGCCCCTCATTGAGCCTTTGTAGGCAGAAATTGAGCCACGTGCGCAGATCATGCACCCTCTTCTCTTGATCCTCGACTTCTTGCCTCTGCTGTTCCAGCCAGACTTGTTGCTCTAAGAACCATTCATGCTGGGGGTCTTGTTCTTTCTCTCGCGCCTCCAGCCACGCTTGCCTCTGATCTAACCACGTTTTTCTCTGCTCCAACCATTCTTGCCTCTGATCTAACCATACATGACGTACTTTTATGCGGCTTCGTTCCCCTTCAATAAGTTGATCATTGAGCCCTGATACGCGCGGATTCAGGTACCCATAAGTGGGATTGGGGATACCGGAGAAAGTCCCGGTGAGACGGCCAAGCGCCTGGAAGAAACTCTGCATTGTGAGGTGGCTCTCTGGAAGTATGACCAGATTAGGAAATGTCTGCCATGTTCGCAACTGCTCGCTATTGGCATTCGTAATCAGCATAATCGGAAGAGGTTTGAGAGCAAATAAGTGTTCAAGCGTTAAGAGAACAGGGATTTCAGTGAGTGCCTCCACAGGCACTCCACCAAGAATCAGCAGATCATATGGAGACGAAGGAGCCTGCTGCAACTGATCAAGGACGGTCTGAAGGTAGACAGCTAAAGAGTCCAGGCCTGGACTAGTAAGTAGGGAGAGATGCCCGGCCTGTGAGAGCATGGATCGGACAAAAGTGAGCATGGTATATTCCTCGATATGCACGCCGGCCCGTAAACTGATGAGTTCTTGCATATCCGCTCCTTCCTTTTCCTTTCATTCGCAAGAAGTTGCAAAGATTCTTCCCCTTCGCTTCGCTCAGGGCTTCGGCTTTTTCCCGTTCGCTCCGCTCAGGGCTAAAGGCTCAGAATGACATGATTGTGCATGTCATTCTGAGAGAAGCGAAGAATCTCTACCAAAATCGCCTACTTCAATCTTGACAAGGCTCGTCATAGCAGATGGGCGCAGCCAGGTTGTAGCCGGTATCCCCATTGATAAGTCGAATAGCATCCAGGGGTAGCCTGAGTAACTTCTCCGCACTACAAGCATCTCTACATCGACATCGTTTTATGAGGACGTGTGAAATCTGCCAACAGAAATAAGATCGCCCACTACAAGCATCTCTACATTAACATTGTTTTACGAGGGCCGAACTAAGAACATGCGAATTGCCACCGTCCATCATATAATATGGCACTTCTAACGCGCAACGAGATATTTCTGTGTAACAGGGATAAGAAAAAATTGTGACTATTTTGTGATATGGTGTCTCACAACTGCTAACGCATCAATATATGTGGCCAAACCTTGCAGCTATTTAATTATTCCATATTGCAGCTTCATCAGTAATATGCGCTGTACAGACTGATTAATGCGGTCGATGGTCAATTTACCCTGCTGAATAGCTTGCTTGAGGGCAGTCACAACGGCGGCCACCTGGTCAGGTGTATAAGGCCCCTCCACAAGGTCGTCACCAGCAATGATAGAGAGCACTGCGGCCTGGCTCAACGTCCATTGATCGCTGATGCCCTGCATATAGAGGCCATCGGTAATCACAACACCATTGTAACCAAGTTGATTTCTCAGAACGCCCGTAATCGTCTTGGGCGAAAGCTCAGCCGGCAGGTTCGGATCAATCGCGGGCATTAATACGTCGGTGGACATGATCATTGCCGGTTGCTTCGAAGCGATCAACAATTTATAGGGAGCAAGATCGATCTTTTCCAGATCGGGTAAGCTGCGATTGACGGTCGGGAGGCCGGTATGGGGATCGGAGGTAATTGCGCCCAGTCCCGGAAAGTGTTTGAGGCATCCCGCCACCTCATTTTGTTGCAGGCCATCGAGATATGCGCCTGCATACTTCGCCACAGTTTGCGGATCGCTGCCAAACATGCGCGTCTCCAGTACAGGTGGGTCCACAGTATGCACATCGACAACCGGAGCAAGATCGGCATTAATGCCTAACTGTAACATCCACTTTGCGGCCTGCGCCCCCTGCTGGTAGGCATAGTTCGGATTGCCTGTCGCCGCCATCTCAGCCGCCGAGGGCAGGTATCCATGAAAGACGTAGAGCCGATTGACCAGCCCACCCTCCTGGTCGGTGCCGATTAATAAAGGAACTCTGGCATCTTTCATGGCTTGCTGGGAGAATGCCGCGGCATTGCTTATCTGATCGTAAGGCGGATCAAAATTATGATTGCTCTCCTGGTAGAGAAAACCGCCAACATATTGCTGCGAAACCATATATTGTAAGCCGCTTGCCGAGTAATCATTTCCAAGATACTCCACTATGATAAGCTGGCCCAATTTTTGATCCAGCGTCATGCCGGCCATTATTTGCTGCACTTTTTCCAGTTCCACTTTGAGCGCACTTTCAGCAGAGATATCTGTCCTTGTCGAATGAGTGGAAGTAGGTGAAGGCCTGCTAGCAGTAGGGGTTACTTGCTGCGGACTTTGAGAACTCGCGCTGCCCAGCAAATTGGAACAACCGGAGAGCAGGAGCAATACACAACACAGGATGATGATAGAGCTGCTGAAGGCCCATCGAGCGGATTGTTTTGTCTTCCGTGGCTTATGCGACAGAAAAGAATCTCCACATACTATGAACTCTACCAGTCGTATAAAATCAACTTTGTTCAAAGCAGAACCTCACAAGATAAGAAGACCAGGCTTCTGGAATGATAATAACATAGGCGTCTCTGTCTATTAAAGCAAACGGTAAAAAAATACCAGAAGTAGCTTTTTGATCCTGCAATATGCTGCGCACACAATAGCAGGAGGCGGGGGAGACAAGTGCCCTCGCCCTTTACGCTGAAAGGACGAGGATCGACGCTGCACTCTGGCGTACATCACATCCCCATTGGGAGCGCAGCAGGCAAGAACAAGACGAGCGTCCCGACTATCCGCAACGAGGGCGGTTTTGGTGAACATTAAATACGAAGTTCTTCTCCCTCCAAGATAGCATATCCTTCTTGCAAAAACAATCCTTGAGGATCAAGATCAGCGTGGTATATTCTTTCCTGGAGACGGGAGCGGCTTAAACTACAGGGATGCAATATCATGCGTATTCTGACCTGGCGATCAATTCCTGGGCAATATAGCTTGCAACCATCATCGCGTTTGAACCCGGCCCAAAACCGGCATCATACCCTAGCTCCTTGGCGAAGGCATGAGAAATACGCGGCCCTCCAACGATGAACAGATAGCGTTCGCGCACCTCCTCTGCCTCTGCCAGCTCGATCAATTTCGTCAGGTTATGAATATGCACATTCTTTTGCGTCACTACCTGCGATACCAGGATTGCCTCGGCTCCCTCCTCGGCAGCACACCTTAACAGGGCTTCGCATGATACTTGAGCGCCTAGATTTATAGCGCGAAAGGCGGGAAAGCGTTCCAATCCATAATTTCCGGCATATCCCTTGGCATTGAAGATCGCATCGATGCCAACCGTATGCGCATCACTTTCGATAGCCGCGCCAACAACAGTTATCCGGCGGCCTAACCTCTTTTCAACCAGTTCGTTGATCTCATGGAAATCCAGTTCGTCATGCGCCAGTTCGTCCACCGAAATCTGATCAGGATCAAGCGTATGCGAACATGCGCCATAGATCACGAAAAAAGAGAATTCCTTATCCATGGCCTCGGCATGGGCAACCAGGGGATTGCTAATGCCCATGAGCATGGCATAGCGCCGGGCAGCCTCTCGCGCGCGAGCATTCAATGCCAGGGGTAGAGTGAATGAAAGCTGTACAATACCATCATTGGCAGTGTCACCATAGGGGCGTATTTGCATAGGAACACACCTCATTGAGAAGAATAACGTTGTCCTCTGATTAGTATAGCACTTTGGGAGATCCAGGAAAGATGTTCTTACTTAACATAGCAAGCGAACTATATTAACATAATTTATTAAATTTATGTGTTAATAATTAAGCATGTCACTTGACAAATTACGTTAGGTTATGTTATAATGATTGACGTGAAGACGAGGTCCCATATAAATAGAGACGCGTCTGATATACTTCCGAGCATTAAAGTGTTCTTTGAAAGTTCCAGTAGTGAATATAAAAGGAGGTTACTCAGTATGGCAGGAATTACACGTTACGACCCTTACAGCGAAGCCTTATCGCTGCGTAATGCCATGGACCAGCTCCTGGCACAGAGCTTTGTCAATCCTAGCTGGGGTTGGAGTCGCACACAGACCATGATGGCTCCTATGGATGTTTGCCAGACAGACAATGGTTACGAGGTGAATGTTGCCCTACCTGGAGTGAACCCGCAGGACATCGATGTGACGGTGCATCAGAACACCATTGACATTAAAGGAACGTTCAACTACCGGCACCAGCATGAACAGAATCAGCCGCAGCGCCAGGGCCAGCAAACTGCCCAGATGCAGGGGCAGATCCAACAGGGCCAGCAGCGTGGTGAAACCCACAACTGGCTTATGCGGGAAATAGGCTCCGGCACTTTCGAGCGCACCATCACGCTACCCCAGCCCATTGATGCAGACAAGATCGAGTCGAGCTACCAGAATGGCATCCTTACGCTCAACATTCCCTTGAGCGAGACCAGCCGCCCCAGGAAGATCAATGTAAACAAGGGGCAGACCCAGGGGCAACAGGTAACCGTTGAGTCACGATAGTTGCAATCCCCAATCAGGAAGAGTCTGGCTCCTGCCGCTTCTTCATGAGGGAAGGATAGTAGTCAAACTCGCGAAAGCCAAACACAAATACATTAAGCAATAGCTGTTACGCAAAAGCAGGAGAAGGTTGGTTTAGCAGCCTTCTCCTTTAGTATTTCTTCTCCAGAGACGGCTGGCCTCAACCATGTGTTATACTATTCCCAACCAGGATTTGTCTATCCTACCATTTCATTCCAGGAGAGCAAGACCACATGGCACAATCAACCGATCAATTCGACGTTATCATTATTGGAGCAGGACACAATGGACTCGTTGCAGCAGGCTATTTAGCTCGCGCGGGTAAAAAAGTGCTGGTGCTGGAAAAACGCGATCGAGTAGGTGGCGCATGTACACTCGAAGAGCCTTTTCCCGGTTTCACCATGTCGCCGTGCGCTTATGTTGTAAGCCTGCTGCGTCCTGAGATCATTCGCGATCTAGAATTGCACCGGTATGGTTTTGATGCTTATGTCAAAGACCCGCAAATGTTTGTACCATTCCTGGATGGCAACTATCTATTTTTCCGCGCCAGCACCGAGAAAACGGTCGAAGGCATCCGCCGTCTTTCGCCCCATGATGCCGAAGCCTATCCCAAATTCCTGCGTTTCTTTGACCGCGCTTCCGAGATACTCACCCCCATCCTGCTCGAAGAGCCTCCATCGATAGCCGACCTGGCCGCTCGCTTCCGCGGTGAGGACGAAGAAATCTACCGCTATTTGATGTTCGGCAACCTCTACGACATGCTGGCTGATTATTTCGAGTCCGATTATTTACGCGCAGCATTCGCAGGGCAGGGCGTCATTGGTTCTTTTATCGGCCCTAAAACTCCAGGATCAGTGTATGTGATGTGGCACCATATGTTTGGCGAAGTTAACGGCGAGCATGGCATGTGGGGATATGTGCGAGGCGGCATGGGACGCATCAGCTTTGCCATGGCCGCGTCCGCCGAGGCTCATGGCGCAGTCATTCGCACGAATGCTCCCGTCGCGAAAATCCTCGTGCATAATGGACGCGCAGAGGGCGTGCGACTGGAGAATGGAGAAGAATTGCGCGCCGCCGCGGTGCTCTCAAATGCCGACCCCAAACGCACCTTTTTGCAGTTCTGCGCCGGCGTGGGCCTGGATAAGAGCTTCCTCAAACGCATCTCACACATCAAAACCGAGAGCGCCGTTATCAAGCTGAACATCGCGCTGAAAGAGTTGCCCAGTTTCAAGTGCATTCCCGGAACGACGCCAGGCCTGCAACATGCCGGTTCCTGCGATATCACCCCGACACCTGATTGGGTGCAGGAAGCATTCGAGGATGCGGAACGCGGCGAACTCTCGCGCAAACCCTATATCGAGGCCTACATGCAGTCGGCAACCGATCCTACAGTCGCGCCCGCCGGTTATCATACAATCTCGATGTTCTGCCAGTATGCTCCTTATCATTTAAAGGGCCGCGAATGGTCTGATGCGGTGAAAAACGAGATGGCCGACCGCATCATCGCTACCATGACCGAATTCGCGCCCAACTTTGCAGACGCAGTGATTGATCGCCAGGTGCTCAGTCCCCTCGATATCGAACAACGCTATGGCCTGCCCAACGGCAATATCTTCCAGGGCGAGATCACGCCAGACCAGCTTTTCTCGCTCAGACCTACACCTGAATGCGCGCGCTATCGCACTCCTATCGAGGGACTGTACCTCTGCGGCTCCGGCTCGCATCCCGGTGGTGGAGTGATGGGTGCGCCGGGCCACAACGCGGCACAGGCACTCTTGAGCGATTGGGCAAAGAGGTAATACCGGCATGCGTACCAGACGTTTCAGCACTTCGATGGGCATTGCTTTCACCCTATTAACAGCGGGCGTCGTTGTGCAGGTAACCGATCAACTGGAGATCTTCGGGAAGAATAGCGTCATCCCATTGATTATCGGACTGGTTATCATTGTAGTGGGAATACCATTCGTCTTCCTTTTGCGCCGTATCTTACAGACGAAAGAACCATGACACACCAAAGCTCAGAGATAGGAGAGGCAATTCATGGAAATAAAGATAGCCGTAGTACAATGCACTATCAACCAATTTGCCCCGGAAAAGAATCTCATAAGGGCCGAGCAGTTCATTGAAATGGCCTCATCGCAGGCACAGCTGATTGTCTTTCCTGAAGATTTTGTCGTCGGGCCGCTGATTGGTAGAAGACAGTTTGCCGATTACGACGGGCGTTATTTCAGGCATTTCCAACACCTGGCTGCTAAATACACGATTGACATTGTTCCCGGCTCAATCCCGGAGGGCACAGAGACAGGCATCTATAATACGACCTGCTATATTGATCGCGGTGGAAACATTCTGGGTAAGTACAGAAAAGTGAACCTGTGGATACCCGAAAGAGCCTATAATACTCCCGGCACTGAAAGCTGCGTTTTTCAAACGCGCTTTGGCAAAGTTGGGCTGATTATCTGCTGGGATTTGATCTTTCCTGAGATTTTCCGAGCAATGGCGCGTGAAGGCGTGGAGATGGTGATCTGCCCAAGCTACTGGTGCCTTGAAGATGCCGGCGAGGGCATGAAGTACGACGAGAACTCCGAGATCAAGCTGGTCAATGCTTTGTGCGTGACAAGAGCGTTCGAAAACGAGATCGTGCTGGTTTACACCAATGCTGCCGGACGATTGAATTACGAGGGCAACACGGGAACGCTGATCGGCCAATCACAAGTTACCGTTCCTTTCAAGGGCTCTCTCGGAACAATGGAGCATAACGAGGAAGAGATGCGCTACTTTGTCGTAGATACCTCTATTTTGGATGATGCGGAGAAAGCATACAAAATACGGGAGGATTTGCGAAAGAGCGTTTCAGCTTGACATAGCTCTTCTGGCTGCGGTATAGTCTTTTTGGGTTTTGTCTTTGTGGGAAGTGAGTTCATAAATGGATAGTGAACATAGCTGTTCACATCAACGGCATGTAATAAAGCGCGTTCCCGGCAATCTTTACATTGCCAACGAACAACCAGGAATTTTTGTTGCTCACTATTCTGTGGCATTCCGATCCTTGTGGAGGAAAAACAGGTCCATCCCGGCAAAATAATGCCTGTTCCTCGTCAAGCGAGCCTGCCACCAGGAAAGTGCTGGTGGTTTTTTTATGCCGTTGTTTTCGAAGGAGGTGAGATGGCGTGAAAGCCGATCCTGAACAACGATTTTCAATTACCGTCACAGTGTTTTCTGTCCCTTCATGCAGCACGGAGAAGCTCTGCAGGTACATCGCGCCATTCTCCTCTCTGGCATAGGAATGCCCCCGCTGGCACGAGATAGCTACCAATCAGGTTCCTCCATGCTGCCTGAACTCAAAAGATGTATGGAGGTACCAGGTGGCTCAAGTTTTCATTCCCGATAACCCCCGCGAGCGTGAGCAACTCACGGGGGCAAGCACGAAAAAAGAAACGACTTACACTCAAGAGCGCCGTTCAAAGGCGGCACGTCGTTTGGGTGGCGTTGATCTCCTGGTTGCGCTGGGCATACTTGCTGCTATAGCCTTTCTCATCATAGCCGCCCAACGTTGGACAGCTCCGCTGACACCCAGCGTCTCTATTGACCTGAATCCCCAGGTGCTGCCGCTGTATGCTGGCTATTCGCTGCTGCGTATGATCCTGGGTTACATCCTCTCGCTCATTTTTACCCTGGTCTATGGACATATCGCGGCCACCAACCGGCGAGCAAGTATCGTGATGATTCCAATACTCGATATCCTGCAGAGCATTCCTATTCTCTCGTTCATGCCGGCTGTCATCCTGGCATTGGTCGCCGCATTTCCGCACTCCAATATCGGTCTTGAACTGGCAAGCGTTATACTGATCTTTACCAGCCAGGCCTGGAACATGACCTTCAGCTACTATCATTCGGCACGCACTGTCCCTACCGAATTGCAGGAGGTGGCCACAATTGCGCGCATGCGCCCCTGGCAGCGCTTTCTTAAGCTAGAAGTACCATCATCGATGATTGGCCTGATCTGGAACAGTATGATGAGCTGGGCCGGTGGCTGGTTTTTCTTGATGGCTTCCGAGCAATTTACCCTGGGCAGCCATTCTTTTCAACTACCAGGGTTGGGTTCTTATCTCCAGGCTGCCGCGAACACCGGCAATACTGAAGCCATCCTGCTCGGCCTTGCGACGCTCATTATAGTAATCGTTCTGCTCGATCTGCTCTTCTGGCGTCCGTTGGTAGCCTGGGCCGACAAGTTCAAACTGGAATTGAGCACCGAAGGGGAAGCGCCCCACTCCCCGATCCTTGATGCGCTGCGCCGCTCAGCAATCATTGCCTTTTTGAACCGGCACATCTTTCGACCTGCCGGGCACCTGCTCGCCATGTTCCTGAACTGGCTCCAACCGTTACCAGACCGGGAGCATAGAGCATCCGTAACTGCTCAAAAGGAAAACACCTTTTCCATACGGCGTGTTATTGGATGGTTGATAGCAGCATTAGCATTGGTGATAATCATTGTTGGCCTATGGTTTGCAATACGTCTCCTTTTTCAGGTAAATCTCGCCACCTGGGGAGAGTTGCTGCTTGCCGGCATTGCCACATGGCTGCGCACGGTCGCGGCGCTCGCGATTGGCATCGCCTGGACTGTGCCGCTTGGGGTTGCCATCGGGCTATCACCGCGCTGGTCACGTCGCCTGCAGCCGGTCGTACAGGTGATTGCCTCTATTCCGGCAACGGCGGTCTTCCCCGTTCTGCTGCTAGTCCTTGTAGACCTGCCCGGTGGGCTTTCGCTTGCCGCCATTGTGCTAATGCTATTGGGAACACAGTGGTATATACTCTTCAATGTCATCGCCGGAGCAATGGCCATTCCCAGCGACCTGCGCGAAGCCTCAACGGTCTATCACGTAAGTGGCTGGCGCAGGTGGCGCACGCTGATACTGCCTGCCATCTTTCCTTACCTGGTGACGGGCATGCTAACCGCCAGCGGTGGCGCGTGGAATGCCAGTATTGTTTCAGAATATGTTGTATTCAACAATCACATCTCCAGCACAATAGGTCTTGGGGCAAGCATTGCCGCTGCCGCAGCTACGGGAAACTTCCCTGTCCTGCTGGCAGCCACCCTTTTGATGGCTATTATCGTCGTTATTATTAACCGCCTGCTCTGGAAACGCCTGTATACCCTGGCAGAGCGCCGCTATACATTAGGATAGATTGGAGGTAAGAAAGCATGACACAATTTGGCCAACTCGCCCAACAAGATGACGCCACCGAGCCAAAAGAGGTGCTGCTAGAGGCACGCATGTGCAGTAAAACGTACCAGGCTGAAGACAGGCATACAAAAGATACTCCCTCACATTTAGTACTCGACTGCGTGCAGTTAAAGATTCATGCCGGTGAATTTGTTGCTTTACTCGGGCCGTCCGGGTCGGGAAAATCAACGCTCTTACGTATCCTTGCGGGGCTGATCCAGCCTACCGAGGGCCAGGTCCTCTTTAAGGGAGAACCACAATATGGCCCGAATCCACATGTAGCCATTGTGTTTCAATCATTTGCCCTCTTTCCCTGGCTCACTGTTTTACAAAATGTAGAGCTTGGCCTGGAATCGCGCCCAATGACCTCTACCCAGCGCCTAAAGAAAGCGCTGGCCGCCATCGATCTCATTGGCCTGGATGGCTTTGAAGATGCTTATCCCAAGGAACTTTCTGGAGGGATGCGGCAGCGGGTGGGATTTGCCCGCGCCCTGGTCGTTGAACCAGAATTATTGTTCATGGATGAGCCTTTCAGCGCCCTCGATGTCCTGACAGCTACCAACCTGCGCAAGGAACTACTGGGCCTGTGGCGCGCGCAAAGCATGCCGACTCGCGCAATCCTGATGGTGACGCATAATATCGACGAAGCCGTGAGCATGGCCGACCGTATCCTGATCATGGGCGCCAATCCAGGGCATATTCGAGTTGAACTACCGGGACTGCCGGTTGAACAACGAACCATCCAGGGCGATTCGCATACGGCATTGGTAGACCTGATCTATCGCATCATGACCAGCCCGCAGGAGGATATAGCGAGTTTATTGGCGACACGAACACCACAGGCTCAAACAGGACCCCTTGTTCGCTCAACCCGGCCTTACCAGGTCTTGCCGCATGTCTCTATTGGCGATGTTACAGGGCTTATTGAGCTGGTGCATACAAAGGGAGATCGAGATGATCTCTACCAGCTTGGGCGGCACCTGCACCTCGAGTTAGACGATCTGCTGCCGCTGGTGGAAGCAGCAGATGTACTTGACCTGGCCGAAACCCAGGAGGGCGACCTTGTACTAACGAAACCCGGCATACATTTTGCCGAGGCAGGTGTACTGGAAGAAAAACAGGTGTTCCGCGAACAGGCGCTCGCTCACGTCAGCATTCTGCGCCAGATCGTACATGATTTAGAGTCGGCGCCGGGGCATACCTTGCCGGAGGAATTCTTCCTGAGCATCCTGGAAAAGCACTTTAGCGAAGAAGAGGCTCAGGCTCAACTTCAGACCGCGATTAACTGGGGACGCTATGCCGAACTATTCTCCTTCAACGAAGATCGTGGCATGTTCCGCCTTGAGGAACCTGAACCTGCCGAGACAAAATAATCAATCTGAGATAGTATCGAGCATCGCCCGGATAAACTTCACGGCCACGGATAACCAATCGAATGAGCGCGTCCACGCGACCCATTCTTGCTGCCTCGGCCAGCCTGGCTTATAGCGAGGAATCATTTCGCTGGGCATCACGATTGCCCAGCGAGTGCCTTCGCCCAGGCCACCCGGTGTAATACGAACCGAAATATTGAACACATTCTCATTAGGCAGGTGGATTTTCCAATCCGGCATGGTTTTCAAAAGGGGATCATGTCTCCAGTTCGTGAAGAGCGCGGGATCTTCGGGCGCCCCACTTTGCGAGCGCTGTAGCGTAAGCACCTGCCCGATCACAGCCGAACGCTCCCACTCAGGAAAACGCATCCAGACGGAGTAACGATATTCATCAAGCCCGGCGCTCTTTATAAAGGCACGGTAGCCCTCGCTCTCGATGCGGCGTTCCGTATCGCTCTGCCAGATTCTGACCATGGCATCAAGGCGTTTTTTCTTTGCTTCCTCGCTCAAACTGGCATAAGGGCCGCTATTCTGCGGGTACTGTTTTGCTTGCATCGAGAACTCCTGACCACTGCGGGAAGTATTGCTCCTGCCAGGCTACCAGGTCACCGGCCAGCGGGGCGACAAACGTGCATAACACATTATCGGGATAGCGCCGCAGTTCAAGGCTAAAGGCATGCAGGAATTGACGGCCCAGGCCTGCTCCCGGCGTTCCAAGCATAGCAGGCGGCGCGTAGGTCTGATCTCCGACAATAGCATAACCCAACACTGCCAGGTGCGCACGAATCTGATGCGTGCGACCAGTGACAGGACGCGCTTCCACCAGGCCAAAATCGCCCTCAACTGCCAGCACTTTCAGCATCGTCGCTGCGTGTTGTCCCTCAGCGCCAACAATGCAGCGGCGTCGATCAGCCGGGTCGCGCATCAAGGCCCCTTCAACCATAACATCTTGCTGTCCCATACTTAAAAGATCAAAAGGCAAATCGAAATCTTGCTCAGGTTTGCCATCAAATAACCGTGCCATTCTTAACCCCGCCCGCGGCCTTGCCCATTCCGGCGCGCCCTTTTGCACGACAGCAAGGTAACGTTTGACAATGGTGTGTCGCTCAAACTGGCGAATAATGTGGCGACAACAGCGCTCTGTACGGGCAAGCGCAACGACGCCAGACGTATCTTTATCGAGGCGATGCAGCAAACACGGACGATTCAGCAATCCTTCCTTTTCCCAATACCATTGAGCGCGCTTCTCTCGCAGCATCTCGCGCACATGTGCCGGCGCCTTGGCCCATGCGGGCTCATCGGGCAGTTCTGGCGGCTGCCAATCATCTCCTCCCCACTGCTCCAGGTACGCCAAAATTGCATCCCACATCGTCCCATCAGCATGTTTGTACGTGGGATGAATGACCAGGCCCGCCGGTTTGTTCACGATTAGCAGGTGATGATCCTGGTAAATCACAGAGAAAGCATCGAGTTTCATGCTTAGAGTATAGTGGCCCCTCTAATTTTGGTCAATAGTTCATGGCTATAAGAAATATCCATGCTTCTATTCATATAGATTCTGTTCTTTCAACACGATTAGACGATTTCGCTACGAACACGATCCCCTGGTTCCTATGCTCCACCTTCATATTTATCTATCCCTTTTCAATCGTGGTACAATAGAGGCTACAAAACTCAAAGGATACCTGACACCCGCAGGTAAATGTCGAGGTTATATTATGGATTACGTACAATATTTTAAGCAGCCCGAACTGCGCAACCCCCTGCTCATAGCAGCATTTGCGGGCTGGAATGACGCAGCCGATGCCGCAACAACCGCCGTAAAGTTTCTCATTGAGCGTTGGAAACCAACGAAGCTTGCGGAAATCGATCCTGAGGAATTCTTCGTTTTTACGGAAACTCGCCCTTTAGTCCAATCTAACAAGGGTATACAGAATACGATTATCTGGCCTAGCAATCAGTTTTTGTCATACTCAGCCCCCTACCTGGATCACGATATCCTTATCTATCTTGGAGCTGAGCCGCAACTGAAATGGAAAACATTTACGAAAACATTTATGGATGTATGCAAGGGTTTTAACGTCTCTGAGGCCTTACTACTCGGAGCATTTCTGGTCGATATTCCACATTCTATGGATGTACCCATTTCTGGCTTTTCATCCAGTCCCGAATTGTTAGAGCGATTGCGCGAGTTGGATGTGCGCAGTTCGAGCTATTCCGGCCCAACCGGCATGGTTGGAGTGCTTCACGATAGCTTGCGTAACGCTGGCATCCCCGTTTCAAGTCTCTGGGCAGCAGCGCCACACTATCTTGCCGCAACTCCGAATATTAAGGTAACCGCCGCGCTACTTACGTATATGAACATATTCCTCTCATTCGGCCTTGACTTGAGTGATATACAGGCCGATGCCGTGCGCTTCGAGGAGCAAATAACAGCGCTGGTAGCGCGAGACCCGGAGGCCAGCGCATACGTGCGCAGATTGGAAGAGCAGGCTTCTGACCTGCTCGATGAGGAGGATGAGGATGAAGAGAGCGAGGACGACGAGTTGATTGTCAATCCCGACAAACCAATAAGCACAGGCCCATTACCCAGCGCCGATACCCTGATTCGCAGCGTCGAAGAACTTCTGCGCAAGGAACGTGAAAATAACCAGCAAAAAAATGACGAGGGCGATGCATGAGCGGCACTACATATACGCTCGAGGAAGTGCTGCATCCTCGTTCCGTGGCTATCATTGGCGTTTCACGTTCTCCCCACAAATGGGGGAATGTGGCAGCCAGGCAGCTGATTGCCGGTGGATTTCCCGGCGCTATTTATCTCATCAACCCCACAATTCGCGAGGTGCTGGGACGCGCAACCTACGCTAACCTGCGTGATGTACCTGGCCCCGTCGATCTGGCAGTCATTGCCACCTCTTTTAACCATGTTGCCCAGGCAATCGATGACTGCATTGCTCACGGCGTCAAGGGTATTGTTCTCATTACAGCAGGATTCAGCGAAACCGGCACCGAGGGTCGCGTCCTGGAACAGCAGATGGTGGCACGATGTCGCGACCATGGCATTCGTATCATCGGCAGCAACTGCATGGGAATTTATGTTCGCCGCTCGCATCTCAACGCGCTGGGCATGGTATTTCCCTTGCCTGCCGGCCCCATAGGATTGGTATCGCAGAGTGGCAACCTCGGCATGTACTTTTACGCCCAGGCCAATTTAGACGGCCTCGGTTTCACCACCTTTTTAAGCATTGGCAACGCCGCAGACGTGACATTCCCCGAATGCGTGCAATACCTGGCGAACGATCCAGAAACCAGCGTGATCGCCGGGTACGTCGAAGCGGTCTCGGAGGAAACGTTGCGCCAGGTCACGCAAGAGATGCGGGAACGCGGATGCTATAAGCCCGTCGTCATCCTGCTGAGCGGCGCTACAGAGGTGGGTGTGCGCGCCTCGCTCGCCCATACAGGAACGGTAGCCAGGGTGCGACCGGACAACGATGCCAGCCTGCTTGGTAGCGGCGTAGTGCGCATCCTGCGTTCAGACGAACTTTTTCCGGTAGCCCAGGCGCTCGCGATGCAACCACCTACACCTGGCGGAGGACGTCGCATCGCGATTATCGGCGATGGAGGCGGCAGTTGCATCGCTACGGGCGATGCAGCCATACGTGCAGGGCTGCAGGTACCTATACTCTCAACAGAAACGCAGCGAGCATTGCGCAAACTTATGCCAGATCGAGCCACATCTACGAATCCGGTCGATGTGGCAGGAGCGGCAGATGAAGATCCCATGTCATTCGCCTGGTTGACGGAGATCTGCTTGAAAGACCCGCAGGTCGATGGCGTGATTGTCACGGGTCTCTTTGGCGGATATCGCCAGCTCCTCTCAGAAGAATTTGGCGCGCGCGAGGAAGCCGCGGCGCATGAACTGGGCACGCTCGTCAGGCAGTACCAAAAACCGGTCTTGTTGCAGACTGTTTATGCCCGCCATGATATCCCCGCGCTGCACATTTTGCGACAGGAGAACGTGCCCTATTACGAGTCCATCGAGATTACGTGCCGGGCCATGGCGGCGCTAGCCGAAGTTGGAATGTTTCTGGCCGGAAAGCTTTGAAATTTGGAGGGAAATACATGAGTCGTCGAGACCAGATTCGCATGACTGACGAGGAAATACTTGCTTTCCTTGAAGAGCAACGTACCTTAGAGGTGGCGACTATTGATCACGATGGATGGCCGCACCTCGTTGCGATGTGGTATGTGCTGATCGATGGACAGCTCGTTTTCTGGACCTATGCCAAATCGCAAAAAGCGCTCAACTTGCGGCGAGATCCGCGGCTTACCTGCCTGGTTGAGACAGGTGTACGCTATGAAGAACTACGAGGTGTTCAGATCAAAGGGCGAGCAATACTCAACGATGACCGCGAAACTATTCAACGCATAGCTGAGAAGATTTTCGAACGTTACACCGGCGGTCCCCTGAATGATGCTACGCGCCAGATGATTGCAGCCCAGGTTCCAAAACGCGTACTGGTCTTTGTGGAACCGGTGGAGATCATCTCATGGGATCACCGGAAATTAGGCGGGGTGTATTGATAGCTGGATACGCCGTCTCAACGACAGGTAAATTACATCTGATGAAAGATGCCTGGTCTTCTATAGAAAAGACCAGGCATTCTGGTTTTATTGCAAAGCTACAATCCTGTATTACCTCTTCCACTGGTATCCGATGCTACTAATGCACCGCAGCCAGCAGAGAAAATGCCGCCAGAACAACTACAGCCGCGACAACAGCTATGAGCGCTATCCCGTGACGCGCATAACGGGTACTCTCATCCTCTTCCTTACCCAGGCTGCTGTAAAACCGCTGTTCAGCCGACGGGCGCTCAGCTCGCGCTGCAAGCGATCCAATGGGATGAACACGGGCATATCGACTTGGCCCCAGCACTCCCCGGGAAAAGAGGAACATATTCAACTTCGTGCCTATAACTATCAGCGCTACCGGCACTCCTACAAAGATGAATAGGAAAACTAATTGTGCCATAGCCTTTTCCTTGTTCTACGGGCGGGACCAATTACCCGATCCTGTGTCACGTCCCTTTCAATGTATAAGACGTAGCACATTTTGATTTATCAAATCAAGATGCTTTGAGTTTCGATGGAATCACAGGCACCTTGATATTGAAAAGGAAAAGGATTATAACACAACCGTAACTTTACGCTGTTTACCCCCTCTTAAGAAACTAACGATCACTTTTTCGCCGGCTCGATGGTGGCGCACGATGCGCTGTAAATCCTTCGGTTCGGTGACAGGTTCACCATCGGCAGCAATAATGATGTCCATGCGCTTCAGTTCTGCGAGATCGGCGGGGCCATCACCGCGCACTTCGAGAACCTCCATGCCATATTGCTGCGTCAGATTGAGGCTTTGCCGCAGCCTGGCATCCAGCTGCACGCGCATTCCGCCAACGCCCATAGATACGCTGCCGGGTCTGGCTTCGCGCCGCTGATTAATACGGGCAATCGCGGCTTTTACAGTATCCAGCGGGATTGAGAAACCCAGGCCTTGCGCCATCGGCATCATGGCCGTCGTGATGCCGATCACACGCCCCTGGCTATCGACAAGAGGCCCACCAGAATTTCCCGGATTGATGGAGGTATCTGTCTGAATCAGGTTGGTCATTCTGCCGCGCGCGCCCGCACCTTCAAGCGTGCGACCCAGCGCGCTTATTACGCCTGCTGTAACAGTCCAGTTCAATCCATAGGGATTCCCGACGGCAATCACCAGTTGACCTACTCTTAAAGGTGTGCGGCCCAGTTCAGCGACCGGCAGGTGATCTGCGCCAATACGCAGCACTGCTACATCAACTTCGGGGTCGCTGCCAACCAGTCCAGCATCAAAAGTACGTCCATCGGCCAGGGTCACACGAATACGCCGCGCATTGGCAACAACATGGGCATTGGTCAAAATCTGACCATCCGAGGCGAAAATGAAGCCGGAACCTAATCCACCACCATATTCCGGGCGAGGAGCATAATACTGTCCATAGCGTCCGCCCTCGCGTTCTATATCAATACGTACAACTGCAGGCCCAACTCTTTCGGCAGCAGAGGTTACCGCGTTAGAATAGGCATCTAAAGCCTCTGCATCCTTCTCATTTGTACTCATCATGTGCGTAGTACTTTCCCGTGGAACCCATTCTCTATGGCGTGCGTGCGAGGCGACGACTCAATGAGATTGCTAGAGATTGTATCACATGCGCCTCAAAACCGCTACTTTTGTGGATGGACAAAACGACACACTATGCTCAAAAAAATAGCAATTTTCTAGCAAGAACAGGTGAATACGAGTGGAAAGGCGCTCTACGCTCCATCCACCTTCCAGACGATCACCGTTGTATCATCATAGCCAACGGCGATGTAGCGCCCGTCCGGCGACCAGGCAAGATTGATGGCGGAACCGTTGCTGATGTTGTGCTGTGGGAATAGTAGCGTCTGGTTGATGTAGGTTTTAGCTGTGTACTTTTGCAGCGCCATCTGGATATCCCAGATATAGATACGCGGCGAACGCGGCAAGGATACTGCCAGATAACGACCGTTCGGCGACCACGACATTGACCAGACGTAGGGTGGATGAATATCGTTCTTTAGCAGCGGCTCATTGATTTGCAGCGTGAGCAACTGTTTATTACTCGTCACGTCCCAGATATAGATCAGGTCAAGATCGGAGGTCGCGAGTACACCGGGAGCAGTGGGCGACCAGGCCTGGCACTCATTATTGATGATGACATTGCTACCAAATTGTGGCCGGTTGACCATCGTGAAGGTCTGCAAGACGTTCCCGCTCGCCACATTCCAGATAACCTCCTTGCTGTAATCAGTATGGCCCGCCAGCTTTGAGCCATCAACCGACCAGCTTAAGGCGTCGAGGAAGCCAGCATTGTTACTGACGGTTGGGTCGAAATAGTTCAGCGTACTCTGCGGACCGTTGAGATGACCAGCTTGCCAGAGCGAGCATTTGATGCCCGGTGAGTTGAAATCATGCGTGGCAAATATATTACTGACCGGTGACCATGCGACCAGATCATATTTGGGGGTGAAAATATTGTTGGACTGGCTGCTATCCGTATAAATCTGCGGCTCGGCGTCGCTGTTGGTATTGATAACATAGACATTTTGATCAAGCACTACAGCAGCGATCATACGCCCATCGTTCGACCAGGAAAGAGCGTTGGGAAGCACCTGGCCTGGCAGCTTCCAGCTGCGTGTGGGCATGAGAAGCGTCCGCTGGCTGGTAACGGTAGGAAGCAGTGTGCCGATATCCCAAAGGAAGATAGATGAGTCTCTACCTCCGCTCGCCAGGTAACGTCCCGTCTTATCCCAGGCTACCTGCGCCACGGCATCCTTGTGCGCCACCAGCGAGAGCAAGGGAATACCTGGAATGAGCTTCTGCGGCCCAGGAATGGGAGTCGGAGTAGGCCCGGGTACTGTACGCTTACCGGAAGTAATAGTATGCGTTGTCATGATGCCTGAATGCGAATGCAGGTAGTAGAAGAGCGCGCTGCCCGCTCCAATTGCTACAACCGCCGCGCCTGTAGAACCTATGAGCAGCGAGCGACGCGATATCTTCTTACCCGCTTTACTTGTTGCTGTACCAGATACTACAGGCGAAGCCGGGGCCTTCTGCGTCTGCACAATAAACGGGGCAGCACCTTCCTGAGCAACAGCTACTGTATTCGTCATATTGGTTGGGCCGGAATAGGTAAGTGGGACCCGACCGGTATAATGTTTGCTCCACGGCGCGAGAATGGTTCCTTCGGCATCGGTGATGGCATGCGGGCCTTGCCATTTACCTTCCAGTGCATCGACCAGCTGGACGCAGGAAGCAGGGCGATCGATTGGTCGCTTCGCCAGCCCCCACAGCAGCGCCTGCTCGACCACAAGCGGTATAGCAGGATTGAACTGACGTGGGCGGGGTGGCTCCTCCTCGACCTGCTTGCGCAGTACGGTGAGTGTATCCCCCTGGAAAGGCAAATGGCCCGTCAAAAGCAGGTAAGCGGTCATTGCCAGGCTGTAAATATCGCTGGCTGGCACGGCATGTCCCTGCGCCTGTTCGGGAGCCATATATTCGGGCGTGCCTGCCCCGCTATGCGTGCGACCGGCGAAGGTAGGACTGGAGAGCAGCTTGGCGATGCCAAAATCGGCCAGGAACAGCCAGTTCTGTTGCAGCAGCATATTGGCGGGTTTGATGTCGCGGTGCAAGACCTGCTTACTGTGCGCGTAGTCGATGGCACTGGCCGCCTGGCGCAAGTATGACAACGCCTCACCGGGTGGAAGCGGCCCGTTAACGGAGAGAATACGATCACGTAGCGAGCCGCCTACGATGTTGGGCATGACGAGATAGGCAATGATGGTATTCGCATCGATCTGTTGCTCGCCAAAATCGTGTACTTGTAGGATGTTGGGATGTTCCAACGCGGCAGCAGCACGCGCTTCGCGTTCGAAATCTTCCAGGAAGACGCGCCCGTTTGCCACATCGACAGGCAGCAACTTCAGGGCGACCTGGCGGCGCAACTGGCTGTCTTCGGCCAGCCAGACCTCACCCATACCACCTCGTCCCAACAGGCGTATGAGCCGGTAGCGGCCAATCAACCGGCCCTGCAAATCTCTTAGAGAAAACATGCTCATCTTCTTCTCATCATCCTAGCCAGCGCGAGCTATTCCAGACGTAAATGCTCGCATTGAGGTCATTGTATCCCGCGGCCAGCCATTGCCCATCATTGGACCATGCCAGGGCAGTTACCTCAGCGCTGCCCTGCTTCGCATCCTTGAGCGTACCAGGAATGGTTGCCAGCGGAAAAGCATTGCCGGAGCTGCCCGGATAAAATTTCCAGATGTAGATGCTGCCCCGGTCATCACCTGCCGCGAGCAGGTGGTTGGTCGAGGGCGACCAGGCTAATCCGCGCAGGTTAGTGTTAACATTATTCGGCAGTTGAGGCGGCGCCACCTGGCTATAGTTGTCCTTCGCGTTCCAGATGGCGATAGAGCTTGCATTGAGCGTGTGGTCATCGCTGTATGCCGCGACAAAAGCTCCATCGTTTGACCACGTGACACCGGATACTCCGGTCAGAGCCGATGTATTCGTCACAAATTTCAAACCTGGTGTCCTACCGGCTTGTATTCTTGCTATCGTGACAGCTTCAGTAACGTTGTTGGGATCGGCGCCGTTTGAGGCGAAAGCCAGCAGTGAGCTATCAAAAGGCGAAGCAACCATCGGAACACAGGGATCAAGGATTGGATTGTTGATATAACCTGTCAGAGTGGATATTCCCAGCGCGCTAGCACTCATTGTAGGGTCAAAGAGTTCGTATTGTGAGGTGAGCTGGGTATTGTTGGGATTCGAGCTGGTAATATTCACACCCGTTACCAGGTAGCGACCCGCCCAGGCCATACCGGCGATAATGTTGCTACCGCTGACCTTGAGCGGAGTGCCGAGGCCGAAAGCGTTCGCGCTCAGGTCGCTTTTATAGACCGAGATATAGGTATTCGTGAAATCGACGCTGCCATTGCCAGGGAGTACATTACCTACCGCGATAGCCGAGCCATCAGGCGACCAGCAAAGCGTCAGCAGGATATCAAGCGCGCCCGGTGACTGCGTAGCAAGGGGCTGCACACTGACCATAGAGCCTGAGAGCGTGGGAATAGTCCAGCGAATGACCTGCCCGTCAAGACCAACCGAGGCCAGGGCCATTGTCGCCTGTTGCGACGGCGACCAGGCCAGCCCACAGACGGTCTTATTATGGCCGAGCAGGACGAAATCTGGATTCTTCGCATTGCTTCCCGCGCTCCTCGTTGGCGAGGAACGCGCATTCGGGTGTGTGGCTCCGGTCACAACAGGCGATCTTCCTGTCGAATTGTGATGTGAGACAAACTCCCACGTACCCACGCCTACGCCGGCCACTGCCAGCAGTGCCGCTGCGCCACCAATCAATACCTTACGCCGCGAGATGCGTGCCTGCTCGCTGCTCCCCTGTGCGCTGCTCGACGGCACCGTGGCACTATTCGTGCCAGTGAACACATTTGGCGAACTGGCCAGGGCTGAATTGAAAGCAGGCACTGTGCTGCTAAATGGTGTACCACTTGTGGGAGGCTGTGCCTGTATGAAATAAGTTGCCTCATGTGGTGAACTGGAGATAGCCTGTTGCAGCATACCTACGAAAGCACGCGCCGAAGGAGGTCGTCGCGTGGGGTCCTTTTCCAGCCCTTGCAGCAGCACTTGCTCGACGGCGAGCGAGAGATATGGATTGATCTGACGAGGTGGTGGTGGAGGCATCATGATATGTTGAATCGTTGTGGCATAGGGCGTTTCGGCACGGAACGGGACACGTCCGGTGAAGAGCTCATAGGCAATTACAGCCAGGCTATAGTTGTCGCTGGCCTCACTTGCCTGTCCCTGCGCCTGCTCGGGAGCCATGTATTCGGGAGTGCCGACGCCTATGCCCGTCTGTGTCAGGCGATTCTGATCGGTCAGTATGCGCGCAATACCGAAGTCTGCCAGCAGTAGCCAGTTATCCGCTCGCAACAGCATGTTGGCAGGTTTGATGTCACGATGGATGACGCCCTGCGCGTGGGCATAGTCGATGGCGTCAGCTGCCTGCGCTAGAAACTGAACGGCCTCTTGCTGCGACATGCTGGCACGATTATTCATGAGCCATCGTATACGGTCAGCAAGCGAACCGCCCTGCACAAACGGCATCACCAGGTAGGTAATGGATTGCCCATCCGCTAGCGGTTGCTCACCGAAATCATGTACCGGCAGGATATGGGGATGATTAAGTGCAGCAGCCGCACGCGCTTCGCGTTCGAATCGCTGTAAAAATTCCTGGTCGCTCTGACTGTGTACCGGCAGAGTCTTGATGGCAACCTGGCGGTGCAGTCGTGGATCTTCCGCCAGCCAGACCTCGCCCATACCACCCCGCCCGATGCGCTGCAAGAGACGGTAGCGGCCAAGTATGATCTGCTGCGTTTCAGACGAGAGGCTTGAACCTGTTAAGCCAGATGAGTTCTGTGGAGAGCCGAAATCCTTTGACATACTAATCTTCCTTGCATTACCACGTTTTCTGTGGACTTGCCCGTCATTCTTGTGTTTTCCACAGTGAAAGACGAACTTGCGCCCTGAAGTTTGTATGAATAATTTTTCATCTAGTACTTTTTGGCTCACTACTCCCTTGCTTGACAACCTCTACCGGAGGGTTCAACAGGGGACTGCCAGCAGAATACGAGCGTAACGGTTAGCAAGAAATAGCTTGAGGCAAACTATTGCTAAGCCGTCTGCAAGACGTTAGAAATCGCCGAAACCAGCGTCTGCAATTTAAAAGGCTTGGGAACCAGGCCGGCGCGTGGGGCAATTTTCAGCGCACTCGCCACCTCACTATCGGTCGCAGCGGTGCAAAAAATGAGCGGAAGAGAACGAGTTTGAGGGTGAGATTGTAGATGATGAAGGACCTCTAAACCGGTAATATCGGGCAGGTGAAGATCAAGAATCAGCACTTCAACCGGCAATACCGATACTTTTGTCGATTCTTGCGCCGCCTGTTTCTCGCTATGCTGCATCCTCCCAGCAAATAACGCCTGTAAGCATTCCCTGGGATGCCCGTAAATCGTAACCTGGTGACCGGCAAAGTTCAGCATTGTCGCACAGAGCTTCGCTACCCGGTCATTATCTTCCAGCAGACCGACCCTGGCCATACTAGACTAATTGCTCCTCATTTGTGATTGATAACCTTAACGTCCAAATTGTAAAATTTAAACTGGTAACCTGTCAAGCGGTACTGGTACTCTTTGGGTACTGATGAGCGAATTTGAGCTCCGCAAATTACTCTCTCGACGTCTGAGCCTATCTGCTGTACAATCAAGATGCACGAACCGGTGTACTATCCTTCTAGAAAATGGGCTGGAATAGTGAATGATTGAAGACAACAATGTAAAAAAAATACCAGTTAGCGTCGTGCGGTTTGGGATAGGAAAAGAGATACAGCTTTATCTTGACGAGCTGGTTGTAACGGGGCCTGAGGAAGACCAGGAGATACACGTACAACTTTCTGCTATTAAACGCCTGATTCTGATGCCTGGCGACCCCAATCCGGCCAAATTAGTGCTGATGGCAGACCTGGATGACGACACGACCATCATCCTGGTCGAAGGCATGACCAACGCTAAAGATTTTCGCGCGATGATACCGCACCTGGTTGAGCTCATACCTGATTTACAGCTTGATCCGCCGGATATGAGCGAGCAACTGCGCCAGGCACTCAACACAAAACGGGCCTGGACTCTTACCTGCTATGGCACATTCTTGCTGGTCTGCATCTTGCTCTTCGCACTTTATCTCGTGGTAGCCTATATCGGCGCGCACCATTAACATGCAAGAAAGTGAGCAATGCTATGCCTGATGGCGATGGGGTTTTCCTTGTCCCTGAGATGAGTCCTGATGCAAGGGTGCGCGTTTTTCGTCGCAGTTTATCCGCGCTCGAAGAGTTCGAGGGGTTCGAGGTCGATGCTTACGCTATCATCACCGACCGCTATGTGGTTGTTCTTGATACGATGCTCTTCCCCGACGATGTTGCGGTGATGATGCAATCGCTCCAGGAAGAACTGAGAGGACGCCAGGTATTGTGCGTCAATAGTCATGCCGACTGGGATCATGTCTATGGCAACAGCTATTTCACGGGCATGCACGCAGCGCCAATTATTGCTCATGAACACTGCCGCGCGCGTCTGCAATCGGCAGAGGCCAGAAACGAACTGGCCGACTTCCAGAAGCGCTATCCCATCTTCGCCAGTGTTGCTCTTGTACCACCGGCCATCACGTTCATCCAGGGTCTCACAATTCACGGTGGTAATCTGACCATCCAGCTTCTTCCCGCGCCGGGACATCGCCTCGATCATGTTGCTGCGTGGGTACCCGAATTGTCTTTGCTGCTGGCATTCGATGCCGTGGAAATGCCTATTCCTTCGATAGAGAATGCCGCTGGTGCGCCCTATATGTTCGCCACATTGGAGAGCCTGATCGCCTTGCAACCACACGTTGTCCTTTGTTCGCACGGCAAGACGACCAACCCACAGCTTATGCAAGACAACCTGAGCTATCTGCGCGAGATCGAACAACGCTGCCACGCCGTGATCCAGACCCAGCGCCCAGAGGCGGCGGATCTTGCGCACCCATCCAAATTGATCAACTATCCATTTGATGAAGTAATTGCAGGAGTAACTGCGCCAGTAGATCGCACATTTTACGAGCAGGTTCACGAGGACAACATCCGCGCCATTACGGAGTGGTTGATGGGCTAGTCGTCTATTTCACCCGCATCCCTATGCTCATTTCCGTCCTCACCGACCTCTAAGCCTGGCGAAACCACGTGCCCATTTTTCGACTGAATCGTATCTTCAGGCACGGCTCTATATTGTTCAAGCGGTTCAGGGGGTCTTTCAACGATACGTTCCGGCTTGAGCATGTTTCGTGAGCGTCGTCGCCCCCGTGAGATCAGCATAAAGAGCAGGTAGAAGAACAATAAAATCACCAGGATGGGGATGAGACGATCAATGCTGAAAGGGCCACTGCTCCCCGGATAAATATATATGCCCCTGGATGCAGCATACAGTTGACTATAACCGCTTGCCCCTTGCGCCAATCCATACACAGCCTGGTCTGTGGGGATACCGGATGCGATCCCACCCCACGTTTGCCCGCTATCCGCACTTCGCAATACTCCTATATCCGTCGCGATATAGACGGTGGTGGCCTGGGAGTAATCGGTGAGAATTGCATGAACGCCTATCCCAGCAAGCGAATCCTTGCTCTGTGACCAGCGCGCACCAGAATCGGTTGAGAGGTAAAAGCCATGATTTGTGCCCGCGTAGATCAACCCGGCAGTCCCTCCACTGACATCCGCCGGGAGTATGGCATTGATGATATCGCTCGCCGGAATGCCATTATTCAACAGCTGCCAGCCCGATCCTCCATTGCCTGACCGGTACACACCCATATCCGTAGCAGCCCATAACTGATGCGTATTTGGGTCATAGACCAGGTCATTGATCGTGTCTCCGGTGGGCAGACCGGCGCTGATACTCGACCAGCTCGTTCCATTATTTGCACTTTTGAACACACCTTGATGTGCCGTTCCTACATAAATGACGCTGGCAGTATTGGGATCAAAAGCAATGGCCGTGAAACTGTCTGTTGGCAGGCCGGTACTGGGGCCGGCAATGCTACTCCAATGCTGAGTTCCACCCACGCTTACATACAGTCCAGCATCGGTCGCGGCATAGAGCTTTTTCCCGGCATTATCGAAAGCAAGGGCATGAACGCCGGTTGGTACAGGCAGACCCGTATTATTCTGCACCCAGTTCTGGCCGGCATTGCTACTGCTGAATACCCCATCTTGCGCATCACCCGCGTAGATATCCTGCAAATTGTTGGGATTCACAGTAAGGGTACGGATATTTTGATTCTGCAACCCGCTTGCCTGCCATGTACCTCCGGCAAAAATGCCCACAGTGGTACCACATGCCGAAAGCAGGACAAGCAGCGGCAATAACAGCAGCAAACGACTATTGCGAACCCTTTTCATAAAACCGGCCATGGATGCTTCCCCATATCAAACGTCAGTCCTCGCGGCGAATTACCCGGCTCATATACACGACTGTCTCATGTATCTCATAGCCCCTGGGCAGCTTCACCGGCCTGTTATCCTGCTGCGTCAAAATTTCGCGCAGGTTAGCAGGGGTGAGCGCTGGCAACAATTTCGTAGCCTTACGCGATCCTCGCGTCATACGCGCCAGCAAACTGCGGCGCACTAATTCCAGGCCAAACCCAAAAGCCACAGCGCCAACACCGGCAGCTACACGCGGCAACTGTGGATTGCTCAGAATAGCGGGCAGGTTAGAACGGGTGGTAACCAGGCTCGTTGATGGCCTGGTAAGTTCAGTTCCACATTCGTGGCAAAACTGATCGTCAGCCGAATTATTTGCATTACAATTTGGGCAAAGCACTTCACTTCCTCCTCTAAGATTCAAGGCATTCTCCAGCGTAGCTATTTCCTTTTTTCTAATATCTCTGCAATTGCGTCGATTACAATTGCATTCTCATCAATCGTATTATAAAAGTATGGCGAGACTCGCAACAACCCTGGACGGGAATCGGTAATAATGTCGCGAGCCAGCAGCGCTTCGACAATCTCTTCAGGGCGCTCGAACTGGAGCATCACAATCGAACTGCGGCGTTCCGGCTGCTGGGGCGCGCGCACATTCCAACCACGTTCGCGCGCGCGATCAACCAGGTCATTTGTGAGGTAACGCGTCCTCTCACAGATATGCTCGACGCCGATTTCCCTCACGATATCGAGACCTCCATTGGCCGTGTAAATGGTCGGGACGGCAGGAGTACCCATCTCAACTCGCGCCGCATCGTCACGAAACTCGAATTCGCGCGTTTTGAACTTGAACTGCTCTCTATGTCCAAACCAGCCTGTGATGGTTGGCTGCAACTGGGGTATCAACCCCTCGCGAATATAGACGAGCGCTAACCCTGGGCCGCCCATCAGCCATTTGAGCGTGCCCGTTACCAGGAAGTCAATATCCAGGGCATGAACATCAATAGGAATCTGACCGGTTCCCTGGTAATCATCAATCAGGATATACGCGCCATTTTTATGGGCAATATCGGCAACCGCTTTCACATCCTGAATATAGCCGCTGGTAAAGAAGACGCGCGAGGTAGCGACCAGCGCCGTCTTGCTGTTTACCTCCTTTTCAAACAACTCGGGCGGCGTATAAATACGGTCAGGACTTTCAACAAAGCGACATTCTACCCCCAGGCGTTCTTTTACGAGCCATTGATAGGCCAGCGTGGGAAAGTCCATATCGGCCAGCACCACCTGGTTGCGCTTACTATAATCCAGGGCGGTAGCAATTGAACTGATGGCAGAGGAGACGCTGGGAGCAATCGCGACTTCATTCACCTGCGCGCCAATAATCGAGGCAAATTTTTCCCGAACTTTGGCAATTTCTCCCATCCAGATTTCGTACCACGCGTGTGCGCCCCATTCGTTCCACATTTCCTGAAACTGTGCCAGTCCTTGCATGGAGCGATCCGAAAGAGCGCCCAACGAACAACTATTCAAATATGTTTTGCGCTGCAAAATGGGAAATTCTGAGCGATACTTCAGCAGTTCTGGATGTTCAATGGCACCTGGGGCGGGGAAATACTTACTAGATTCGCTTATTGTCATCGTAGATGTGCTCCTTTGCAACTTCTATGAGGAACCTTTCGCATGGCAGGTTCAACAACACTTGAACCGGTTCGCCTGCACTGCCTACACGGAGTAGGCAGATTACTCTCTATTGTACCCCTTACTGGAGAGAGAATCTATAGTTCTCGCCAGCAAACTCGCGGCCCTCTCAACATCATCTTCCGTTGTCCAGCGCCCCAACGTCAGGCGCAAGGCGCCAAGCGCTCTCGCGCGTGACATTCCCATTGCCACCAGTACGGGAGATGGATCAGTACTGCCCTCGTGACAGGCCGAACCCGTCGAACTGGCGATTTCAGGCGTAGCGGCCAGAACCTCTTCACCCACTACACCCTCTATGCTCACATTGAGCGTATTGGGCAGGCGCTCGGTCACGTGACCATTCAGGAATACACGCGTTGGAACATATTGTTCCAGTCGCTGCTGCAAGCGGTCGCGCAGCCTCCGCATACGGTCCCGGCTCTCGGCGAGTTGTTCTTGCGCAATCATGCATGCTGTACCCAGCGCCACGATATAGGCGACGTTCTCAGTTCCCGCCCTGCGTCCACTCTCCTGCCCTCCGCCATAGATGGCGGGTTCCAGATGGAGTCCTTGCCGGATGTAAAGCGCACCGATTCCCTTGGGCGCGTAAACTTTGTGGCCGGCAACGGTCAGCAAATCAACACCCAGCTCATCAACGAGCGTGGGAATCTTGCCAACCGACTGAGAGGCATCGCTATGCATGAGTGCTCTATGACGGTGGGCGATCTCCGCAATCTGTTTGATGGGCTGCAATGTGCCGGTTTCATTGTTAGCATGCATAATGGTAACCAGCACCGTCCTGTCATCGATTGTGGCTTCAACCTGCGCCGGATCGACCTGCCCGTACTTGTCCACTGGCAGATACGTGACACGAAAACCATGCAGCCGCTCCAGGGCATGGCAGGTATTGATTACCGCCGGGTGCTCTGTCGCTTGCGTGATAATATGGTTACCGAAATGCCGCCGCGCCAGCGCTGCGCCACGAATGGCAAGATTATCGCTTTCAGAACCTCCGCCCGTGAAGGCGATCTCCGCGGGCGAGCAGTTCAACAGGCTGGCAACCTGCTTTCTCGCGGCATCCACGGCCTCACGTGTCGCGTGCCCATATGCATGTGTGCTTGATGGATTGCCAAAATGGATGGCCAGGTAGGGCAGCATGGCCTCAACAACCGCCGGATCAACGGGCGTGGTGGCATTGTAGTCGAGATAGATAGGCCCGTCTTGCAGGCCTGGATGCATCTTCATAGCGATAGCTCTTTTCTACTTTCCTACAAACTGCTGGGGAAGTCCCCATATCACGTGCCCGGAAATTTGAAATTCCAGCATGCCATCCTTCGCCATGGGAGTCACCACTTCTCTGACCTCCCTATCAAAAGCAGCGGCATTCTCCTCGCCCATGCGTTCTCGCGACAGGCCGTTCCTGGAATGGTACGACTCAATATAATCGTCTACGGACTGGACGAATAGCACCGGAGCCGTCTCTTTCTCACCAGCTTTCTGAAAGAGGCCGCGTTTTTCCAGTTCCTCTATCAAGTCATAAGGCTGAAAGTGGCGATTCGTCGAGTAACGGCTTATGATGGGCCCAATCTTACCATCCCACCATTCGGATGATGCTTTCGTTCCCACTATTGCCACAAATGCGTCCGGCAAAAGCATCTCGCGAAAGCGCGGCATCACCACATACCAATCCATCCAGTGCAGGCTGGCGCCGGCAGTTACCAGTGCATAAGGTGGCGCCAGCGGCACCTCTTCAACCGGCCCACAAATCCAGTTGAGCTTTGGATTATCACCGCCCGGAAGCTTCTTTCCCGTTTCGATCATATTGGCGGAGAAATCCACTGCATCGACCCGTTCTACAAAATGTACCAGTTCGCGCGCGATATCTCCTCGCCCGCATCCAACATCGAGTACCACACGCGACTCGCCGCTCATCAGACCCGCCAATATTTTGAATGTTTCGGTAGGGTAGGGCGGGCGATACTGGTAGGCATCTACAATGCTGCGGTCCTGAAATTGAGCGCCGTACTCTGGCTCAAGATGGCGCGGCTTCGGGATCATTTCGCCATCTCCTGTGTAAGCGCCTCCTGCAATTCTCCCCATAATTGCAGGATATGCTGCTCCGTGGTACGCATATTGCCTATGGCGATACGGATGGTAAATTTACCATGCAACTTCGTGTGCGACAGAAAGAAGTGACCGGCAGTGTTAATACGGTTCATGATGCGCTCATTCAGGACATCTAGCTGCTCTTCATCATCCATGCCCCGTGGATGGGCGCGAAAACAGACGGTGCTGAAAGGTGTGGGGGCCATACGCTCAAAATCCTGCGACTCGTCGATCCACCCGGCGACAAGTTGACCCAGGCGGTTATGCTCGGAAATGCGCGCCGCCAGCCCCTCCTGGCCAAAGTAGCGCATAATCATCCAGAGTTTCAGCGAGCGGAAGCGCCGACCAAGCGACGTTCCATAATCCATGAGATTGGGCACTTCGTCGCCAGCGCTCTCGCTGTTGCGTAAATACTCGGGAACCAGGCTGAACGCTGCTTTCACCACGTCCGGCTTGCGTGTGAAGAAAACGCTGCAATCAATCGGCGTGAAGAGCCACTTGTGGGGATTGACGATAATTGTATCGGCGCGCTCGCAGCCGGCCAGTACCCAGCGCATCGACGGATCAATGGCGGCAGAACCACCATACGCGCCGTCGACGTGCAGCCACAAACCGTACCGTTCGCAAATGTTCGCAATCTGCGGTACGGGGTCAACGCTCGTGGTAGAGGTAGTGCCGACCGTGGCAACAACCGCAAACGGTAGCCAACCCTCGGCAATATCCTCCTGGATGGCCTGTTCTAATTGCGCAACATCCATACGAAACTCGCTATCAACACCGATTTTGCGCAAACCGGCCTGTCCAATGCCCAGCACAATTCCGGCTTTCTCAACCGATGAATGGGCCTCCTGCGAGGCATAATAACGCAGGCGCGGCACATCAGGCCGGCCCGACATCCCCTGCTGGCGTATATGCAGACCGGGGATAGCTTCACGTGCCGCGGCCAGCGCATAGAGCACGCCGGAGGAGGCCGTATCGTTAATCACACCAAAGAGGGGATTGGGCAGGCCGAGCATTTGTCTCAGCCAATCGAGCGTGACCTGCTCCAATTCCGTCGCCGCCGGCGAGGTGCGCCAGAGCATAGCATTGACATTCAAGGCAGCGGCAAGCATTTCGCCAAGAATACCGGGGCCTGAGCCGGTGACGCCGAAATAAGCCAGGAAACCGGGCGAATTCCAGTGTGTAATGCCGGGCATCAACACCCTTTCAAAATCTGCCAGGATGGTCTCCATCGCCTCCGGTTCCTTCGGCGGCTGACCGGGCAGCGCATGACGAATATCACCCGGCGCGGTCTCCGCCAGGACGGGATACTCTCCCACATGCGCCAGGTAATCCGCGATCCAATCGACTATCTGATGTCCATATGCACGAAATGATTCCGGGTCCATATCCCCCGTGTTCGAAGCCTGCTGGGCCAGGTCAAGATAAGCGCGTTCTTCCATAAAGCTATCTTCCTTCTAGCGATTTTTAACCTGGATTAAAGTATATCGCTTGCTGATAAGTTACTGTTCTTTTTTCACCTTCTCCAGCCAGGCGCGCATATCTGGCTCGTGTTCCTGGTGGAAATGAGCGAAGAGCATGCTGCCACGGAGCTGCTCTTCTTCCAGCCCCAGCCTGCGCCGCAGGTCCTGCAGTTCACCCTCAGGAAAGGCATCAAGGGTATCTATCAGTTGCTGGAAGACTTCCCGCGAATCGCTGAGAACATCTGCCAGGGGGCGGTTGCGATTGGACTCGTAAATCCAGGCATTGATTTCATCGTCTTCCCGCAGTTCCGGCGGCCAGGGCGGTGAAAAGTCTGGCGCATGATTCAGAAGCGCCTGGAAGCGCCGAACCGAGCGGCGGCGCCAGCCCGTTAAGTGAGCCACGATATCCTTGATCGACCAGCCACCGGCGACCTCTGGCTGCGTCATATGAGCTTCCCCAATCTCGGCGAGCAAGGCTTCCCAGGCCGCCTGTTCATTGCGCAATTCGGCGAGGAGTTGAGCTTTGGTGAGAGAAGTTTCCATGCTGCTTTCCTTTCATTCGAGACCGTGTGTGCCAATTTCCCACAGTTTAGCACAAAAATATGAAAAGAGGCTGACCATTGCAGTCAGCCTCTTTATCGGTTCGCTTTTACATGCTAAAAGAAGATCATATCTTTCCTTTTGCTCTCCGGATCATCATCCTGAAACTTTGCGGCAAGCTGGCGAGGAGAGGGTTCCACCAGGATAGAGCCATCGGGAAAGATAATCGTCGGCACGCTTTGATAGCCGCCGTTCACACGCCGGACATATTCGGCGGCTCCGGCGTCCTCTTCGATATTGATATATTCATAGGCAATACCATGAGAGTCGAACCAGCGCTTTGCCATCCGGCAATCTCCACACCACGTGGTGGCATACACCTTGATCTTCTTTTCGGTGTTTTCGTTGGTTGACGGGTTTGTTGTCGCGTTCTGCACAAATAACTCCTTGAAGTGAGCATTGCTTGAGATATGGTTGTCCATCTACTTATTCAAACAAGCTATTAGCGGGAGATATTCCCGGCAGGCTTGTTGATGCGCTCAAGCATCAAATCAAGGAACTTTTTGCTACCCGTGGCGACAAGACCAGGGTTGCGCGCGAGTACCCCCATTACCAGGCCGGCGCTAAAATCACCACGTAAGGCCTGCGCCATCTGCGATGGGGTGAGCCGGCGCATCAGGTCGAGCGCGCCATCCCATTGATCATCACTATAATTGGCGATGCGCTTATTAATCATGTAGGCAATATCCATATCGCGGCCAAAGCGCGCTCGCCACTGCTTATCGAAGCGTTCCAGAAAAGCAGCCGAGGTATCGTTTGCCCTTATCGCTTCGGCGGCCACGGCCCCCGCCATCTGCCCCGAATAAATCGCAAAACGAATGCCCTCGCCTACGAGTGTAGAACCATGCCCGGCGGCATCACCGGCCAGCAGCAAGCCATCGCGCGAGAATCGTTCGAGCGGCCCCTCCGATGGGAACAACCCCGTATGATACTCAATCGGGCTGGCATCGCGAAATTTATCGACCAGCTGCGGTAAATCGCGCATGATGCTATCCAGGTAGCCACGCGCATCCTCTTCACAATCAGGGTGCAGCACGCCCACTCCTAATCGGACGCGCCCGTTGCCACGAGGGAAAGCCCAGGCGTAACCACGCGGTGCGAACTGACTGCCCATAATCAAATATAATTCATCTTGCGGATAGTTCGGCGCGTAGAGATCATATTCGGCACCATAACCATAACGATGAAATGCCTTACCCATCTCGGTTCGCACGCCTATATGCCGCGAGAAGCCACTAGCATCAATAGTGACTGGCGCTCGCATGGTGATTCGTTCACCCACGTGGTTCTTCGCCGTCACCCCCGCGACACTGCCATTTTCCAGAATCGTCTGCTCGACGGTGTGCCGGACTCGCAACGTAGCTCCGGCAGCAACAGCACGGCCCGCGAGGTGCTGGTAGACGCCCCGCACATCCAGAACGCAGGCAACCGCGGGATCATAGTGCAACTTCACTTCACGACGCGGGGAGACAAAAGTAACATTCGTTACTGGATGATAGAGGTGTTCCGGGATGCCGAGCGCCTTCATATCGCTCACCCAGCTCCCTCCACTCGTATGGACGGGATAACCGATTTCGTTCTGGCGTTCCAATACGATCGTTCGCGCACCCTGCTTAGCGGCAGTCTCAGCAGCCGCCAGTCCTGCCGGACCACCGCCAACAATCAAAACATCGCAATCAACTGGCATGTATATCCTTCTTTATAAAAAACATCCACAGATTCATCCAACAAATATCAGTCTGCCGGATGGTCAGTTTTTTTCACGCTGGAAATCATTGCTGGAATAGTATAGCCTACCTCAATCGTTATTGTCTACCAATGACACCTCACCCTAAAAACCCTGCCTTACAACTTTTCTTCCTCCTTCTCGTACATAAATATGGCCGAGCAGGTTGGAAAGCTGCGCGAGCAGATGCTTACTGCAAACACAGCGGTAATACCTGAAGATTCAGAAGATGCGCCGGGAGTGAATCCGATGTTTGGTCATATGATGGCAAGGAACATACGATTCCGGCATAACATGCAGGGTTAACTAACATCAAGAAAATGTGATATACTGGCGCTAGCTTATCAAGTAACCCAAATACGCCGACTATTGGGCTTGAGAAAGGATTTGAAGCTTACGGTGATGCCTACTCTTCATATCCACCTGCTGGGTGACTTCCTGCTGCTCTCGGAAGACACGCCCGTGCTGACCATCAATAGCCCCAAATTGCAATCATTACTCGCCTACCTGGTGCTGCATCGTAACGCACCCCAGGACCGGTCGCACCTGGCCTTTCTTATGTGGCCGGATTCGACTGAGGAACGAGCGCACTCCAGCCTGCGCAAGTTGTTGCATCAGTTGCGCCAGGCTCTGCCCGATATCGATTCTTTTCTAGACGCAGATAGGCAAAGCCTCTACTGGCGGCCAGCAGAAGGGGCAAACTGGACGCTGGATGTGCAGGATTTTGAACAACAACTTGCGCAGGCAGAACAGCGCAAAGATATGACCTTGATGCGGCACGCGCTAGAACACGCCGTTAGCCTTTACCGCGGCGATCTATTGCCTAGCTGCTACGACGAGTGGATTTTGCCCGAACGTGATCGTCTCCGCCAATTGTTTTTTTCAGCAGCAGAACGCCTGCTAGCTCTTCTTGAGGAGGAACGCGATTATGATGCGGCGATCCAGGTCGCTCAGCAACTGCTGCGGCTGGACTCTTTGCATGAGGCGACCTACCGGCAGCTTATGCGCCTTCATGCTCTGCGTGGTGATCGCGCCGCCGCGCTGCGTGTCTACCATACCTGCGCCCAGGTACTGGAACGCGAACTCGGAACCGAGCCGGGCCAGGTAACGCGCGCGCTCTATGAGTCGCTACTGGAATCGGAGAACTCTCTTAGAGTGCCTACAGGCTCGCTCGCTTCAAGAGGAACGGAGGCACCATTACTTGGCCGGAAGTCGGAGTGGCGCCAGATTCAGGAGGTCTGGCGCAAGGCCGCACGTGGACATCCGCATGTTGTGATTCTCTCAGGGGAGGCGGGCATCGGCAAGACACGACTGGCCGAGGAGATGGTGGCATGGGTCAGCCGGCAGGGCATGACGGCGGCAAGCGCTCGCTGCTACCCAGCAATTGGACAACTGGCTTACGCCCCTGTCACCACGTGGCTGCAAACGAATGAGATCCAATCCGGTCTACCAGCCCTTGACCCTGCCTGGCTCACTGAGATTGCACGGCTGGTACCAGAGATACTTGCTACACGGCCTAAACTCGCTCGTCCCGCTGCTATGACCGAGGGATGGCAACGCCGGCATTTCTTTGAAGCGCTTGCTCGCGCTGTATTGAATGCCCGCCAGCCCTTGTTGCTCCTGCTTGATGACTTGCAATGGTGCGACAACGAGACTCTGGAATGGCTCCATTATCTGTTGCGCTTCGACAAGAGTGCGCGATTGCTCCTCATGAGCACGGTACGCGCCGAGGAAATCATGCCCGGCCATCCCCTGGAAGCATTTCTGGGAACATTGCAGCGAGACGGCATGGTCACAGAAATCGCACTCGGGCCACTTGATACTACCGAGACGACCTCCCTAGCTGAACATGTCCTGGGTCACCCACTTGAACCCGCTATGATCAATCAACTCTACGCTGAGACGGAAGGCAATCCCTTGTTCGTGGTGGAAATGGCGCGAGCAGGGACATTGGAACAAAATGAAAAAGAACAATCTAGCGCCAGAAGTTCACTCGCACTTCTTTCACAGGCAGCTTCAACGCTTCCACCCACCGTCCAGAGTGTGCTGGCAGCTCGACTCGCGCAACTTTCCCCACTTGCCCGTGAAATAGCAAATGTCGCAGCCGTTATCGGGCGCGCCTTTACATTCGATGTTCTCGTAAAAGCGAGCGGGGAGAGCGAGGACGCGGTGGTACACGGACTGGATGAATTATGGCAGCGGCATATCGTGCGCGAACAGGGTGGTAGCATGGACCAGGCCTATGACTTTAGTCACGATAAGCTGCGCAAGCAGGCTTATGATGCATTAAGTCCGGCCCACAGGCGTCTCCTGCATCGCCGCGTCGCGGAAGCGCTTGAAGCAGTATTCGAAGAAGAAGTGGATGGCGTCAGCGGCCAGGTTGCATTTCACTATGAACAGGCAGGGCTTCCAGAACGAGCCATTCCTTATTATCGACGTGCCGGTGAGTATAGTATGGGCATTTATGCGAATGCCGAAGCTCTAGCAGCATTTGAACGAGCCACTGCCCTACTTGAAGCAGGTACAATAGGAAATTCCTGGAGGAAGAAGTACTGGGAAACGGCAGCCTGGATATATAAGTCCATGGGGGAAATCTTCGCGATAACGGGACGGCAGGAGGAGGCAAGGCAGGCCTATGCACATGCCATGAACTGGATACCGGCGCATGAGTACATCTGGCAAGCCCGCCTCTTACGCAGGATAGCAGTCGCCTGGAAACTTGCTTCCGACAACCCTCTGGATACGTTCAATGACAATGCACGTCAAATATTTCAAGAAGCAGAGCGAGTCTTAGATCAGGCAGAAGATAAATCCAGCAGTGAGTGGTTGAACGAGTGGATTGATCTTCAGATCGACCAGCTTCTTCCACTGCGTGGTTCCGTGGATGAAATGACGGCTATCATCGAAAAAGCCCAGGACATTGTGGAAAAACATGGTACAGCAGAGCAGCGCGGGCGTTTCTTTCAGGCAGTGATAGCACGCGATAGCAGGCGCAATCGCTACATGGGATCAGAACAATCGCTCGCGTATCGCCGTCAAGGGTTGGCGACCGTTCTAGAAACAGGCAATAAGGATTTGATAGGATTCGGCCACTTTGTGCTCGCAAACGGCCTGCTATTCTCTGAACAACTCGAAGAGGCCGAAGAACAGATGCGCATGGCAATGAAGCTAGCCGAAGAGATTGGAAGCACTCCCCTGCTGGTACGGTGCCTGACCTTTCTGGCCATCATCCTACGACGACGAGGAAAAGTCGAAGAGGTGCGGCAAGTGGTCGCACGCTCACTGGCTATGCCGGAGGCGCGGAATAGCGCGATTATTCAGGGCCATCAAGCCTGGTTAGCCTGGCGTGACGGCAATCTGACAGGCGCCGAGGCCTGCGGAAAGACGTCATTGGAGAACAGGCAAGGCCGCCAGCCGACCAATTCGTTTCAATGGGTAGCTATCTGGCCCCTTGCTGGTGTGGCAACTACCAGGGGAAATTTTACAGAAGCGATAGATTACGTGCGGATGCTCCTCGATTCCACGCAGCAACCACCTTCCGAAGAGTTGAGAACGCTCCTCGAATCAGCCTTGAAAGCATGGGATGCCGGGCAGGAGGCAGAGGCACAAGAGATACTCCAACAGGCAGCGCCTCTTGCTGAGCAGATGGGGTATTTATGACCTTCCTGATTAAACTCCTTCACCTCTTGCCGCCTCTGAATTATCAGCAAAGAGATAACAACAACAAGAGGAATCGTTAGATGGAAATGAAGGTTCCAATTCTGATCATTACCGGCCCTCCAGGTGTCGGGAAAACAGCTGTAGCATCAGAGGTTTCCGAACTTCTCGAACAGGCTCTAGATATCGGGCGCAGCGAGACCATGGGCGCCGAGTGAAAATGAGAGTTCGCCACCATGGTGAAGATCGTGTTCAATGACATGCCAGATCACCCACTGGCGCGAAAGTTCGTATGGCCGGCCCCACCGGTCCCCCCTGAAGACATATTCCAGATCTTCTGGCGTCCAGCGCTCCAGGCATTCTTTCCAGGCCCGAAAGGTAACCGTCAAACCGCGCACCAGTTCGTCTGCCGGTGGCACATCGCCCTCGTAGCCCCAATCAGCGATGGCCTTTACTTCTGGACCGCCCTCGCCCATCAGATTGTATAGCCAGCTAGCGCGTATGTGTACAATATGTCGTGCCAGCGAGCCAACGGAACGCAAATTGGGGGAGATTGTGAGTGCCAGTTGCTCCGAAGTCAGCGGTTCGATAGCTTTGACGAGATGATCATTGTAGACATCCCAGCCTCGATAGTAGGCCCAGGGAGAAAGCAAATCTTGTGCCATAGTTAATTTCTCCTCGCAATATCGGCAGAAGAACTCTTCAATGTTTTGATTGAAGAGTTCTTCTGCCTGCATATGTTCTTTACCGACCTGATTATACCCTATCCTATCCCCAATCACTACCACACACCAGTCCTACTCATACCTCAGCACCATCAGCGGCCTCACCCTCACCGCGTTCCAGGCAACCAGCGCCGCAGTGATCACTGCCAGCAGCAGCGGGCCGACAATCATGCTGACGATAACGATGGGCTGCATGTTGAGCGTCAGGTTATTCTGCGAGAATATCTTGCTGCTTATCGTCACACCGCCGGCAGATAGCAGCGTCGCGATGATCGCGCCAATACTTCCGGTGATGCCGAACTCAATCAGCACCTGGCTCATAATTGTGCCGCTGGTGTAGCCGACCGATTTGAGGATACCCAGTTCGCGCCTGCGTTCCAGCATTGCCAGGGCTACCGCATTGGCGATGATGATCACTCCGGCGAGTAGTGAGAGCAGGGAAACCGCTATCACCACATCCAGGAAACTCGTCACGTTCTGCAAGAAAGAGACACCGGCATCGCTCAGATTTTGCACCGAGGCGTTGGGCGCGATGCGATTCAGCTCGTTCAACGCCGCGTCGAACTGCTCCGGCGCAACCTTCAGGTAGAATACGGTCGTCTTCGATGCGCTTGCCGGGCTGAGCTCGTTTACGAGCGATGCCGGAGCCAGCACTTCTCCCAGGGTCTCAAAACTGGTCGGGATCGAGACGATGCCGACGATTGTCACCGTCTTGCGCACCTTGCCGTCAAGGCTCATCAGCGTCACGGTATCGCCAACTTTGAGGTTCATCTGCGCCCAGCCCTGGTTGGTCATGATCTGGCTGACCAGCACATTGTTGCTATTGGCATCGCCGGCATTCAGGTTGCGACCTCTGACAATCTGCTGCGCGGGAACGGTATGCGCCAGGTCATAGCCCTCAATTCCACCCAGCATACTGAGATCTTGCTGACCATTTATACCCTTTGGAAGCGCCTGCTGAACGGGCTGGCCGTTGATCGCAACCGGAATAGTCGCGGTGAACGGATCCTCGCGGCTCCCATCGAGTCCCGGAATGCTGTTTAAGTGCGCTGCAAGAGCTTTCGTATCGTTGCCGGTAGTCGTCGCCACAAGATTATATGGCGTATACTGTTTCAGCGTGTCAATGATCACCGACCTGAGGTCCTGGCCGATACCCACGGTTAAGCCAATACCATAGATGCCGATAAACATAGCCAGCAGGGTTGCCGTTGTGCGCGCTCGCCGCCGTCCAAGGTTGCGCAGGGCCATCTTCACATTGACCTTCTGACGCTTCGGCAGGAATACCAGGCCAACGCCCAGCAATGTGAGAAGCAGCAGGACAATGCCGAATATTGGCACGAACTGGTACAACAGCACCGAGACGCCTATGCCCAACAGCAACGGCAGCACCTGGATAAAGTGTACATGTTCAGGAACCGGCAATTTGCTCACGGCCAGTACAATCAGACCGAAGATGCCGGCCAGCAGCAGCAGGAACACGAACGTTCCATACGTGACCGCTACCCCAAGCACGATATTGTTATCCAGAATGACGATTGCCAGCAGGCAGAAGAGGATCGAACACAACACCAGCAAGATGACCGTCATAATGCGCCCGCCCGCGCTCTTATTCTCAAGCTCGCGCAGCACGCTCAATGGGCGAATATTGGCCGCCTGGGCGATGGGCAGAAGTCCGAAGATCAGCGCCGTTACGCAGCCGATTGCTACGCCGCCGAGTATCAGGCCCGGATTGAGTACGAAAGGTATGTTGGTGCCGGTGTTTTGTACCACGATGCGAACAAGGTAGCTGACGCCTATAGCGGCAATAGCTCCGATAATGCCGCCAACCAGTCCCAGTAGTCCAGCTTCCAGTCCGAAGAGCAAGTAGAGGTCCCGGCGATGATAGCCTGCCGTCTTGAGCATCGCGATCTCGGTCTTGCGCCGTGAGAGCAGCACCTGCATGGTATTGATGATGCCAGCTCCGCCAATCAGTAGCGCGAGCAAACCTGTGATCTTCAGGAATTTGCTAACCAGGTCAATCGTAGACTGCTGAGACTTGAGCACATCTGTAGCCGTCTGAATGCCAACGAGCGAGAATTGCGCGCTGATAGCCTTGACCGCCATATCAGTATGAGCCTGATCCGCCGTTGTGACATCTACGAGCGTATAGACCGCCGGTGAAGCGGGGGCAGATGCCAGGTAGTCGGACGCCGAGATGAGCAATAGATTGCCGGCCTGCGCGAACAGACCTGTATTAGCCACTACCCCGGCAATTTTTACCGGTATCGTCTGGCCCGTACCCGTGTACGTTTTGACGTACACGTTGAAGGTATCACCCAATTGCTTATGGTAGGTCGAGAGAAAATTCTGCGTGACAATCACCTGGTCATTGGCCAGCAGCCCGGCAACACTCCCATTGGAAGGCGCGACAAACGATGGCGATGAGACCAATGGATAGTTGTTGGGATCGACGGCCTCGATGTTGAAAGACTGCACCGAAGAGGCCGCGTTGTTAAGTGTTCCATTCTCCTGAATAATGGCGCTGTAGTTCGTGATCGTGCCATCGTCCTTGAGCCTGTTGAAGAAAGCCAGGTCGCTGGACTTGAGCGGAGCGCCCTGCGCCATAATCGCGATATCGCCGCCGTTGGCCTCGCGCGCGCTGCCCGAAAGCGAATTTTGCAGCATGTAACCCACCAGTTGCAGGGCCACTACCGCCATAACACCCACCGTTACACAAAACACCGCCAGTAGAGTACGCTGTCCGCCGCGCAGCAGAGAGCGTGTGGTGTAATTTAAGAACACAGATGCTTTCATGTTCGTCTTCTCCTTTATAGTATTTAGCTGTACCGGCCTGCCGGTAAATTGGCTGCTGGCCGTACTCCGGCAGGCAAGCGTTTTTTAGAAAAAGTTATTGCGTGATAACACCCAGAGACGGGTCGATCTCGGCGATCTTGCCATCGACGATGCGAATGGCGCGGTCGGCATGTGAAGCAACGACCGGATCATGGGTAGCGATAATAAAGGTTTTGCCGGTCTGGGCGCGTAAATCGGCGATCAGTTTGAGGACGTTTTCACCATTGCGTGCATCCAGGTTGCCGGTCGGCTCATCTGCAATCACCAGGGCCGGGTCGGTAGCCAATGCGCGCGCAATCGCTACGCGCTGCTGCTCGCCGCCGGAGAGCTGGTTGGGTCGATGATCGAAGCGGTGAGAGAGTCCAACCAGGGTCAGCAATTCACGCGCCCGCGCAGAGGGAGAGCCTTTATGCCTGCCAACATAGAGCGGAACCTCGACGTTCTCCTGCGCCGTCAGCGTCGGGATGAGGTTGAACGCCTGGAAGACCATGCCGATCTTGCTGTTGCGTACCGTTGCCAGCCTGCCCTCACTCATGCGCGTGATATCGACGCCATCGATGAATACCTGGCCAGTCGTGGGATTATCAAGCCCGGCGATAATCCCCAGCAAAGTGCTCTTGCCCGAACCGGAAGGGCCGACGATGGCAACGAACTCCCCGCTCATAATCTGGAAGCTGATCCCTTTGAGTATCTCGATTCGCTCCCGACCGAGGGGGAGACTTTTTGTGATATCCCTCACGTCCATAACAACTTTTTGTTCTGCATTGAATTTTTGCTCGTTTTCGGATTCAAATGTCTTCATATGTTTTCCATACCTTTCTCTTGTTTTTTGCCTGCCTCTCCCCGACAAGGATTCCTGCCGGGGAGCTGTACTTTACGATTCCTATGAATGCTAGTTGCTCGCTGATTCGATCTCCGCACGATGAGGGCGAGAAGAGAACTGCGCCGTTAACCACAGAAGATCACCCAGGATAAGAGCAACAATGACCACCCAATCTCCGGATGTGGCTACGCCGAAGGCTCCATTCGGGTTAATCGCTCCGAAGATAATGCCTACGCTTAAACCCAGGAGACTGATGCCGGCAAAAATGCTCAGGCCGATGCCTGCCCATTCGCCATTCGAACCAGGCGCTTCAGGGTCATCTGAAACGCTAAAAAGACAAGGACTGAAGACCAGCAAGATCACGATAGGGACGGTATGGAGAAAATAATTCCACCAGTCTGAGCCGCTGGGGGTAAAGTTCGCTCCTGCCCATCCCCATCCAGCAGCCATGAGAACGATACCTACAATTTGCATTGTTCTTACGCTTGCCATCTGAACACCTTCACCTTTCCTTTTCGAGTGTTTATACTAACTCATTTCCATCGTGAACAGGTGAGAGGTGAGTATGTAATTGCTGCTCTTCTGATTGAGATTCTGACAACATCGCGTGCAGGAGTGGTACCAGCGCGCTCCATTCGCGAAAGTAGCGCACTTCGCCGCTGGTCAATAATTGCACTTTGCCTCGCAGTTCTGTCTGACCTGCTCCGACCTCTTCTTGCCAGATGCGGACTGTAAACAGGTGTGATCGATGCTGGAGGTTGGATGTATCCACGCTCATGTACTCCTTCTCGCATCCTTGCTGAAGAATAACCCGGTATTCTTCAGCACATTCGTGTTGTCATTCATCTTGAGGAGAGTATAGAGCACATACCGTTACTCAAACGTTACTTTTGAGCGTTACCTCTCCGTTCCGTTGGGGGAAGCATACATGACATGGTTCAACGCATCATTCGCATCGATTTCGCAGATTCTTCGCAGTTGGAGGTTTTTTTGGTGGAAAATTCGCAGGTTCTTCGCAGTTGGCAAGATTTCGAAGAAGGGCAGCGTCATTTCATGGGGGCTTAAAGCAGATGGAATTCCTGGGCGGCCGCCAGCACCAGGATCGCCCCTACCCTCAGTAGGTTGCCCAAGGCAGGTGAACCGCGCTCTAAGAAGTGGTGACGAGGCGTTGATAAAGCCCCTGGATGGCCGGACCTGGCTGGACACCAAGTTCTTGTTGTAAGGTTTCACGATAGCGCTGGTACTGGCGCAAGGCTAAACCACGCTTGCCGGCGTGCAGATAATAGCGCATCAGCCCATAGTGAGCCTCTTCGAGACAATCGTCCAGGGCCAGCATTTGCCGCCAGTGTTCGGCGCTTGCATCATACTGTTCCCTACGCCAGGCGATATGCGCCAGATGGTGTCGCGCATCGAGATAGTTGCGGCGTAGTTCATCGCGTCGGGCGCGGCACCAATCGCTATAGAACGACTGCACATAATCGCCGCGATAGAGGGTTATCATGGCTTCAAATGCCTCTTGCGCTCCATCCTCATCGTTCCTGGCAAGCGCCTGTTTCGCACGCTCGTAGCTTTCCTGGAACCTGGCAACGTCATACCAGATTTCGCTTCCATATGGAGAAGCCAGGTCAAGCCAATAGCTTCCACCCTTGGAGACAAGGCAGGACTCGCCCAGCACCTTGCGCAGATAATAGATCGTGGAGTGAAATGTGCGATCTACCTGCTCATCAACTTCGCTCCAGAGAGCGGTAAGGATCTGCTCTTTGCGCACCGGGCGGTCACAGTCGAACAGGAAAAAGAAGAGCTCCATTGCTCGTGCCATACGCCAGCGCGTAACGGGTTTTTCACGAATGAATACCGCCGGTTCACCTAATGCCAGGATGCGGAGTTGCCGGGCACCAGGTGCGGTTAGTGGCTGCGTCACCGGTAAGCGCGTCTCGGAAGTATCTTTTGCTTCTTGCGTCTCAGCTTCCAGGTGAAGTAATGTGCGCAGTTGGGACAATTCCGGGAAAGTCTTGATAGCCTGCTCCACGAGTGGCAAACGACGCAGCTCACTGTAAACAAGCGGCACATAGGGTTCACTCGTAGCAAGTAACGAAGCAAACTGTTTCAAATAGAGTACCACATTGCCGGGCTGATTTTGTGCCAGATAGCAGGCCGACAGGCGAATCAGTGCCAGCAGAAGCTCCCGCTTCATTCCAATTGAATCCAGCACTGCAGTAAGGGTGAGTAGATTGGCTCTGGCATCATCATACCGATGCTGGTAGAGTAGTATCGTACTATACGCGAGTTCATAGTTTATCCGTTCATCACCAAAAGTTTCACGAGCAGAATTGCGCAACTCTACCTGGGCTATCAGCAAATTGGCTGTTACCGCGTCTCCCATGTAAAGATAGGTCATAGCCAGATCACAGAGCAGGCCATTGAGCAAATACATATCGTCTTTCACCTGTCTTGCAAGAGCCACCGCTTCCTCGCCTGCCTTCAACGCCCGCTCATAGAATCCCTGCTCCTGGTAAAGTTCCGCAAGGTTATCCAGGGAATAAGCCTGCCCGCCTAAAAAATGCAGGGATCTGGATTCTGCCAGCGTCCGCATCAGCGTAGCTTCCGCGTCAGCATACATGCCCTGATCCTTCTGACTAACTCCCAACCGAATCAGATCGTAGATTTTCCCCCAGACATCATTCGTTCCCTGACGCAGGCTCATACTACGTGACTTATGATAGTCAGCAAGAGCGGGCTTCTCCATTAATCCATAGACGTTCCCTAATGTGGCATGCGCATCTGCTACCTGCCCCGGATTTGCCTCTGCATCTCCCAGTTGCAGGGCCTTCTGTAAATGAGAAATTGCCATGGGAAAATTACATAATATAGCTGCGCATACCCCTAAACGCATATGGGCTGCTACTTGCAGCTTCACTTCGCCCTCCGGCAGAGCTGCGATCACCTGTTGGCAGAGTTTTTGTGTTTCTTGATAGTCACCACGGCGCGACAACACACGTGCGCGCTGCAGCATAATTTCTGCTTGCAAGGTTAGAAACGCGCCTTCAGCAGATTCTGATAATTGACCGGCAATGACCTCCTCTGCCGCGGCCAGTAAAGGGAGCGCCTGAGAATGTTCCTCCGGGAGAAATCGGCAAGCAGCGTTGTTTTGCCATAGCCCGCCGGAGCATGTAACAAGACGAGTTTGTAGGGAAAATTCCCCGCCGGTGCGGATGCAGGTCCGATAATAGCGTCGCTGAGCCGACGCACCAGTGCATCACGGTGAAGAATAGCCGGGGGTAGACCTGGACAAACAGTTTTCCTTAAATACGGAGAATCTTTCAATGCTTCTCTTCCTCTCAGATACTCCACTACGCTGCATATACGAAACCCGTTTGCTTCCCGTGAGTGATAGTCCTTCGAGCGCATTGCCAAAACCACTAATCATATATCACAGAGATTATACCATAAGCTGTCTATTGCCTCTCCACCGGACTTTCTCGGATTTGCAGGATACGCTCCCTCCCTATGGAGAGGCGGCAGGAACTGGACCCTTTCACGACCTCCCGGTGGGAATCGAAATTATATTACCTACAGCATCTTCCCTGGATTTAATATCCCATCGGGGTCGAAGAGCACCTTAATCTGCCGCATCCATTCAAGCGCTGGACCATGCTCGGCCTCCATAAACCGCTTCTTTACTAATCCAACCCCGTGTTCTCCGGTTGCGGTGCCGCCCAGAGCCAAAGAACGTTCGACGAGTCGCGCGGAATATTCTTCGGCCAGGTGATAGCCCTCGGGCAACGTGGCGACGAGGGTATGGAAATTGCCATCGCCGACGTGACCAACAATACTACCCTCCAGGTGCATTTCCCGCAACAATTCTTGAGCATATCCCACCAGTTCAGGTACGCGAGAAAGCGGTACGGCAACATCGGTCGTATAGTACAGGCGGTCAGGATTGCAATGCACGAACGCCCAGTAGAACTGGTGACGAGCCTCCCACTGCGTCATGCGCTCCTCCGCGTTGCGAGCCACATGAATATTCAGCGCGCCTGACGCTTTTACCAGTTTCTCGGCCAGGTGCGATTCCTCCTCGATGGCCTCGGCAACCGAAGAGTGAAATTCCAGGAAGAGCGCCGGTTTCTCCAGATAATGCTGCTTTAAATCCTGATTGATAAACTTGAGGCTGAGTTCGTCGAGCAATTCGAGTCGCGCAACCGGCAGCGCGCTGGCCATGATACGATAAGCCGCATGAGCCGCCTCTTCCAGCCCTGGAAAGAAGACGCGCATGGTATGGATAAACACCGGCACGGGATGCAGGCGCAGGACGAGACGCGTGATGATGCCAAGCGTTCCGCCTGAGCCGATGAACAGATCCTTGAGGTCATAACCGCTGCTGGTCTTGCGCACAGAGCGGCCTAAGCGCAGCACCTGCCCATTTGCCAGCACGACCTCCAGTTCCGCGACGTTCTGGCGCATGCCACCATAGCGAACTGTAGTGGTGCCACTGGCATTGGTTGCCGCCATGCCACCGAGCGAGGCATTGGCACCCGGGTCTACCGGGAAAAACAGGCCCGTATCCTGCAACTCCTTTTCGAGCTCCTCACGCGTAATGCCAGGCTCAACCACCGCCAGAAAATCTTCCGCGCGGATCTCAAGCACGCGCTTCATACGCGAAAAATCCAGGGTGATCGCCGGAACATGAGGAATAATCTGTCCCTCAAGGCTGCTACCGGAGCCATATGGAATGAGCGGTATATGATTTTCGCGGCACCATGCCAGCGTCTCCTGTACATCTTCTAGCGACCCGGCATAGACTACTGCCAGCGGCGGTATCATTCTAGGATAGCTGGCATCCTTGCCATGCGACTCCAGAATTGCCGGATCGTCGCTAACCTTCTCGCCTAACCGGGCCTTCAACGTCGCTATCATGGGAACTCTCCTTTACCGATTCTTGTAAGGTCGCACCGGAATTATGAGCTTCCGCACGCCTCGCACGAAACTGTAAATAATCTACGAGTAATATTTCGCTGCGCCTCTCCAGGTCTTTCCTCATCTCCTTCTCATCCAGCCAGTAAGCCTGTCCCTCGATACTTCCGCGTAGCCTGCCGCCGGTGACTTTGCCACTATAGACAAGTGTTAGCGTACTCAATGTATCGATGTGCTGCCCAATGTGCGCGTAACAGGTGATAAGATCTTCAGGCTCAATCTGCAAGCGCAAGCCCGTCTCTTCAAAACACTCCCGCCTTGCTGCCTGAATAGGCAATTCACGCCAACGTATGAAACCGCTCGGGAACGACAATTTTCCACGGGGGCGCTTGATAAGCAGGTAACGCCCTTGCTCTTCCACAATCACAGTCACACATCCTAATGGGGGCAGGTTTCCGCCAAGCACGAAATTCAGGAGGTTAAAGCAGATACCAACCAGATGTTTCAGTAAGCGATAAAACACGTATCAATACCTACCAATCTTTATTGCTTTGTCTTACATTGCGCATTATACGACAAAAAAATTGGGAGTCCCTCAGTACAGCATCCATGCAGAACGACCACCAGGATACGCCCCTACCCTATACGGAGCGTGTGGGATAGAGGCATACCCTGGTGGTCGTTCTGCATGGTATCTTAACACCTATGATACCAACTATTTGCTCACCTTTGCGACACGCTCATGTTATAGTTACTGCCGCCATTATTATCCCAGACGCCGCTCTGATTATAAAAGGCCATGTTTAGCTGATTAGCAGCCTGCGGCAGAAAAGCAACGCCCAGCCATGAGCCGTCGTTTTGCTTCGTCATGGCAACATCGGTAGGGCTGTTCCAGCCATTATAGCCCCAGTGCATGGTCATGCTGGTTGCACTGCCCGCCAGTGAGCCATTATAGATGATCTTAACCTGCTGGCCTTGCACCGGCACATAGGGAAAGCTCATGACCGGGGTAGCAAGCGCCGGTGATGGGCCTGCGCTGCCAATCGAGACGTTCCAGTTCCCGCCCCCATTGTTATCCCAACTGCCCGAGCCGTTGTCAAAAGCGAAATTGATCTGCGTGGCATCGGTAGGCACGCTGATCGTCGTCTGCCAGAAGCCATCCGCGCGCCTGACCATCGGCTTATCAACAGCCACAACATTTTGCCAGTTATTTTCACCCCAATGCAGGTAAACGTGACTGCCTGAACTCAGGTAGCCGTTGTAGAAGATGGTGAGCGCTTTGCCCTGGTAAAGCTGGCTGCTGTCGTAGTCAACCGTCCAGCCGGCATGTGGCTGGTAGGCATTCGTCACGTAGCGGCTCGAAACAATAGAAGCGACATCGGCGATGCTATTGCTGCTCGCGGACATCAGCAGCGTGATGAACTCGCCCATGGCCCAGTTGAGCGGGTCCATCGATTTGGTCGGCGTTCCCGGCGTGTAGCCACTGGGGGCTGCATTATCCCAGACCTGTTCAGGTATCATGCCGGAGCCATTCTCAGCAGCCGTCATGGCCGTCAGATACGCATCGGCGCTCGCACCCGTCGCGATGGTATAGATGCCGCGCTCGCCTGAGAAGATCGGCCAGAGCCGCCCTATACCCGTACCATTATAGTCGGAGCCATCGGAATGTTCCCCGTAGCCATCGTGATTGTAACGATACCAGTAACGGTTCCCGTTCACGACCTGGCTGATAGTGGAATCGATCACGGGCAACGACAGCGTGACATAGGGAGAATTGGCGGGCATATCCCCCTGGCGCACCAGTTCGAGAAAACCGGCATCGACAATCGAGCGTTCGTCATAGGTGCCGCCGCCGTTGGCAAGTGTCAGGTTATGCCCATCATTGGGATTAGCATCATCGTCGATACGCTCGAAGTAATAGCCTCCGCCGAGCGAACCGCTGGTCGTAAACGTCCAGTCGGGTACCATTGCCTGATAATAATCGGCATAGTTAAGGTAGCGCGCCTGGTTTACCGTATCGCCGTTGGTTCCGGCGATAGAGGCCGCGGCGACCAGCCCGGCAATTTCAGCCGCGATGGTCGATGGGCTGTAGCCACCGTTCTCCTCCCATCGTTCCTCACCGGTCCACGGACCATGTTCTACGATATAGTTCGCGGCGGGCTTGATATGATTCTGGTAGTTGGTATTGTCGGTAACGCCCAGTTTCCAGGCCAGGATGATGGGGAAAGCCTGCTCGTCCATCTGAATGCCGTTCCAGTATGGAACCCCGCTGACATAGCTATTCTGTGGGAAATGCCCATCCGACTGCTGCTGGCTGTTGAATGCCCATAGTAACGCACGCTTCGGATCGGCGGTATCACCCGCCAGGATCAATGCGCTGGCAAATTCATACATATCGCGTTCCCACACCAGGTGATAGCCACCTGCATCACTATCACCGTTCGACTCGCCCCACGGCGTACCCAGGCCGGCCACAAAAGCACCCGTCTGCTTATCCTGCGCCGCCTTGAGCGTGTTTGCCGCCAGATAATATTCCTGCTGGCGGGCCTGCTGTATCGCCTGGGTACTGCCAACCGCGGGCGGAATATTCAGACTGTTATCGAACGTATTCCACTGTGAGACGTAGGTGGCAAGCATATTCGAGTTATCGCCCAACGTGCCGTTCAGCGTCTGTTCGGCATTTGTCGTTGCGGAATTGCCACCACCATTCTGTCCGAATGAGAGGACGAGATTGAAGGTGACACTGGTAGTAGTCGTTAAATTGATTGTGCCACCATCGGACAGGTCTATTTGACCGGTCTGCGCGGTATTGCCGTTATTCGCGGCGCTATAAGTGTAGCTCATGCTATAGTCAGGACACATCTGGCTGCCACAGTTACTCGATCCTTTCAGATCTGTCCAGCCATCGTTCACGCCTACAAAGCCCGAACTGGTCATGCCGGATTGATAAGGGAACGATGCAGCGAGCGCGCTGGCGTAGTTGCCCGATGAATCCGTACTCACCAGCATGGTCCTGCCACCATAAACTTGCGTAGAGCTGCTGTTATTATTGCCGGCATCATGCATGGTCGGATTGTAGAGCACATACAACAGGTAGTTGGACAGATTGCCGGTCAGGGCCGTAAAGGTGGTCTGCTCGATGAGCGAGTTGCGAGCCGGATCGGTATAGATGGTCTCGATGATTTTATACTTGCCATTCTTCGCGGTATTGGTCGCCGTCCAGGCAAGCGAGTGATTATTGTAGAGCTGCACCTGGGAGGTCGTATCGGCCTTCTCTTCATCCACCCAGGTGTGACCACTATCGCCGATGAGAAACTGCAAATCGGTCGTATTGGGCGTATCGGCGGTCGGATAGAAGACCTCGCCGATGATGCCATTATAGCCGGTAAACCAGACATCGCTGGTTGTATTGGCTGCCGTCCCCAAAATGGTATTGTTGGAAGGAGTCCAGTCGGACGAAGCTCCTGGCCCTCCAGGAGCAGTACCACCCGCCAGCGCAGTTCCCGCGAACCTGGCAAACATGAGCATAAGAATGAACGTCACAGAAATCAGTTGCGTCGAACGCAGGCAAAGTTGGCGGTGCCGTGAGTAGAAATGCATGTGAAAGCCCTCCCTTTCACTTATCGAGTCCATTTAGCAATTGCTGGCAGGACAGAAGAGTAATGCCCCTCATCTTTATTGCTGTGCTACAAATCAAACAAATAAGCAATGGAGAAAGTGGAAATGACACACTACACACTTGATCTTCCAAATACATGGAACACTCTTAGATAGTGCAATAATCATGCCAGATAGCGTGTTACACACTTACTATTCATCATCAAAATACGAGCGGCTCGATCCATAAAACAGGCATACTGAATATTGTACGGTAGAGATTTCGCTTTTGTGACATTGAAGTATCGATAACATAAAATCGGCCCCTACGAGAGGTGAAACCACCGTAGGGGCCGATTCATCGGCCTCGCACCGGGCAATATCAAGTTTGCCCGGCACCTTTGACATGATCATTTTATGAACACGTCACCTGCCCGTACGGGCCTGTAATCGGCGTAAAACCGCATCCACGGTTACAGCGAACAACAGTACGATACCTTCTACCATCTCCGATACATCAGTTCCCTGGCTCAGCAGGGACAAGCCGTTTATCAGACCACCGATGATGAGTACGCCCAGTATAATGGCCCAGACGGAACCACGGCCACCAAAGAGGCTGACACCTCCGATGACGGCAGCAGCAATGGCGTTTAGCAGCAGGGTAGGATCGATTTGACTTGCCACGGAATTACCATATGAAGCCGCAACGATACCCCCTATAGCCGCAACAACTGAACACAATGTAAAAGCAGCAATTCGTATGCCTACCACATTGATACCGGCGCGGCGAGCAGCTTCGGCATTACCACCCACTGCATAAATATGGCGCCCAAAGGGAGTTTTCGTTAGAATGAGCCAGAATAATATGATCAATCCAACGAAAAGCGCCGTTGTGTATGGTACACCATGCTCGCTCTCAAGGACCCCGACTGCCACTACAGCCAGGACAGCAACTAATACAATCTGAGCAATCAGGCGAGTGGTTGACATCGTTCTCAGCCCGGCTCTCTTACGACTCACATAGCCGTAAATGACACCAACAGCATAGAGGATTACGCCTAAAGCAGGCAACCCAATACCCAGGCTATCCGGTAAAAAACTCTGGGAGCTGCCGGCGATAGCGTCAATAAAAGGATTTCTGATGGGAAGCGTTGCCTGGCCGTTTAACAGGTGCAGGAGCAGTCCGGCGTAGCCAATTGAACCTGCGAGCGTCACAATAAAGGAAGGCACGCGCAAGACCGCGACAAAGAATCCATTGATGAGACCAATCAGCGCACCTGCCACCAGCGCCGCCCCTATAGCAACCCAGGTGGGAGCGCCACTCCGCTCTGAAAGTATAGCCATGATGACAGCGCAAAGCACGCTGACAGAAGCAACCGAGAGATCAATCTCACCCAATAACAACACCAGAATGCTTCCCAGTCCGAGAATGGCAACAGCGCCAATCTGCGGTCCGACCAGGTTTGAGATATTCTCTGGATAAAGAAATACTCCGCCGGTGACAATGGCAAAATAGATGACGACGATCGCCAGCGTAATGATGACAGGTATAAATCCGAGATCACCGCGCAAGATTTGACCAAATGTCTGGCGCGGCGTATACGAAGGTACTTCAACCGCGGCAGCCGAGAATGACTGCTTGTCAGCGCCAAACGCATCTACCTGAGACGCCTCGGAAGGTTCCGGCGTCTGATTCTGCTCGATAATATCGCCCATGAGTTACCTCCCCTCTGAAGCGCCATTGCCGCCACTCGACATCAGTTCGCCAAATTCTGCGCCCGTGATGGCGGCGACAACCTGCTCAGAAGTCGTATTTTTTACATCAAAGGTTGCAACGCGCTTGCCCAGGCGCAGGACAATGACCCGGTCGGCAACCTCGAACACATCGGCCAGGTTATGGGAAATGACCACCACTCCCAGGCCCTGATCGCGCAGCCGCAGGATCAAGTTAAGTACCTGGCGCGTCTGCGCTACACCGAGAGCAGCCGTTGGCTCGTCCAGCAGCACTACTTTGGCTTTACGCAGCAACGATTTAGCCACCGCGATAGACTGTCGCTGGCCACCCGAAAGCGAGGCCACCAGCGAACGAATGGATGGAAGCTTGACGTCCAGAGTACGTAAAACCTCCAGCGTCTTTTTTTCCATAGGGACTTCCGAGAGTGATCTCCATGGAGAGAGTTCTTCATGACCTAAGAAGAGATTTGAGACGACATCCAGGTTATCACACAGCGCGAGGTCCTGATAGACCGTCTCAATGCCCAGCCGATTGGCGGTCTGGGGGTTGGTTATTTTGACTTCCGTACCATTTACAAAAATCTCCCCACTATCCGCAGGACCAACACCTGCGATGGCCTTAACAAGCGTCGATTTACCCGCGCCGTTATCACCAACCAGAGCAACGACTTCACCCGCGTAGACCTCAAAATCGACACCACCAAGGGCACGTACAGCGCCAAAACTTTTGGTGATGCCGCGCATCTGCAGGATGGGCGTACCACGCGACGTGGAAAATGAGGTTGACCCAACCGAAGGTGTAATACTATCGGCCATCTGGCCCTCCTTGTAAATAAGAGTTGAACTTGATTCCGCTTTGCCAGATACGATGTTATGGCATGATTCAAATGCATTTGACACGGCCAACCGTGTCATTTTGAGCGGAGCGAAGAATCTCGGTGCCGGGCGAGATAAATTCTTCCCCTCGTTCCTCAGTGCTTCGGCTCATTTCGCTCAGAATGACACGGTTGGCGTGTTGAACCCGTCAAGCACTCTTTCGTGAAAATTGAACCTTGCCCAAGTTAAACAAAGTATATCACATCACCGCGAAATACCTGTTTTTTTGCATGAACCAGATACTTGAAAGAGGTATCTCCATTCATAGAACAGCCTCAAAAGGGGCCCTACTATGATAGGGCGCTGTTTGGCCTCTATCATAATAGGGATGGGCAGTCATATCATGGAGACATGCTGCCTCTGACTCTGATACCCAGCTAGCAGATACCGCCCGTTCCGGCAGGCAGACCCGCGCAGAGTTGGTCTTTGGTCACGAAACCATCGGCGATAACTGTAGAAGCGATGTTGGTTTTATCAACAGCCACCGGCGTCTCAAGCACAGACGGAATGTTAGCGCCACCTGTTTGGGGAATGGTCGTCTGACCATTGACGATGGTAGAAGTATCGGTGCCATTGCTGATCGCAGCCACGAGTTGAGCAGTCGCCATGGCCTCTTTGTTGATAGCCTTGTAGACGGTCATGGCCTGGTTGCCCTCAAGAATGTTTTGCAGACCGGCAACGGTTGCATCCTGACCGGTAACCAGCACTTTCCCGTTCAGCTTCACAGCCTTAAGTGCGGCGATAACCGTACCCGCCATACCGTCATTGGCGACATATGCGATCTGGATGTTGTTCTGAGTCTGTACCAGCGCAGCCTGCATCTCGGTTTCGGCAGTTGGATTGTCCCAGTTTGGCGTGTACTTCTCGTACACCTTCTTCAGTGCGCCACTGGCAATCAGCGGATCAAGGATATTATGAGCGCCCTTAGCAAACAGGAGTGCGTTGTTGTCGGTCTGCGCGCCATCGATCATCACGAGGTTGTTATGGCCCGGAGACACATAACTCTTGTAGTGATCGGCAATATACTGGCCCTGTAGCTCGCCAACCTTGACGTTGTCGAACGAGACATAGTAGTTGAGGTCGTTGCTATAGATCAGGCGGTCGTAAGCAATTACCGGTACGCTCTTCACCTTCGCCGCCGACACTATCGCAGCCGCTCCGACACTATCGGATGGAGCAACTACCAGAATGCAATCGCCTTTTGTCAGATCAGCCTGCGCCTGCGTCATCTGGGTGCTTGCGCTACCCTGGGCATTGTTATAGTCTACGGAAGCGCCGGGAAGCTGTTGTTTGATATCGTTGATCAGGTATGGCCTGTCATAGGTATCCCAGCGAGCCGAGGTGGCCGTCTCGGGCAAGAGCACGCCAATCTTCTTGCATCCTTTCCCATTGGTTACGGTAGTGCTGCCACTACCACTGCCGCTACCGCTACCACCGTTATTGGCGCTGCCGCAGGCCGCGAACAAAACGCTGAATAGAACCAGTCCAGCAAGCGCGGCAAACATTTTATTTCGCCGCCCAAATAAGTTCATCATAAACTCGTCCTTTCCTTCCTCGCTGCATCTTCGCAGGCCTCCCACGTCGAAAACCTGCATGCAAAAGATGCACATGATATGACCGGAATGGTCATGATACAACACAATAGTTGACCGGAAACCAGGTCTCCTTTCGCAATAATCGTGTGAATAAAGCCTCCTTTCTGACTCCGGGTAATCTTAAAGAAGCTAGCCAACTCCGACCGGAGCAGGTTTTGCACTTTCCTCCGGCTGGCTGGCAGCCTCCTCACGTGCTACAAGCACACGCTCCCAGGCCTTGAAAAACGGATAATATAGAAGAGCGGAGACAGCAAGATCGAAGAACTGGAGCAGGCTTCCTCTAATGTCGCCTCCAGTCGCTACGAACCCGCTGAGTCCGATGGGAACGGTAAAGGGTTGCAACACCACCGGCACATGCACCAGCCCGACAGTAAACACGAAATAGTTAATAGTGACAATGATTACCGGCACAAATACAAATGGTATCATCATGATCGGGTTGAGCGCCATGGGCACACCAAATGTCACCGGTTCATTGATATTGAAAATCGCCGGCCCCAGCGCGACTTTGCCCACAGTGCGCAATTGGGCCGAACGCGAGCGCAGCATATAAACGACCAGCGGCCAGGTCGCGCCCGAACCTCCTAAGTGCGCAAATATATGGAAGAATGGCTCGGTCACAATCCCATGTCCATGATTTACCGCGTTATTCGTCAACGTCGCCAGCCAGAATGGCAACGCTATGGCCGTTACTACATTCATGCCGTGAATGCCTACCGACCACAGCAACATCATCAAGACAATCTCTATTAAGGCCGCCGGATAGCTATCCTGAACCAGTATCAGTGGCTGAAATATGCGCTCGAGCAGGATCGGAATCGTCAGTTGATGAAGATGCCCATCCGTTCCTACAAAAGTATGCGAGCTGACAAACCACTCTAGCGCCCAGATAAACGTCAGCAATAGCACAGCCGGCACCAGGGCCTCGAATGCGCGTGTGACGTTGGGCGGTACGCTTTTCGGCAAGCGGATCGTAAAGCGCGACCCACGGAAGCGCCGTACCACCTCGGTCGTCAAAATGCCGACTAATATACCAACCAGCAATCCCTCGCCACCCAGGTACGGCAGAATGTCGCCCAGACTGAGTGTTGTCAAGTCGCGTACCGGCATGCTTGCCACCAGGAACAAGACCATTGCCAGCACACCAGGTTGCACCGGCTCAGTACGACGGTACTGTGCCAGGCTATATGCGACGCCAAAGGATAGGAACAATGCCATCAGCCCGAATGAAAGCTGAAATGGTACGAGTACCTGGCTCTGGTAGGGCGCGATCAGGTTAGCCAGCGCCTGGATCGGTGGATTCGCTATTATAAGGAACAGGCTACCGGCGAGTATCAAGGGCAGCGTAAAAATAATGAAAGCGTCGCGCACGGCCTGCAAGTAAACGTTACTTGCCAGTGCGCCAAGCGGCGGAACCAGGTAGCGTTCGACCCAGTCGCTGCCACGCTCAATCATCATGCTCATGCTTCCTGCTTTCCTTCCTGCTTACTCGCCAGCAGGTGCAGTACCTGTTCAAGCACTGCCTGCCCATTCATCGTCGCATAATGAAAAGGCTCAATCATCGCCACCGGCTTGCCTACCGATTGCGCCAGCTTCTCGATACCTTTGCGCAAATGTCGAATCTGTGGCGCGATCAACACAACATCACATTCTTCCACTTTCGCCGCGTACTCACCAGCGCTCAACGCCTCAACTGTCAATTCGTACTTTCGCGCCACGGCTGCCGCAAGCATGCTCTCCACCAGTAAGCTGGTGGACATTCCCCAGCTGCATACAATCAAAACCCGTATCATGACAACTCCCCCTCACGGGTTCCGAATATCACGTTCCCGCCTGGAAGTTGTGCTATGCAGCCTTCCATAAAACCGATTTTCGAAACCATCTGGGTACACTTATATACATTGCAATAATCATGCCAAAATCTGTGCTACACACATAGCACACTTTGAGGAAAACCGAGCAGGAATGCTATCATACAGTTTGACAAACTACTCCGGCAATGAACGTGGAGCTGATCATGAATTTTCACTACCAAAATCGGTAAGCACCCTACACCGGATTGATGCTGAAGATATCTACCTGCCTGAGAATCCCAACAATATTATACGCCTCTTCATCAGGCAAAGGACGCGCTATCTGCGCGCTCAGAATCTGTAGAGCGCGGCGGCAGATACTCAATTCGCGCGCAAACTGCTGTTCCACCTGGATACGAACCGTCTCGCTGACCAGCATTCCCTGTAGCTGGGTTCCACGTTCCAGGATACACGCCAGGTGCAGTATCAATCCCGCGAGCACATCGATATCGAATGTTTCACCCACCTCGACCTCGATCAGTTCGATCATGCGCTCGATCAGTGGCATCGCTTTGACAGGATTGAGAAATAGGAGTTGCTGGCTGAGCGTAAATGAGATCTCACGCAATAAGTCGCTGCGCTGCGTAAACGCGGGCGTGCTTCCGATCACGCCAGAATCGTGTGCTGTCGTAGTGGTATAGCCATTTACCTTTTCCTCTGGCGGCTGGATGAGGGCAGGATCAATCAATGTATCACCGAGCAGCGTCCGCAGCCGGGCAACCCCATCCCCAAAAAGGAAATCAGTCAGGGCGATATAAGGATAACTTTCCAGGTGCGGATTGATCGTCCCCACAACCGCGACAACGCTACGATCTCCCACCAGGCGCTGCACATCCGTCTCCGTCTTACTTGAAAGACTGATGTCCATACAGATAACCTCTACCCCCTGTTCTCGCAGTCCTGGCAGGCGCTCTTCTATCAATTCCGCTATCTTGGTTGCGCTACCGAAGCCTGTCAGACACACCGAGAGAATGACGCGCGGCGTCTTATCCTGGATAAAGCGAGCATCTCCCGATCCATTTTGATAAGATAGCTCTCTCAGAGGAGCCGATTCCTGCCTTCTAGCAATCGATGATTCATTGCCGCCAGTGCTATTGATGGAGCGCGGCAGCGTGAGACTCGACGCCAGTTCATCGAGCGTCAGATGGCCGGAACGCTGCGCGCGGCGCACTGCCTCAACTACCAGTGGAGCGGAAACATTAGCGATAGTACGAACCTGGACGCCTGTCTGCCTTGTTACCAGTTCGCCCAGGGACAACAATGAGCTAAAATCAACCAGCAGCAGGACTCCACCACCCTGATCGGCAACCCGCACCCAATGTACAACCTGGCTCAGCAATTCATCCGGCGACTGCTCCAGCGTCAGTTCTACCCAGCGTACCAGGCTCACACCAACCAGGGTATTCGCCAGTTCCGCCAGGCCCGCGGCGATGCCGTGACCATGGGCCGCCACCACGATACCCACTGTTGCTTGCCCGCTGCTCAATAACGCATCGGCATTCGCCAGCAGCACGGCCAGCACATCTGTTTCGCTTTCTGGTAGGGATACTCCGAGCGAGGAACGAAATTGTAACAGGGCCGCGCGAGCAACCTCGTACTCGATTGGATAGGTGCGACGCACGGACTGAATCGATAATCCCGCAATTTGTCGCCCGTTCGCCATATGTTCCAGCGTACTGGTCAGGTGCATTGCCAGCACCAGGGCCAGCTTTTCTGGAAAGGTGCGCGCCAGTTGCTCTTCCGCGAACTGTACGATGCGACGACTGATTAACGCGATACGCTCATCAATCAAATTGGCAGCCGCATCCTGCCATTCCTTCGTAACTTCATGGGCAAAACGCTGGAAGTAGTGCTGAATATCGAGATGTAACAGCCGGTTAATTTCGCTTTCCAGTAGTCCGCTGTTCCTTAAGCGGTTGAGGTCCGCGCTGATGGTATCATACAGGTCGGAAGCCGATTCGGGCAGGCTATCAAGGCTCAGGCCCGTCGGCGTAAAGATATGCGTAGCCTCTAACAGGTGCAGGACCGATTCAAGGCCGCGCTGCAGTTCAGCCGTGCGCAGCAGGCCACGCCGTACATGGTCTGGCAAGACGCCTAGATGTATATTCAATTCGGGTAGGTTTTGGGTGCGATACTCCAGGTAAGCCCTGGCGCATGTGAGCTGCACATCGGTGCGCAGCTGACCAATATTGCCGGGACACTCATAAAGCAGCAGCGCCCTTAACACCTGCGGTTCGACATGGATGTTCGTTCCAATGCTGCTGCATTCAGTTGTAAAGAAAGCCCGAATCAACTCGTAGCGTTCCATCATGGTGCGCTCGTGCAGGCCGGGCAGGTTGATGGTCATGGGAATGCGCCGCCGGAATGTCGGCAGCAGCGCTGTCGCGGGGTCTTCTGTCGTCGCGGCCAGCAATAGCAGTGAGGATTGGCGTTCACGCACATCTCCCAGGCGCCGGAAGCGCTCGCGATCCATCAGGTAAAACAGCATCTCCTGGCCTTCGGGCGGCAGGCGATGTACCTCATCGAGGAAAAGGATGCCCCTATGCGCCTGCTCGACCAGTCCTTCGCGGTCACGGTCGGCGCCGGTATAGGCCCCACGCATAACGCCGAAAAGGTGCGCCATCAGCAATTGTGAATTACCAGCATAGTCGGCACAATTGAAGCTGATGAACGGAGCATCGGGAGGCAGCGCTTTGAGCTCAAGCGCGAAGGAATGCATCAGACGGGCAAAGGTCGTTTTGCCAACACCACTTGGACCGCACAGCAGGGTATGCAAACCTCGCGGAGGATAGAGCATCGCGGCCTTCGCCTGCTGTACCGCAACCTTCAACCCTCCCGCGGCGCCAATCAATGTATCGAAGCTGGTAACCACGGCCCCCGTCTGAACCGAGGCCGCGATAGCAGGAGGTTTCCCAGGCTCATGTGTGACTTTCAGTGGCGAAATGCCAACGAAACGCGAGGAGTTGTAGCTTTCGTCTGAAACCGGGGTGGGAGCATATTCATCAGGAAGTTCTAATTGTGTGCCACGCCTGATGCCATTCTCACTATTTCCATTGTGCCCGCCTGGCTCGAAACCGGCAAAAGGCGTCTTGACCGTGAACAGCACGGGACGACCGGGGATACGCTCGACCATCCCTTCTTGCACCAGCAAATTGAGGTCACGGCTGGCATTTGTACGATCTACATGAGCTTGCTGGGCTACTTCTTCCGCGCTGAAGCCTGTATGACGACGCAAAACACTACTTTGTGCCGGTCGCTGTGCGCACAAGGATCGCAATGCCTCGTATACACGATCTTTGCGGAGCACGCAACGACTCCTTCCAGGAGCAATACACTGCTACCTTGTGTTCAGTGTAGCATACTCATACGTTGGGGGCAAGAGAAAAAAACGCCAATCTGCGCTGATCAGATAACTACATCGTTTTATACTACGCATGCAATCGGAGCAATATCACCGCCGTGAGCCTTTCACCAGCTTTTTTCAGTTGACGGAAACTCTATTTTTTCAGCTCAACTGAGTTTCATCTGCTTTTGATATTACCGTAACAGTTTAGAGTGAGGCCGCTCCATGTGCTTTTCGGCAGCAATCCGCAAGAGCATGGTATACTCTTTAATGGTTCTACGAGAAGGTTTTTCATAGAGAGGAACACATCCATGGAACATTGGATTTGCCAGACATGCGGAACGCAGTTTCCACAAAGCCAGGCGCCCCCATCAGGATGCCCTATCTGCCAGGACGAGCGCCAGTACATTGGACACGATGGGCAGCAATGGACAACTATGGCACAGTTGCGCGCCGCTGGATTCCATAACATCTTTAAAGAACACGAACCGGGGCTGCTCGGCATCGGGACGGAGCCGAAGTTTGCCATTGGACAACGCGCCCTGCTGGTACAGACCTCAAAAGGCAACCAGAAACATCTGACATGCCGGATTTGCGTACATTTTCATCGTCAAAACAAATATCCTACGGAATATTTAAATTATTGACAAATGATATCTCATCAACTATTCTCTCTAGGGGGATTACTAAAATTGTACTTCTCCGTATCCCGATCGTTTTCGCAGAGATGCTTACACCCGCAGTAACTTTCTCTTTTGCTTGATGCGATTCTTTCGTGGGGGAGCGAAAGAGATGTAGAGAAAGGAAACAAAATGATGATAGTGCCAGCAAAAGCTAGAGTCGTTCGCAGTGTTCAGGTGGCTATTCTGTCAGTATGTGTGCTGCTGGGCCTGCTCGGATTAGGAAGTCCATTGGCCCTGGCCATGCCAACAAAAAGCGGAGCGGAGCAGTGGTCTTTCAAGACAGGTAACTATGTATCCTCCTCACCTGCAGTAGTCAATGGCGTTGTGTATGTCGGGTCAGCAGACGATAATGTTTACGCGCTGGATGCTGCTACCGGCGCACAGATCTGGGCCTTCAAGACGGGTGGCCCAATTTATCAATCTTCTCCGGCAGTCGTCAACGGCGTCGTCTATATTGGCTCATATGATCACAATGTGTATGCGCTGGACGCCACAAGCGGAACCGTAATTTGGACGTTCCCGACCGGCTCAATTATTGGCTCCTCTCCAACAGTCGTCAACGGCGTCGTTTATATCGGCTCAGACGATCATAATATTTACGCGCTAGACGCCTCGACTGGAACTGAAATATGGAGCTACAAGACAGGTTCATATGTGGTATCTTCCCCTACTGTGGATAACGGCCTGCTCTTTGTCGGCTCAGGTGATGACAACGTCTATGCTCTCGATGCTGCTACAGGCACACAGGTGTGGACTTTCGCAACGGGTGGACCTGTTGTATCTTCCCCGGCAGTAGCCAACGGTATCGTTTATATTGGCTCAAATGATGACAACGTCTACGCCATCAATGAAGCCAGCGGTGCCGAAACCTGGGCTTTCAAAACAGGTGGGTCTGTTCAATCTTCACCTGCTATAGTCAATAATGCGGTCTATATCGGCTCGAATGACCACAAAATCTACTCTATTGATGCCATTGCTGGAACCGAAATTCGGGCTTTTGCGACAGGGGGTATTGTGATCGCCAAACCGGCAGTGGTCAACGGCAGCATCTATGTTGGCTCAGAAGATCACAAGGTCTATGACATTAAGGTGAAGACCGGCAAAAAGAAGTGGGCTTTCAAGACGGGCGGTCCTGTTGAATCCTCACCAGCAGTAGTGAACGGGACAGTCTATATTGGCTCGAATGATGATAACGTCTATGCGCTCCAGGCGTAGTATAGTACTACTCTTCCACCTGAGCCGACCTCAGTCTCTTTACCATGCCTGTACGCCGTTTCGTCTCAAGCCGGCGCACGCGGCTGGCTGGCGTAGGCCGTGTTGCTGTGCGCGGCTTCACGACACGCTGCCGCTCTTCAAGGCGTTCGGCCATACGCTCAAAAGCCATTTCACGGTTGGCATGTTGCGAGCGGCGTTCAGTAGCTGTCACCACGATGCCGGTTGGACGATGGGTCAGGCGGACGCCCGTCTCAACCTTATTGCGGTGCTGGCCACCGGGTCCGCCGGCAATAAAGTATTCTCTATTGCAATCGCGTTCCAATGATGCGCGGTCGGTCGGATACGTCTCAACCATGATTATTCATTCCCTCGTATATATCCATAAAATCTATCATTTTCCCTTGAAACGTTTTCTGTCATAAAATCGTGTAATCCCAAGAATTACTGAGAGGCGAAAACTTATACAGTTTCAAGCAATACGAAGCTGAAAGTTAAGCATAATCTCAGCATTGCGGCATTGCTTACTGATAGTAGTGTCGCACATTGAGAGTGGCTATCTCGAGTAGCTACATGCGAGGGCCAGCACCAGTTGCTTTGGTGCTGGCCCTCGCATATGAAGATCGCCTCTCGCAATGTGCATAACCTGATCATAGTATCGAAACCGCAGAGGCAGCTATTTTATTCCTTTTCAAGCGCGGCGGAACTTACAAGCTCCGTCCTAATACGGGGATTTCCCGCCGGATCTCAAACCGCAACAACTTATGCGCCTTGCGAATAGCCGCTTCCACCTCGACAGGAGTATCGCCGCGCGCAAAGATGAAGCCGAGATAACTGGCTCCTTCTGGTAAGGGCATGAGAGGATAGTTCAACTTTGCGGTAATCTCAACGCCGGTAATGAGCGGCACTTTCTCAGCTTCTTCAACACCATGCACGCCCTTGAGTATGCCGGCAGAAGGAATCGGGATCATCATTACGCCCGCGGCGTGTTGATCGCGTTCAACGTTGGTAATTTTCTCACCGATAGCGTGACGCAGGATCAGTTCTTCCAGGCACATACCAGAGCTAAATTCCAGGATGGTCGAACACAATCCACCGATGGAACGTCCAGCAATCTCCAGCATCCAGGGACCCTGCTCGTTGACACGCAACTCGGCATGTACCGGCCCCTCGCGCAATTCAAGCGATGCCGCCGCAATGGATACACAGCGCGCAATCTCCGCCTGTACCCTGGCAGGCAGGCGCGAGGGCGTCACATAGATGGTCTCTTCAAAGAAAGGGCCATCCAATGGATCGGGCTTATCGAAGAGCGCCAGCACCTTCAATTGTCCATATGTCAGGATGCCTTCCAGGGCAACTTCAAAGCCGGGGATAAAGTCCTCTACCAGAAAAGAGGTTTCATAGGCCGAATTGCCCTCGGCAACCAGAATGCGCTTGAGACGATGGAAGGCTGCGATGAATTCATCAACATTGTTGGCACGTATCACTCCCCGGCTGCCCGAAAGACGCAGCGGTTTTAAGACACATGGATAGCTTACCTGACCGGCAATCCAGGCGGGATCATCACCCAGCGAAAATGGCCGGAAAACAGGGCAGGGAGCGCCACCCGCCGACATCAATGTGCGCATCAGCAGTTTATCGCGGGCCGCCTCTGCTGCTTTTGGCGAGTTGCAGGGCAACCCCAGGGCCGCGCTGGCAAGTGCCGCCAGTTCAGTTGCGCTATCATCGACCGAAAGAATGGCCGCGAGCGGATGTTCCTGCGCAAACTCGACAATGGTTTGAACCGACGCTTCGGGATCGGCAAAATCGATGCCCAGCGGAACGTGCCAGTAATCGGCGAGCGTTTCTGGAAGATCAATGCCCACCACAACCTCAAGATTCAGATCCCTGGCGGCATGTAAAAAAGCTCCAGCCCGGTAGGTGGCAGGAGACATCAACAGCAATACCCGCTGAGGAATATTCTCTTTTGTTCTATTCATGGCTCTTTATCTTGTTTCACTTCCACGACATACCCCCGGGACTTCAAGGCCTCCGCAAGCCGGAGCAGGCGGTCATCACCATATACCGTCCAGAACAATTCTGGACCTTTCCAATGACACTCATAATTACCCTGCCATTGCAGATGATGCACCTTTCCCTGAAAATGCCAGGGACTACCTGCCGGTCGCCTGCTATTGAAACCAAGTCCTGCTCCATCAATGCTCACAAAATCTCTACTTTGGAACAGAATTTTCATTTTGTCTCTCGTGCGGTAAAGTATACAAATAATGAGCTACTACATCCCATTGTATCACAAGAGGTTTCATGGTGCAGCAAAATTCAAGCTCTATATGACCTTCGGTTCAGGCCCCTGGCGAAGCCAAAGAGGGATACCTATGCCAGCAATTCCTCCTGTATATCAATCTCTGGTTCAGTTACCGATTCAACCCAATAACCTTTTCCTTCTGCCTCAATAATAAAAGCCTGGACAATTGAACGATCTTCACTGAGTCTATCAAATGAGGAGACGACAATTACATCAAATGCATGTTCCTCCAGTGCCTGCCTGAGTTTTAAAAACTCGACCCTCTCAGAAATTGCGCCGGTAGCTATCTCCTGGAAAACAGCCACAATTGCATAGCCATGCTTCTTACAGTATTGAGTATTCAAATCAATTTGCGATGTCAGAGAACCGGATTCATATGCTAATGGAAAGCCATCAGCCCTGGCATAAATCGCCGCCTTTTTCGGTATATCTTTGCTCTTCATAGTGTCTTACCTCCCTGGCATTCCATTGTACGAATTGATGACGTGAGAGTATATACCGGTATACGGTGTTTCAAGCCTTATGGACTATTCTTTTTCCGAGAAATAAGCAGGCAGGAGCTTTTTCCTTGACACAAGGAGCCATCATCCCTTACACTCGTGCTGGCGTAATCATCTTAGTAAGCGCAAATATGAATGTTCACAACCAGATGCGGTAATAAGGGATGTCGAGTTCACCATCCCCGTAGGGACAGCGCCTGGTGCCTGTCCTGAGCCTTGATGAGGGCAGGCACCAGGCGCTGTCCCTATTTGATGCCGGTCAACAGTGATAGAAGTAAGAGGTAACGATATTTTTTAAAGAAAGCAGGAAATTTATGCCAACACTGGTATTCTTACTCGATGTCGATAACACGCTGATCGATAACGATAAAGTGAAAGAGGATTTCAGCACACATCTTGAAGTGGAGCTAGGGCCGAAATTAGCTGCCCGCTTCTGGGAACTCTATGAAGCGGTGCGTAAAGAAAGGAGCGTCGTCGACATACCCCTCACTTTTCGCCGGCTGCGTGAAGAAATCCCGCTTTCCGAACTGGACGAGCAGACCTTTCTTCACGCGGAATCGATCTTTGACAACTACCCATTCTATAATGCCCTGTATCCTCATACCCTCGAAACGCTACAGCATCTTCGCTCGATGGGACTGACGGTCATTGTCTCCGATGGCGATCAATTCTTTCAGTCCGAGAAGATTTTTCGCAGCGATCTGGCAGAAAGTGTGGAGGGCCGCGTTCTGATCTATACGCACAAGCAACAGCACCTGGAAGAGATTCTCCAGAAGTATCCTGCCGATCACTACGTCATGATTGATGATAAGCCGGATATCCTGGTTGACTCCAAGGCCCTTATGGGTAAGAAATTGACGACGGTATTCGTTGAACAGGGACACTATGCGAAACAGGTGCCGGACAACTTTAGTCCTGACATTCACGTATTACATATCGGCGACCTGAGAAACTTTACTATGGAGCAATTTCTGAAATCGTAACAACGCAATACAAAAGAGGAAGGAAACCTACAATCGATGCGATATCACTTACGAGAACGCGCATGGAGCCTGACAGAGGCATTTGTCATTCGCGACGATGCCGGCAATCCCGTCTTTGAGGTGCGCGGCAAATTTTTCCACATCGGCGATGACCTGGTGATGTTCGATCGCTATACCGGCCAGGAACTGGTGCATATCAAACAGCGCATCCTGTCGCTTCTGCCGCACTACCAGATCTATCGCAACGGCCAGCTGTGGGCCGATGTACACGAGCAATTCCGCTTTTTTGGCGAGCGTTTCAAGGTGGAGGGAGAAAACGGCATCGTGTTCCACGTCGATGGCGATATATGGCGTTGGAATTTCACTGTGAGCGATGATCAAGGCAATTTGCTAGCGCAGATTGGTCGCCAGTTCTCGCTCTTCCGCGACAGCTACGCCGTTGATGTCGCCCCCAACGTCGATGCACCGTTTATCCTCGCACTGGCAATCGTGATCGAGATGGTGAAAGAGCATCACGAGCGAGACCGCCATTAAAAACTTGCCGGGCCGCCAATGAGTGTGGTCCGGCATTACCCTCAACCACCAGCCTGCATCCATGCGGGTTTCAATTCAGCAATCCGTTCATAAATCACGCAGGACGGATCATGCGCGCCCGGCAAATATCCCACACTTACCAGAAACTCACGCACAATCTCGCCACCGGTAAAGACAAACGTTTTCTTGAACAGCTTTTGCCACTCTGCCATCGTTTTTGGATGATGCTGATCCAGCCACGCAGCGAACGATCCATATTCTTCACACAGCGTTTGCAGCCTGCGCGCATTTTCAATCACCGCGTTTATTTTCAAACGATTGCGTATGATATTCGCATCGGCCAGGAGCCGCGCTACATCTTTCTCACCATATGCTGCCACACGATCAATATCGAAACCATCAAATGCCCGGTGAAAGGCATCCTTTTTCTTCAGGATGGTAAGCCAGGAGAGGCCTGCCTGGTTGATCTCTAATGCCAGGCGCTCGAACAAAGTGGCGTCGTCACGCAACGGGAAGCCATATTCAGTATCATGATAGGATTTGTGCAGGGGATTCAGTTGCGCTGCTTCACAGTAACTCGTTGCCATAATAAATATGCTCTTTCCTTTTCATACAACCTGGCCGGGATCAGTATTGCCTCCGCATATTACCACACCAACTCGCTCGCCCGGTGCCGGTTGGTAGGCTCCACTGATTAGCGCGGCAGCGGCGGTTGCTCCTCCTGGCTCCGCCACAAGCCGCAGGTCGTTCCACAGGACGCGCTGAGCTGCCCGGATGCTCTCGTCTTGAACAACGACAACGCGATCAACATAGCGTTTCACATAATCAAACGCCAACGTTCCGACACGCCTGGCCCCTAAAGAATCCGCGGCTACCCCTCCCACATTGAAATCGACCGGTTCTCCTGCTTGAAGCGCGGCTGCCATGCTCGCCGCAGATATCGGCTCTACACCAATAACGCGCACATTGCCCTCGAACCAGGCCGCTACACCCGCAATGAGACCTCCTCCACCCACTGCTACCAGGACCGTATCAAGATTGGGAACCTGTCGCGCAAATTCACACCCAAGTGTACCTTGACCAGCAACAACTTCGGGCTGGTCATAGGCATGAATCACCAGCGCACCCGTCTCGACTGCACGTGCCTGGCTTGCCAGCAATGCCTCGGCATAGGTCGCTCCTACCAGATATACCTGCGCTCCATAATCCCCCAGGCGCTGCACTTTTACAGGGGGACACACTTCCGGCACAAATATTTCTGCGCGATATCCCAACTGCCTTGCAGCGTAGGCGACAGCTACACCATGATTGCCGCCGGATGCAGCAATTACACCCACTTCCGGGACTTCATGACTCAGGATACGATTGAATGCTCCGCGTGGCTTAAATGACCCGGTATGCTGGAGTTGTTCAAGTTTCAACACCACGTGTGCATCGAGTCCCCATGCTCCTGCTTCAAGATGCATAATCGGTGTTGTTCGTACATAGCCTGCTATTCGTTCATGAGCATCTTTGATTTCAGTACGCATATCATTTCCTTCACAATTTTCATATCGGCCCATACTTTTTTTCTCCAAACCTTTCTACCAGAATATCACATGAATATTCAGGCCAATGATCAAATGCAGGCTTTCAAGGATTGGAACACCTTTTGTCTTCTCGTAACAATTTTTGACTTTCTTTGTCTATCTAGTACAATGTGAGAAAAACACATCACCTGGAAGATGGAAAGGAAGGATAGACAACTCATGACCACCACACCCGAACACGAAAGACTTCAGCAAACAGAGCAGCACAGCGTTTACTGGACGCGCTGGGGACCATATGTCAGCGAACGTGCCTGGGGAACGGTACGTGAAGATTATAGCCCGGATGGCACGGCCTGGGATTATTTCCCGCACGATCAAGCTCGCTCGAAAGCCTATCGCTGGGGAGAAGACGGGCTGGCCGGCATCTGCGACCGCCACCAGTATATCTGTTTAGCCCTGGCACTCTGGAACGGGCAAGACCCCATTCTCAAAGAGCGCCTGTTTGGCTTAAGCGGCCCGGAAGGCAACCACGGCGAAGATGTCAAAGAATATTACTATTATCTCGACAACACGCCTACTCATAGCTATATGAAATACCTGTATAAATATCCGCAGGCCGCCTATCCCTACGCACAACTGGTCGAAGAAAACAGGCGCCGGGATCGCGCTATGCCCGAATATGAATTGATTGATACCGGCATTTTCGACGAGGATCGCTATTTCGATATCTTTGTTGAATATGCCAAAGCCGGCCCCGAAGATATATTGATCCGTTACACCATCATCAATCGCGGCCCGGATACTGCCACACTTGATCTGCTGCCAACGCTCTGGTTTCGCAATACGTGGTCGTGGGAAATTAACGCGCCTCGTCCTTCACTCAGCCACTATCATCCACCGCTCTTGATGGAGTCATACTGCGTGGTGAAGACCGAGCATGAATACTATGGAAAACGCTGGCTGTACTGTGATGAAACGCCCCCGCTCCTTTTCACCGAGAACGAAACCAATAACCAGCGGCTCTACGGCACTCCGAACGCCAGCCCCTACGTCAAAGACAGCATTAACGATTACATCGTGCATGGCAAGCAGGACGCCATCAATCCGGCTGAAACAGGTACCAAGGTAGCGGCCCATTATCACCTCACCCTGGCTCCTGGTGAAACACGCATCGTAAAGATGCGCTTTGCTGAAGCGCATCCAGAAGATTTTCTGCCGTTTGATGATACCTTTGAAAACATGTTCACGCAGGCCCAGCGTGAGGCCGACGAGTTTTATGGTACGATCATTCCTGATAGTCTCTCAGATGACGCAAAGCGCGTTGTGCGGCAGGCTTTCGCCGGCATGTTGTGGAGCAAACAGTTCTACTACTATGATGTCAAAACCTGGCTCACGGGCGATCCCGCTCAGCCACCTCCGCCGCCACAACGCCTCCATGGACGCAATCACGATTGGACACACCTCTATAACTCCGATGTGATCTCAATGCCCGATAAATGGGAATACCCATGGTATGCTTCCTGGGACCTGGCTTTCCACTGCACCACGCTCTCGCTCATCGATCCTGCCTACGCGAAAGACCTGCTCATCCTGTTTCTACGCGAGTGGTACATGCACCCCAACGGCCAGATACCGGCTTATGAATGGGCTTTCAGCGATGTGAACCCGCCCGTACATGCCTGGGCGACCTATCATGTCTATATGATCGAGAAGCATGCGACCGGCAAAGGAGATCGCGATTTCCTGGAAAAGGTCTTCCAGAAGCTGCTGCTGAACTTTACCTGGTGGGTGAACCGCAAGGACTACGAGGGCCAGAATGTCTTCCAGGGCGGTTTCCTGGGCCTGGATAATATAGGAGTCTTTGATCGCAACACCATGTTGCCTAATGGCAGTCACCTGGAACAATCTGATGGCACCAGCTGGATGGCTATGTACTGCCTGAACATGCTCACGATTGCCCTTGAACTGGCAAAGGAGAATCGCGCCTATAGTGATATCGCCAGCAAATTCTTTGAGCATTTTGTCTACATCGCTCATGCCATGAATGATATGGGGACAGATGGTATCGAACTGTGGAACGTGGAGGACGGTTTCTATTACGATGTCCTGCACAGCAAGGACGGAATGAAACTACCGCTTCGGGTGCGTTCAATGGTTGGCCTGATCCCATTGTTTGCCATTTGTATCCTCGAATCAGACCTCATCGATCAACTGCCCAGTTTTAAAAAGCGCATGGAGTGGTTCATCAACAATTGGGAAGATATTAACAACCATGTCGAGCAAGTAGCGGGCGATGAACACGGCCAGCATATGTTGCTAGCCATCGTGAACAGGGACAAGCTGCCACGCATCCTGAAAGTGATGCTCGACGAGGCGGAATTCCTTTCAGAATATGGATTGCGCTCCGTTTCGCGCTATCACAAGGATCATCCTTACTCGCTCGCGCTGGATGACACGATCCACACCATCGATTATGAACCTGCCGAGTCGACCACCGCTTTGTTTGGCGGCAACTCTAACTGGCGCGGTCCCATCTGGTTCCCTTTGAACTACCTGATCATCAACTCGCTGCGGGCTTTCTACCACTTCTATGGCGACGAGTTCAAAGTTGAGTTTCCTACCGGATCAGGCAAGCTCATGACGCTCTCGGAGATCGCCGTCGAACTTTCGCGCCGCCTGACGCACATCTTCCTGCGCGACGAGAATGGGCGCCGGGCCGTACACGGCGGTGTCGAGAAGTTCCAGCGCGATCCCAACTGGCGCGACTTGCTGCTCTTCTACGAATACTTCCATGGTGATAACGGAGCTGGTCTCGGTGCCAACCACCAGACAGGTTGGACCGGCCTGGTCGCCAACCTGCTGATCTACAGCGGCGAGTACCAGGGACAGATTTCCGTGCAAGAGCAGGCGCTTGAGCAGGAGATTTTGACTTCTTAGTCTTTTTTCCTGGCTGATTTCACAGAAGATGGGCAGAGATTCTTCGCTGCGCTCAGCATGACAGGCCCCAGAGACAGCCAAGTGTGTCCGGGGCCTGTCATGCTGAGCGCAGCGAAGAATCCCCGGCATATCCCGGAACCTGTCATTCTTCGCTGCGCTCAGAATCTCCCGGGCACTGTCGCTTCGCATCCTGATCTTCTCCACGTGTGGGTCATCATCGGCTTGTATTCTATTGCTTTCCGGCATATAATCATCCACAAGGATTTGTTGGGGAGCAAAAATAAGAGAGATAATATACGTCAATGCCGAAGACAGCACAATACATCGTAATCTGGTCCCAGAAGGAAGACAGGTATCTTTTAACCGAGTCGAAAAGCGGAGCTTCACATTTGCTGTCAGATGAAGAATACTGGCAGCAATGGCTCGCAGCCCATCGCTCGTTTGCCTTTCATGGTCGCAATGGACAGATCAATTTGTTGAAAGAGAAGCGCAGCCGTGGTGAAGATGATTACTGGTACGCTTATCAACGCCATGGAAAGCAGATGGTGAAGCGTTACGCCGGTCGCAGCGTGCAATTGAACGCGGAACGACTGGAAGAAATCTCAACCCTATTAGCACAGTGGGATGAGGTGAAAACTGGCCAGCCCTCTGAGAACGCTTCCCCTGCTTTCAGTCCTGTACAATTCGAACCACTCTTGATGCCCAAACTACAGCCACCTCGCAGCCAGAAATCACTTCTGAAACGCGAGCATTTGCTGGAACTGCTGGATAAAGGTCTCGAACACAAATTGACCATCATCTCCAGCCCAGCAGGTTATGGCAAGACAACTGCAGTTGCTCAATGGATTGCGGAAAGAGGCACAGACCAGGACGTTGCGCGTATCGCCTATGTTGCCCTGGATGAGGGCGATAACGATCCCATTCGCTTCTGGCGTTACATCATTGCGGCTTGCCAGAAGTTTCAAGCAGACTTCGGCAAGGAGGCGCTTGAATTGTTGCTGGCAAACCGGTTGCCACCTTTCAAGCCTCTGCAAATGATGCTGATCGCTCTATTGAACGAGTTAAGCCAGCTTGAACAACCTGGTGTCCTGATTCTGGATGATTTTCATACGATTAGCTCGCCGCCGCTGCGTGAAACACTCGCTTTTTTCCTTGAGCACCTGCCCACTTCGTTTCACGTGTTCCTGCTTATGCGTGGAGACCCTACTCTCTCTTTGACCCGCCTGCGCGCGCGTAACGAGCTGCTGGAAATCTACCCGCCATACCTGGGGTTTTCGCGAGAAGAGACGCGCACTTTTTTCGAGCAGGAACTCCCTTTCCCACTTTCAGAAAAAGTGTTGCGCCAGATATACGATAAACTGGAGGGTTGGCCCGCGGGTATACGCCTGCTCTCCGGAACGTTGCCTCTTGTGAAAAGCGAGCAAGAATTTGAGCACACGCTGGAGGCATTTTCAGGCCGTTATTGGAGAATCCAGGATTACTTTCTGAACGAAGTGCTGCGGACACTACCGGAAGACCTGCAAGAGTTTCTGCTACAGACATGCATCTTTCCTCGCCTGGCAGCCGCGCTTTGCGATGCGGTATTGGAGCGCAATGACAGCACGCAGCGGCTCGCGGCACTATATGGAGGCGATCTTTTTCTGATACCATTAAACGCTACAGGAGAGTGGGGACGCTATCAATCTCTCTTTGCTGATGCAATGCAGCAAGAAGCTCGCAAACGATTGGGAGATGAGCGATTGCGCGCCCTTGCTGCCGCGGCAAGCCTGTGGTACGAGCAGCATGGACTGCTGGTCGAGGCAATTGAAACCGCGCTTTATGCTGCTGACTTTACCCGCTCCGCCAATCTTATCCAGCAGTTCATCGAGGACAAACAGCAGAGCATTATGCCAACCATCCCGGAGGTGTATAGCTTGAATCGCTGGTTGGAATGCCTGCCGCAAGAAGTGCTGGAACGCAACCCCTACCTTTGTTTGCACTACGCCATGACCCTGCTTTTTAAACTCATGGAAGACCCACGTGCTTCAGACCGCAAAGAGCGTATTTATTCCCTGCTGCAAGTGGCGGAACAACAATGGCGTGATGCCAATAACACCGCGAAGCTGGCCGAAGTATTCGCTTTCCGGGCACTACTAGCGCGTCAAGAAGGAAAAATGCTCCAGGCCGTCACATGGGCCAAACAGGCGCTGGCATGGCTCCCGCCTGAAGGACGCACCTGGCGCAGTATTGCTCTGACGGTGGTCGTAATGGGAGAGATGGTTGACGGGCAGCTGAAACACGCGCGCACCTACCTGCTTGAGGCACTGACACTTAATGAACAACAGGGCAATGTCATCTATGCGCGTGCGACTCGCGGCATGCTCAGCTGGGTAAGTTTAGAGCAGGGAGAGCTTCATCACGCGGCTGAGCAGTTTCACCAGATGCAGGCCGAGGCCCGGGCGCAGGGGGATTTTGACGATATTGCTCGTTCGCAGTTGGGGCTGGCACAAATTGCCTATCAATGGAACAATCTGGAAGAGGCACAGCAGGCTGTACAGGAGACCCTGGAAATTGGCGAGCAGATGAATGTGGAAGAGTTTCTGGCCCTGGCAACGATGCGACTGGCGCTGATTGAGTACGCGCAGGGTCAGAGCAAACAGGCACAACAACGTCTCCTGGCGTGGTTGACCGGGAAAACAACGTTCAGCACGCCTCACAGCTACCACCTCTATCGAGAAGTACAGGCCACGCTGACGCGCTTGCAACTCATGAGCGGTGACCACGTCGGTCCTGAACGCTGGTTTGCAAGTATCAAGCAACGTGAAGAACCTCTACCATTACTACAGCGGCAGCGCGAGCAGTTGCTACAAGCTCGTTTGTTTCTTGCGCAAGGAGCGATTGGCGAGGCAATAGAGCGGCTCGATTCCTTAAGTGCGGCAACACAGCAAAGCGGCCACCTGTACTTCTGGATGGAAATTCGGATGGTACTGACGCTAGCGTATCTCCAACAGAAATCGCGTGAGAAAGCGCAGCAGCAATTACTGCAACTATTAAAACTCACGCACGGCGAGAACTATATGCGCCTTTACCTCAATGAAGGCGAGGAACTGGCCAACCTCTTGCACGGATGCTTACCTCAAATACACGAGAAAATTGTACTGGCCTACGCGCGTCGCATCCTCCACGCTTTTGATAGGGAAATCGGCACATCAGAGCAAAACACACAACCTACCACAGTACTGATAGAGCCTTTAAGTTCGCAGGAACAGAAAGTCCTGCGTCTGCTCGCGGCAGGAAACTCCAATGCAGAGATTGCACGCGAACTGGTCGTGTCGGTCAATACGATACGAACGCAGGTACAGAGTATCTATCGCAAACTGAACGTCAACAACCGTGTCGAGGCTAGCGCCCTTGCCAGGCAGCTTGAACTGGTCTAAAAAATCATCCGGCAAATCATCCTCATGCATGATGCCAGTTCGTCCTTTCACCAGGTACAGTAGAGACCATGATACAAAACAATGCAATTCGATTGGAGGACATGTACATGAATGTATCAGAAGTCTCTACGCCAACAGAGAATGCAGACAGCACAAAAGCTGCTCCGGGACGCAAGGCGCTGCTCTTTCTCATGGTCATGGCATTTTTAAATACAATGGGCATGACGATTGTAGGACCCGTTGTGCCGTTTATGACATTGCGACACCTGAGTAATCCGAACAATCTCGCGCTGGTCGTCTCATGGTTAACAGCAAGTTATGGCATTTGCCAGATGATCGCAGCGCCAGGATTGGGCCTGCTGAGCGACCGTTTTGGACGCCGTCCGATCCTGTTCATCTGCCTGCTCGGTTCAGCAGTCGGCTACATACTTTTTGGTTTAGGAGCCTCGCTCTGGGTACTCTTCCTGGGACGCATCATCGATGGCCTGACGGGTGGCAACTTCAGCGTTCTTTTCGGCTACATCGCCGATATTACGAAGCCGGAGGAGCGCGGCAAATACTTCGGTATGATCGGCGGCGTCTCAGGAGTCGGCTTTATGGTTGGGCCTGCCATCGGTGGTCTGCTGGCGACTGTCAACTATAGCACACCCTTTCTCGTAGCTGCCGGAGTCATCCTGCTCAATATCGCCTGGGGTTTCTTTTTCCTGCCCGAGAGCTTGAACAAAGAGCATCGCGTGGCGGCAATTCGGCTACGCGACCTGAATCCACTCAAACAAATGAACGACGTGTTCCGGCTAGCAAATCTGCGCTGGCTATTGCTGGCCGCTTTTTTCTACGCCTTGCCGTTTGCGATGCTACAGGCCACGCTCACCATTTTGATGAAGGATAGCCTGGGCTGGAATGCTACTCAAGCAGGAATCATCGCGACGACGGTAGGAGTGGTCGATATCGTCGTGCAGGGCATCCTGGTGGGCAGGTTGATCACCATCTTCGGCGATGTAAAGCTCAGCATCAGTTCATTGATTCTGGTAGCAATCAGCTATCTGCTGCTCGGTTCCATCGCGCTGTTTGCCTCGCCAATCCTGCTCGTAGCAGGTGTCATTCTCTTCGCGGGTTCCGGTGGGCTGGTCGAAAACGCGCTGCGCGGATTAACCTCGCGCATGGTCGGGCCGGGTGAGCAAGGCCGGGTAGGTGGCGCGGGCCAGTCAATCCAGTCAATCGCGATGATTCTCGGCCCCCTGCTCGGTGGCCTGGTCTATACAGAGTGGGGCCACTTTCAGACTTATGCTGCCGGGGCATTGATTATTGCTCTAGCCATCGTCTCAGTAGTAATCGCCACTCCATCGTTGCGCAAGAGCCACCAGGAGCCGACCACATAAGGCTCTTGTCGTGTTTATTCTCACACAATTCACCCACGTATGATAGTATAAAGATATGCACAAATCTCTCGAAGTGGATAGAAAGCGTTCTTTGATAGAATATGCGAGAAAACAGTAGAGTGTTCGTTCACATCAGTATTAGCGCCCAGAAAACGATGCTGCTGGATGTCCATAAACGCCAGTTCATCGAGGCGTGCGGGGTTCTATTGGGAAGAAGAGATGATGATGGGAACTGGTTTATTGAGCAGGCATATCCCCTGCGCAATATTTTTGACTCACCCGTTTACTTCGAATTTGCTCCTGAAGATTTGCTGGCCGTTGACATCGAGCATCCAGGCGAGATTGTAGGGGTCTATCATAGTCATCCGACGGGACTGGCCGTCGCCAGCAGCACCGATCGCCAGAATATGAAACGGGTCAACGTTGAACAGCAGATTCCCTGGATATGGTTGATTATTAGCGGACCATTTGACCGCAATCCAACGTTATTACAGCAGGTACAACGTCATTTGCGATTGTTGCCGGATTCGTCTTTCGTAGCCTATCATCATTATGAGGGCGAGGGATTGAGACGCATCCCTATTCACTTTGAAGAGGTGACCGAAAAGCCGTTCGATGACATACCTTAACCCCTTATGAGACATTCGGTCAAATGGGTAGCCAAGAACACATCTATGAGCTATAATGGACGCCGGTAATGGAATGAACAATCTCATGAGGCAACAGGGAAGAGGAACGCAACATATGGCAATGAGATGCCCTAACTGCGGTAATGAGGTCGGCCCAGGTGAAACATTTTGTGGACAATGTGGAACACCTAATATACCGCCTGCGCAGCCAACTGAGTTGATGAATTCACAATCAATGCCCAGCGGAGCTTTGAGCAACGGATATGGTTCGCTCCCGCCCTCAATACCCAATGCATACAACTCAGGAATGCATCCTTCAAGTTCCCCTTCCCATACCTTTTATGGAGGCGGTCAATCTGCGCCGTCTGGGCCCTTATATTCCAGTTCGCCCATCATTGCCTCATCTGAGCCACAGCAGCAGTCCGGCTTTTATAACGAGGCTACCGAGGCGATGTCCTCCTTAGCAGCCAGCAATAATCAGAACTTTCAGATGGGCTATCCACAACAACCGCAGATGTTTATAGGTAGGCCAAATCCTGGGGAATTTCCGGGCGCTAATCAGTACCGTCAATCTATGAGTCCTTTTCAGGCGAGCAACTATGCAAGTCCGCCCACGATGTATTCACCGCCTCCGCCATTTATCAATGGCCAGAACTACCAGAGGCCCCCAGACTTTCCGCCACAGAAAAAACAGAATAACACCGTCCTCATCATCATTTGCATCTGTCTCTCAGTCGCAATCATTTCCGTTGCCGCTTTTGGAGCGATCTACCTGCTGCATAATAATTCATCTAAAGCCCATAACAAAACGGCTTCCCATCCTACAAGCGTTATTACGGCAACGGCGGCATCCAACCCGTCTCCAATGTTAAGCCCCACGGCCTCTTCGACGCCGTCTCCCACTCCATCACCATCGCCATCTCCGGCAGCTACCTCGACGCCACCTGACCCGGGTTTCACATGGTGTGATACCACATGCACACAAAAAGGCTATATAGTCGAATATCCTGCTGGATGGCAAGAGGCATCCACTTCAGATAACACCGGTATACAGTTCACCAATCCAACCTCGCCAGATATGTTTGCCGCTTTCAAAACGCCGGGGCCGGCAACAGGTACAGCAGATCAACTGGTTGATAATGATTTGAATAATTTTGCTTCACAACCTGGCTATATGCCGCCAACATCGTCTTCAAGCACAACCATTGCTGGCGAAAACTGGGTGTATAAAATCGCGTCTTACCAGGTAAATAACCAGCAGGAACAGATTGAGGTCTACGCTACCGTACACCAGGGATTGGCCTACATTATCGAATTACAGGCATCTACTAGCCAATTTGATGCCGCCAATACGCAATATTTCGAATACATGCTGGGCCGATTCCAGTTCCAGCAGGCAACACCGTAGTACCGGAAATATTTGACACCTGAGAAGCGCATAACGTACTATAGCAGATGGACAAATCGGATAACACTAGAAGCGGAGAGGGAAAATACGCTATGGCCGTTGTAGCAGTCATCGGAGCCCAATGGGGAGACGAAGGCAAGGGGAAGATTGTAGATGAGTTGTCAATGCATGCGGATTTCGTCGTCCGTTACCAGGGAGGGAGCAATGCGGGACACCGCGTGGTGCATGAGAAAGGAGAATTTTCATTTCGTCTCGTGCCATCAGGTATACTCTTTCCCAACACCACATGCATTATCGGCAATGGTGTCGTGGTGGACCCCAAGGGCCTTATCGCTGAAATGCAAGAGCTACAAAGCCGGGGTATAGATACATCCCGGCTTTATATTAGTGAAAGGGCACACGTGGTGATGCCCTATCATTTTCTGCTCGACCGCCTTGAGGAAGAGGCTCGTGGCGCGGACAAGATCGGCAGTACGCAGCGGGGCATTTCTCCCGCCTATGTTGATAAGCATGCCCGCATCGGCATCCGCATGGCAGACCTGCTCGATGTCGACGCTTTCCGGGGTAAGCTCGCCAGCATCCTACAACAAAAGAATCGCATGATTACAGAAATCTATGGGCAACCGCCGCTCTCGCTTGAAGAAATCCATGGCGAGTACTTCGGTTACGGCCAGCAATTACGCTCGCATATCGCCGATACCCAGGCAATGCTGCATGATGCGCTCTTTGAGCGCAAAACCATTCTTCTGGAGGGCGCCCAGGGCGCGCTGCTGGATATCGATTTCGGCACCTATCCTTTCGTTACCTCATCTTCGACAATGGCCGCCAACGCTTCCGCAGGTGCAGGATTGCCGCCACGCTCCATCAATCGCGTTATCGGCATCTACAAGGCCTATATCACACGTGTCGGCAGCGGCCCCATGCCTACCGAACTCTTTGATGGCACCGGCCAATTGATGCGCGAACGTGGGCATGAATATGGTACCAATACCGGCAGGGAGCGCCGCTGCGGCTGGTTCGATGCCGTTGCCGGTCGCTTTGTCGCCCAGCTCAACGGCCTGGATGCCGCCGTCATCACCAAGCTTGATGTTCTCGACACACTTCCAACCATCAAAATCTGTACCGCTTACCAGCTTCACGGCAAGCTCATCCACAGCCTACCCGCCACACAAACCGCCCTCGCCGCCTGCGAGCCTGTTTACGAGGAGGTTGAAGGCTGGCAGTGTGATACCACAGGCGTTTGTTCTTACGAACAACTGCCGGCAGCCGCGAAAAATTACTTGAAACGCCTGGAAACCTTGATCGAAACGCCCATTGCGATGGTCTCGGTCAGCCCGCAACGGGGTAGGACGATCCAGGTACAGGATATGCTGGCCACCCCGGAGTATGATGCGCGCTATCCCAGGAACGCGATACGATAGGTTTCAATTTTGCATGCACTCGTAAGGAAAAGATACATGCCCGGTCACATTCCCTGACGCAAAGTTGATTTACCTCTGAAGGCAATGCGCTCCATCTGGATCAGTACAACGCGCCCGGATGGTCGTCCCCATGCCGTACCCGTCTGGTTCGTCTGGGACGGCACCAGCATCTATTTCATCAGCAGGCGCGATATGCAAAAATCGAAAAATCTCGCTCAACAGCCCTGGATTGTTGTCCATGCCGGGGATGGAGATGATGTGATCATCCTGGAAGGATACGTGGAGATAGTATCAGACCCGGAAGAGTTGAAACGTATCGACTCTGCTTATGCCGAGAAGTATGTAGACCCGCATAGTGGTGCCAGTGATACGATATTTCAGGAAAACTGCGACCTGTACCGCGTGCATGTGAAACACGTGATGACGTGGGAATATGGCACCGTTGGCACGCGCACCGATTGGAGATTCTAAGGGGAAGAAAAGGCCTTACCAGGTTTTTTCGCCAAAGTATAGCGGCCCCGTTACAAAACTCTTTCTAGCGCGTTTCCCTTTTTCGGATAGAAAGAGCATAAAAGCTGTTTCGGAGCTTTTCTCAGGATTGAGCAAATCTCCTATAAGAGTGATCAGGTTATCCATACGTTCAAATCCCGCTTGTTCGTAAAATCCTTTGACGGTGGAATGAAAGATCACGATATCGACATCCCTTTTGCGCTCAATGTAATCTCTGGCTGATCGAACCAGTTGCAGGCCATATCCCTGTCTCCGAAAGGCTGGATAGGTAAACACGCCTGTCAATCCATATGCTTTATATTCTTCCTGCCCATGGGAAAGCATTTTCCAGACAACCTCTAAATGGCTGATAAGGATACCCTCCTCTTCCAGAAGAAACGTAACGGGATGCATCTCGGGCTTTGTCGTCCAATCCCGTAACCTGTTCGTTCCAGAAAACAGCTCAGGCCATTCGATGCGCGAAAATGAGAGGATCTGGCATTTGAATCGCTCAGGCACATCCAGGTTTTCAAAAATGTGTTGCTGTATCATGCCTAAATTATAGTGTGGCAAGGATTGGTTGTCCAGCTTATAGTGCAGTTCTGCCACTTCCTACCTCTCACATACGTGTTAAACAAAAAGGTACCTGTACAGAAAATGCTTTGCAGCCAGGAGATAGAGCTATGTTCAGGGCAAACAGGCGCAATGGCATAATGTCACGCCTCTGGGAATGGATCGTTGAGAGTATCATCGTCGTCATCGTGGTTCGTATAGTGCGCCGTCTCATACGCGGCTTTTTCCGCGGGAGAAGATAGACATAGTATACCAATCGATTGGTAGAAAGGAGTATGACATGGATATGGATGTTACACAGACGACAGAAAATACGGTGAATATTGCGCCGATGAGCGTGCATGGTTGGAGATTCGAGTTCGTCAATGCAGAACTGCGCATTGCTTCCGAAGATAATCCCAACGAGCAAGTAAGTCTTAATGCACAAGCCGCTTATTCACTGCTCGACTACCTCTACCAGTACCGTGAGAAAATTTCCGAGGCCGCACAGACGCCGCAAGGAAAGAGCATCGAGGAGAAAGAAGTAGCGAAAGAGAAGCCAGGAATGACTTTAAATACCTGAAGCAGGACGACGCGCCGCCTTTTTGCTCTTCAGCATAGAGGTGTCTCAAGCCTTTGAATGCTCGCGATAAACTCATCCTCTGTCTGAAGAGCATGAATTTGATAGAACTATCGTGCATGGGATGAACGAAGCCGTAGCCCAAACTATCTTCCACAGTTGTATGCAGGCTTGCTATTTTTTAGCTCTTGCACACGTAATACAATATGAAGCATCTGCATGCAACATTCTGTGCAGGGAGAAAGGTATTTCCCATGTTCAAAGCAAGGAAACGTAACAGCCAGTTACCCCTCTGGGAATGGATTCTTAAGGGCATGATTATCACCCTTGTTGTTCGCATGGTAAGCCGTTTTTTTGGTGGCATCTTCGACAGGGGCAGATTTCTAGCACATTGACTGCTCGTAATGAGAGTACATTTAGCCATGAGCTGCATCCTCTCCCAGTGGTTTCTTCGCCATCTGGGAGCCACTACGGGGAAACTGCCCCGGGCAACTTTTCTGCTGCTCCCATACCAGGAGACGTCGTCCATCTTCCAGCCCCGGCAAATTCACAACAATATCTGACTTAAAGGATGCGCCAAGTTGTTTCGCCGCCCGTTTTCCCTGTTCCAGTTCTTCAGTGATCTCGCCTTTTTTGAAAAGAATGATCTGTCCTCCAACCTGGCAGTAAGGCGCGGCGTATTCCAACAGCGATGGTAGAGCAGCAACCGCGCGAGCTGCCACTACATCAAACCTCGCACGATATTCGGGTTTGCGCGCCAGTTCTTCAGCACGTCCATGTACAGCCTCCACTTCCTTCAGTTGCAGCGTTTCAATCACATGCTGCAAGAAGGTCACTTTCTTGCCGGTGGCCTCTAACAATACTACTGACCACGACGGACGCACAATCTTCAAGGGCAGACCTGGGAAACCTGCGCCGGCTCCGATATCAAGCAAACGCGCCTGAGGATTGTCATAAGCCAGCAGTAACGATAAAGAATCGAGGAAGTGTTTGACTAACACTTCCTCTGGATCCGTTATCGCAGTCAGGTTGATGTGTGTATTCCAGTCGAGCAGTTCCTGGCGGTAGCGCTCAAACTGTTCCAACTCCTGCGCGGTTAGCTCGAGACCGAGCCGGCGCAAGCCCTCAGCGAATAGATTACGCAATGAACTTCTTCTTGCTATTCAGATAATCAACCAGCAGGTATTCACCCAGGTTGTTCTTATCTGCATAGAATGTACGACCATGATTGATCGATGCCATTTGGTTGACGAAAGCAACCATCCATCGATCATCTTCCAACATGAAGGTATTGATGGTGATGCCCTCGCGCGTGCAGCGCTGCACCTCTAACAGTGCCTGCTGTTCGGCGAATGGGTTTGGCGGATAGCCGAATTGCCATTCACCATTCTCCAACCACACGGTTGGGCCACCATCGGTAATCATGATAATCTGTTTGTTCACGCCACGGTGACGCGCCAGCAATTGCCGGGCCAGCATCAGGCCATGCGCCATATTCGTGCCGGTGCTGTTATCGTAGCGCCCCATCTCTACCAGTTCCTCCGGCTTGTATTCACGCGCCAGGAAAGAGAAACCGACAACATACAGGTTGTCGCGCGGGAACTGCGAGCGGATCAGGCTTTCCAGGGCGACCGCGACCTTTTTCGCCGCAGGTTGGCACCCATTGTAGACCATACTCATGCTAAGGTCGATCATCAGAACGGTAGAAGACTGGGTAGTGAACTCCGTGCGGTACACCTCAAAGTCCTCTTTTTGCAGAGTGACCGGAGTGCCTACACCGCGGCGGTGCAGCGCGTTCATTAACGTCTTTTCCAGGTCAAGCAGGAATGGATCGCCGAATTGATAGGCCTTACTTTCATCGGTGCGCTCGCCGCCTACTCCCCTGAATGGACTGATATGCCGGCCAAAGCCATCACGCTTGAGCTTGTTGAAGATGTCCTGGAGCGCCTTCTGGCCAATCTTGCGGATACCGCGAGCGGTCAATTCCCATCGATTGCCTTTCTTCTGGATATAGCCGGCCTCCTCCAGCACCTTCATGAGTTCTTTCAATTGCTCGATTGATTGATACTCCTCATCTCCTAGCAGGTCTTTGACCTTCTCACTATCGATGGCTTCCAGGTTATCCAGTCGTCGCGCTTCCTGGAGCTGGTCTTCTAACCCCTCCATTTGCTGCAAGCGGCTCATCATGCGCATGGCCTCGTTAAAAGGCAGCGATTCACCGCCGCGGAATGGGAAGCGCGTCCGTATATCCTCCATCGGAGCGATGGCTTCGAGATTCTGCGCCAGTTCCATCAGGTCAACACGGATGCGATCATCGCCCATCAGTTGTTCCATCAGGTCCTGCAACTCTTGCCGCTGCTCCGGCGAGAGGTTGTCCATGATGCCTTGCATGGCCGCCATCTGCTGCTGCATCTGCTCGATCAGATCATCGAGCGAATTCACGCCGGGAAAGTAATCGCCATACTTCTGCATGAACGAGTCGAAGTCAGGTTCCAATCCCTGCTGGCGCTCGCGCAGCATCTTGTTGAGATCGCGAATCATCTCGCGCAGCCTGGCGATATCTTCTGGCGTCATACTTTGCAACGACTGCTGCATGCCCTGGAAGAACTGTTGCATCATCTGCTGCTGAAGGCTCTCCAGCAGTTCCTTGAACTTCTCGCGCGCCTCGTCATCCATGAAGTCATATTCGGAGAGTCCCTTGATCTGGCCGGGAATATCCTGTGGCAGTTTATCCAGGTAGTCCTGCTTGCGCTTCGCAATCATTTCAAGCATCTTGCGCTTTTGCTCAGGCGTCAAATCGTCGCTGCCCTCGTCGGACTGTCCCGACTGACTGCCACTTTCACCCTGCTGTCCTGATTGCTGGCTTCCAGATGGAGTCTGGCTCCCAGCCTGTGGACGACCTGATGGCTGCTGCTGGCCGTCCTGCTCCTGCCCCTCGGACGGCTGCTGGCCCGATGGTTGGGACGATTGCTGATCTTGCCCGGAGCCATTATCCAGGCGGCGTTGGATGCCCTGGCGCTCCAGTTGCTTGATCTCTTCGAGCTTCTGGCGCAGATCATCCATCACGCCTGAGGCCATGTTATAGCGATTTAGCTGCTGGTTGCGCATGTTGCGCATACGCTCGAGCATCTCGCGCAGGCCCATGGTACGCTGGCCATCCTCGGTACGGATGCCGTCCCGCATCAGGCGTTGAAGCGCCTGCTGCAGGTTGCCGCCCTCCATGTAGTCATCGGAGAGCGCATTGAGGATATCATCGGCATCCAGTCCCTCGATGCGCTGGGTGCCGTCCCAGCGCGAGTAACCGTAACGGTTCTTATAAAAGCGTTTGAACATGGAAGTATTTCCTAGCGCCGGTAGCGAGTCTTGCCGTTCACTTCATCCTTATTAAGCCGACGGTTCAAGTGCAGGCCCTCGAGGATAAACTCGACGGCGGATGCGATACTGGCGGGGCTACCTCGTCCATTGAGCTTGTCGACGGCTTTGCTCAAACCACCAACCCGCGAGAGTTGGGTGACATATTCCATGGATGGCAAATCATCGCCTACCTGGACGTTCAGGCCGCGCTCGAAGCCCGCTACCAGTTGTTCAAATTCACGCACTTCAAAGTATTCACCAAAAACTTCGAGGATTGCGGCATTGATGAGCTTCTGAACGATGCGCTCCTCTTTGACATCACCCACCGTATCAAGCTCAATTTTACCACTCGTCGAGGCTATGATGGCGGAAAGATCACTCACGCGAGGAGCAACTTGCCGCTCTTTGAGGCGCAACGCGCGCCGGCAAGCATTGCTGAGAACGTTCTCATAGTTCGCGACGGAGACACGCACACTAACGCCAGAACGCTGGCTGATGTCGTTGCTGCGACGTGCCTGCTGCGTAATTTCCGCGATCACTTCCTTCATGAACTGGGGGAAGATGATCTCTAAGCCCTCGGTCGTGAAGTGGGTGCTTTCAGACTCCATGATCTGAATCTCGTGTTCGGTCGTGAGCGGATAGTGCGTGCGAATCTCGGAGCCGACACGGTCTTTCAATGGCGTAATGATACGCCCGCGGTTGGTATAATCTTCGGGGTTGGCGCTGGCGACCACGTAGACATCCAGCGGCAAACGAATCTTGTAGCCACGAATCTGCACATCGCGCTCTTCCATAATATTCAGCAGGCCAACCTGGATACGTTCGGCCAGGTCAGGCAATTCATTAATGCAGAAGATGCCACGGTTGGTGCGAGGAATCAAGCCGTAGTGAATCGTCAATTCGTCGGAGAGATAGCGCCCCTCTGCGACACGCACGGGGTCTACCTCGCCGATAAGATCAGAGATGGTGATATCAGGAGTGGCCAGCTTCTCGCCATAGCGCATATCACGAGGCAGCCAGGCGATTTCTACACGATCACCTTTCTCTTCAACTTTATCGCGGCAAGCCTTACAGATAGGCTCATAGGGATTATCATTAATTTCGCACCCGGCAATTACCGGAATCTCATCATCAAGCAAGTTGACCAGGTTGCGGGCCATACGCGTCTTAGCCTGGCCGCGCTCGCCCAGAAAGATGATATCCTGGCCGGAGAGAATGGCATTTTCGACCTGGGGGATCACAGTATCCTCGTAGCCGATAATCCCAGGGAAGAGTTCTTCCCCTTTCCGAATCTTCGCGATCAGATTTTTCCGCATCTCTTCTTTGACAGAGAGAACTTTATATCCACTTTCTCGCAACTCACCAATGGTGTGAGGTCGGGTCATAATGGTCATTCCGCTTATTTGCTACCTTTCTTGGGGTGGGCTACATGGAATGCATGGCTGGGATAGGGGACGATAAACCAATCCTGCATGATCCCACTGCACCGAACATGTGGAACCTCTCTTATTCTATCGTCTCAGGCAAGAAAGCGCAAGGGTCAAGCTTACGGCACTGGAACCTCAACATCGGCCCAGATCACCGATTCGCAATACTGATTGGCACGCGAGCCACCCGGCAGGAGTTGTCTTCCCACCTGCTCTAGAGCCGCCCGGCGTTCCTCGAGTGTCAAGCCGGGTTTTGTGCGAATAGGGTCTTCAACAACCCAGGGCGACATGGCGAGGATTGCTCCTGTCATTGGTTTGCCCGTAACGGTATGCACGAATCCCTCGTTTCCGACAAAATTGCACTGCGGGTCGGGTTCATCCTCGCTTTTCATCGTGATGGTGGATTGCCCATCAAACGGAATATCGTAAAAGTTTCCTACCTGCATGGCGCATACATTATAGTACAGGTTGGGATAATCGTCTTGCAGGGAACCAAGCACAGAGTTGAGCCATTCCTGCGGCTGCCACTCCCAGGTTTTGCAAGGCCCTGCCCATATTGTATCATTGGCATCATTCTGGATTACAATCCGCGTTCCCAGGCTATCCAATTTCCGCAGGTACTCAGGTGTAAAGGCATCCAGGCTGATCGCCATACCGACCTTCCCCATCTCGGTATCAAATGCCTGCACGCATTCCAGGTTTCCAGGAGTCAAATCCAGGATTGATTTTTCACTTTCGGTAAGAAACACCTTGTCAGTCGTCCCGATCAGCGTTCCATCCGGCCCCCACAAGAATGCGGTATTGTACACTTCTGGCCCACCCGGCAGGTAGACTTTGCTTTCTGTGCGGCGCCCCAATCTGACAACATCCGTCAGAGAAGTTGAACAATTGACATGTGGAACTATGGTGCTTGCGGATACATAAATGTTATGTTTTGCGGCAAGCCGGCTCAGCGTTGTTGTAAAGGGACGATACATTCTATCTGAGAGCGAGAGCAGCAAGGCGCGTACAAGAGAAATATTTGGGTACATTCGACGATAATGAAATATACGGCGGCCATATGCCAGGGCCAGCATGCTCATTGCCACATTCGAGGTATGCATGCGCCGGGATAAATAGCCACGTTTTCCGGTTAATGCAAGTGGCAATCCCAGGATCTCACCCAGCACGACCAGGTTGGGTCGGTCCTGCGCAAGGTGTTCCATAGCCAGCCCAATAATGCGCTCTAACTCCTCTGAAAAACTATTTTCGCTGACCGCGGCATGCAGATTGATCCGATTGCCTACTGCAATCAGACGGGCCGGCTGCGTATCTTTAAAAGCATGTGTGCCTTGAGCATTCATGGTGACTCCTCAGTCTTGCAGGTACCCTGTATCACCCCACATCATGCCCATTTCAGAGCAAAATAAGTCTACCATAGATGCATCACCGCGTCGAGGGGTTTCTTCTGCTGGATTTCTCACAGGTTGGTCGGGGATTCTTCCCTGCGCTCAGAATGAGGGAGCCTGTCATTCTGAGCGCAGGAGCCGAAGCCCTGAGCGGAGTGAACGGGGAAGAATCTCTCACGCGCTCCAGAGATCACGTGGGCGTCTCCCGTTCTGGGAACTTCTGGAGCATCACCAGGTCTCTCATGGCAAATTGAGCAATGCTGTAGGGACAGGGTCTGGTGCCTGTCCCTACAGCCAGGAATGGGTACAGGCGTTGTCAAGGATGGGCGCCAGGCACCTATCCCTACTTCTTGATTCGGCTTCTCAGATGCTGCGGAACGCTCGTCACGACGATTCCTGGTCTGAAGAGCAGGGCCGCTTTCAGGCGCAGAGCCGTTTGATTGTGCAAAATGCCTTCCCACCAGTGTGAAACGACAAATTCCGGCAGAATCACGGTCAGCGTATCATTGGGGAAGAGTTCATGGACGGTATCAATGTAAGCCAGCAGGGGCCGCGTCAGCGAACGGTACGGCGATTCTATGATAATCAGGTGCGTCTCTTCATCCTCGCTCAGTTGTTTTTGCCACTGTTGCCAGGCATCACGGGTCCGGGTAGCATCATCCTCATTGATTGCGATATGCACAGCAGTGACATGCGGTGTGATTGAGCGTGCGTAGGCAAGACTTTGGATAGCGGCCCGGTCTAATCCGGCAATGGGCACAATCAGACGATGGCGAATGTCCCTTGGGTGGATCGGAATATCGACGACGCGTTCCCGCTCCACCTTCTGGTAGTGACGGTTGATGGCAACAAACATCAGCACCAGCAAGGGAATCAGCAGAACGACGATCCAGGCACCCTCGAGAAATTTTGTTGACGCTATCACCAGGCTCACTACCAGTGTAGTAAATGCGCCCAGTCCGTTGATGGCAAGGCGGCGCTGCCAGCCCTTCTGCGTGCGGCGTAATCTCCACCAGTGACGCACCATTCCGCTCTGTGAGAGCGTGAACGACATAAAGACACCGACGGCATACAAGTTGATGAGTTGTGTCGTATTTCCGTTAAAGACAACCAGTAGCAGACTCGCCAGAACCGCCAGAAAGATGATACCCGTAGAGAAGGCCAGGCGATCACCCCTGAAGGAGAACTGGTGTGGCAGAAATTGATCTCGCGCCAGCAGCGAGGCCAGGCGCGGGAAGTCAGAGTAGCTGGTATTGGCGGCCAGTGTCAAAATCAGCAGGGTGGCAAGTTGGAAGATCGGGAACATGAAGTACAGCGGCCCTGAGAATACCTCAGCGGCTATCTGGGCTATGACGGTAGGATTGCCAGCCGCGTTCGCCTCAACATGAAAGGATGTGGCCAGAAAAGTAATGCCGATGAAGAGGGTACCAAGAATTACAGCCATCCAGGTCAATGTGATCGCTGCATTGCGCGGTTCCGGCCTTTTGAAAGCTGGCACGCCATTAGAAATTGCTTCCACGCCCGTCATCGCCGAACAACCAGAGGCAAACGATCTGAGAATCAGAAAGATGGTAACTGGTTCGATGGCTTTCACATACTGGAAATGCCCAATGACAGGATTGTGCTGGATAAAAAAGGATTTGATCACACCTACGATAATCAACAACAGCGCGCTGCCAATGAAAATGTAGGTAGGGATTGAAAAGATGGAGCCAGATTCGCGCACGCCTCGCAGGTTCACAATAGTGACGAGAATGACCAGCGCGACATCAATGATGACGACGTGTGGCCCCAGCACGGTAAAAAGCGAGGCCAGATTCTGCACACCGGAAGAGATGCTGACGGAGACGGTTAGCACATAATCGATCATCAGCGAAGCGGCAGCAACAAGGCCCGGCAGCGTGCCAAGGTTATCTTTCGCTACGATATATGAGCCGCCGCCATTGGGATAGGCGGGAATGGTCTGGCGATAGGAGGTGGCGACGATAGCCAGCAACAGGACTATCGCAAAGCTAATCGGCAGAGTCAGTCCCAGATAGCCTGACCCGGCTGCCACCAGGGTGATGAGAATGGCTTCGGTCGCGTATGCCACCGAAGATATGGCATCGGACGAAAGAACGGCCAGGGCTTTGAATTTTGTCAGGCGCTCATGTTCCCCCTGGGCGTTGGTCAGTGCAGGCCCGATCAGCAGGCGACGGATCCTATATATGCCACGCGATAAACCAGCCTGTGGGGTTTGGGTTAACTCGGTCGCTTCGAGCATACCTGTGCTTAAGCGTCGAAACGCGCGCTGATTTGGACGCACGATGCGCACACGCTCATTACCTGGCAAACTGCCTCTTAAGACCTCCTTACGAGACAAAAGCGTCGGGTCATCCTCCTCAACCAGGATCACGTTTTGATCGGTGAGGCTGCTAGCCTCATCGTCCTTCTGGATTGGCTTATCCTGGCTGTTTTCAGCGTCCATTGATAGCACCCTCTGTTCTTTAACGCCTGTCAAGCAAGCGAGATATAGGCTAAAGTAGCTGATTCCAGTATAGTCAGTTATCAGTTTCCCTATCAAGTAAATTTGCCGGAGAAAATCCCTTTCTTGAGCATTTTTGAGAGTTTTAACGAACTTCTTGAGCATTTTTTGAGCCTGAAACACAAGAAGTGTTATACCATTACCATCAAATAAGACTGAATGCTGTACTGCCAGCAGCATTGTCTGTCCCAGCCGGCAAGAGCGGGCGACCACAAGGGTCACCCCTATGATCATTCTGGAGGAATATCTATGGCAAGCAAAACGGCGCCGGACGCGGCTGTTGCATCCGGCGCAGTTGCCGAAACAGAACAAGAAAGTCATAGTTTGAGACGCGCTGTTGGCGTCTGGGGCTCATATACCTGGGGATACGCGGATGTAGGAGCCGATGTGTACGTGGCACTCGGCATTGTGATGGCGGCGGCTCAAGGAGCTACAAACGTCGCCTTTCTTTTTGCGGGCCTGGTTTACGTGATGGTTGGCCTGGCCTATACAGAGCTGGCGGCAGCCTATCCCATGGCCGGAGGGGGTCAATTCTACGTTCTGCGCGGGTTAGGCGACTTCTGGGGATTTGTAGCCGGTTGGGCAGTGCTGCTCGATTTTACCATCGATATCTCGCTCTTTGCCCTGGCATCCGCCGGCTATATCAATTTCTTCATCCCGGCACTTGATACCCATATAAATATGAGCCTGCTTGGCATTACCTTTCCGGGAGTACAACCCTTTTTGATTCTAGAAGCTACGATCTTTGTGGTCTTTCTGACGTGCCTGAATATTATCGGCGTGCGCGAATCTTCAAAATTTAACGAGATTCTGGGCGCGCTCGATGTGATCAGCGAATCATCGATCCTGTTCTTCGGCTTCCTTTTCGCGTTCAATCCGTCGATGCTCGTTCACCAGATGCTCACGCAATGGCCTGATCCATTTCACCTGGCATATGGAGCCTCGCTGGCGATCATCTCGTTCGTAGGGCTTGAGTCGATCAGCCAGGCAAGCCAGGAGACCATTCGCCCCGGTAAGGTGGTGCCACGCACATCAATCGCATTGATTCTGACCGTATTGATCTACGCGCTGGCTTTTTCAAATTTGAGCCTGGCGATGCTGCCGTGGCAATCCTTTGCTCAACACAATGGCGACCCTATTGCGTGGCTGGCCAGCCATATACCCGTGCTGGGCCTGGTCGCCGGGCCGTATGTAGCGATGCTAGGAGCAACACTGGTGCTGATTTCATCCAATGCAGGGGTATTCGGCGCTTCCCGCATCACTTATTCGATGGCGCGATTCGACTTGCTGCCACGCTGGTTTTCAAAGGTACACCCGAAGTTTCGCACGCCGATTCGCACACTGGTGGTCTTTTCCGGCATTGCGCTGATAGAACTGTGGCTGGCGGGTTTATCACCCAACGCTTACGATGTGCTTGGCAACATGTATGCATTTGGAGCTGCGACCGCTTACATGCTGGTGTTCGTCTCGTTGCTGGTGCTACGTTTTATCGACCCGTGGACACCACGACCATTTAAAGTGCCTTTGAATCTGCGTTTCCGGGGCAAAGATGGTGAAACTCGCCTCTTGCCTATCGTCGGCGTCCTGGGCTTCCTGGGCATCAGCAGCATTCTGGCGCTGGTTGTTCTGACACATGCGATTGGGCGCATCGCGGGCCCGGCCTGGATTATTATGGGCTTGCTGATCTACATCTGGCACCGGCGGCGCAATAAACTGCCGGTGACAAAGTCGCTGGAACGGAACTGGGAAAAGGAGCAGATGCATGTGTATGAAGACGCGGGCGAATATGAGCTTGCCGATGAGCTGAAAGAGAATTTAGCACGCAAACGCCGCCTGCACGGAGAGCGGGAGATCGAGAGCAAGTTGCCGATTGGAACGCAGGTGCTGGATGTTCCACTGCCTTCGAATGGGAATCACAACAGGAAGCACAAAGGAGGAAAAGCATGAAGCAGCAATCACAGCCATCATCTTTGCGCGAACGCTACCGGGTACTGGTGAGCGTGCTGATTATTCCGCTGGGCCTGATCATCATGATGCGAGCGGCGATGTTCGGCCTGCAGGCGTGGACATTGATTGTGCTTGGCATGGCTTTTGTGGCGTTGGGTGTGGTGAGGTTACGTGCTTATGCGCAGAATAAACAAAATCAAGGCATATCGTCGCGGAAAAGAAAGTGAGCCTGGATATGCTGGTAATGAACAACATGGCAGCCGCTACTAATGCGCTACAGATCACTTTCATCGGTGTACTGATCGCTATAGCGTTTATGGCCTCTATTGTAGGAGTCCTTGGTTGGATGTTACGACTGCCGAAGGAGACGGAACGCACCAGGACTGCACACCAGGCAATCCGTTCGGTGAACAGGATGACGCGCATACTTGTGCCGATTTTAGCGAAGAGTGAGGCCACAGATCGCATCGTTGCATTAGCGGCCCAAATGATACGGCAGAGAAATGGCAGCGCGGTCCTGCTGGCGGTGATCGAAGTGCCCTTTACATTACCGATAAACGCGCATGTGGAAGAAGATGAAAAGTACGCCCTTGAATTGCTGGAACGCGCCGAGGCTGTAGCGCACCAATGCGGAACTAAAAATGGCCATAGAATAAGCCGCCGCATTCTGAAGGCGCGCAATGCGGGGGCAGCGATTGTGCGGGAGGCAGAGGAGGAAGCGGTGGATATAATCCTCATCGCGAGGACATCTATCCGAGGGCGAGGAAACGTGCAGCAGGTGAACCCGGCGATTGATTATGTGTTGAAGAATGCGCCATGCGAAGTGCTGGTGCTAAGCCCTGGACATCATTCTTCAGTCAATAGTGGAGAAACGAGAGAGCCGGAGAGGGTTATCGCAACCGTTTAGTGGCACGTCAACCTTCGTTGTTTGAGATGGCGTGTGTGCGCAGGCGTGCCTCTTCAATTACCAGGATGGCTTGATCAAGAAACATTCTTAAAAAGGTAGCACGTTCAAAATTCGGCCCTTCCTGGGGATGTTGCGCGCTCGTAATCCACGGCGCTTCATGGTCAGCACGCAAACAAAGCACACCGAGTACGCGATTAGCGGTCTTAAGGGGAAGCAAATACAAGATCAGATTCTGGCCCGAAGAAGTGGACTGAGAAGCCAATGAGGCCTGGTTCTTTTCCCTCATAGTTCCCTGGACCAGCACTTCTTGCGCTACCATTAACTCATCAGGCGACAGGGTAAATTGCTCGATGCGAATGGGAGCATCTGCTTGAACGTGTAGTCTGCCGTCCGCGTCAGGGAGCAGTAATGCGCACTCGCGCACACCCCATGGGTGAAATACCCGTTCGAGAGCCAGGACAATGCTATTGAGTTGTTCATCAAGTCTGTCCGTTATATTGAGGACACGTCCAACTTCATAAAGGATCTGTGCCTCACGCTCGTGTAACCAGGCCTGTTCGATACTTTCCCGTGATACTGTTGCTAGCTGGCTGGCAATCAGGGCCGTTACCAAAAAGACAAACAGGGCAATCCATTCCTCCCAACGGGATATGTTAAAGGTATACAATGGCGGCACGAGAAAAAAATCGAACGAGAGAAAGGCAACCGCAGAAGCCAGTAGCGCTGAATAACGACCACGCTTAGTCGCCAGGGGCAGAATAATCAGTAAGTAGACAATCGATATGTTGGGAATGGTTGGATATAAATGGTAAGCGTAAATAATGCCTGTAACGGCTAACGTTCCTCCCACAGCCAGCAGGCTATCGATGAGATATTTTTGCCAGGGTGTTTCTGTTTGCCCTGGTAGTTGCGGAATGCGTTCTATTTCATGCATAAGAATATCTACCTCGAATCTGTAATCCCCGGAATGACAGGCGCCAGACTCTGCCACTACAGGACTGTTCTGAGCCCCCGAGCAGGACAGGCACAAGGCGCTGTCCCTATAGCTAATCCTTGCTATGGTTGCTATCGTTTCCTTTTATACTGTAGCAGTGATATTCTCAAAGAATACTCATGAAACATAGAAAGACGCTCAAAAGATGCTTAGGAAAGCTGCTTTTTTGTTTTGAAAACGCCATTATGATATACTGCGAGGACAGGTACAAGGCTCTATCCCTCCGGTACTTTTCTTACGTGGAGGAATTGCGATAATCACACAACTACCGGTTGCGCTGCTCCTCTTTTTCGCCTCATTGTTCATTGTGATGGGGGCTGCGGCCTGGTTTACACGCCGGCTTGAGGCGCTGTGCGAGCTTTTTGGCCTCTCGATAGGCATACTGAGCCTGCTCAGCGCAATTGGAGCCAATATCCCTAATTACGCAGCTTCTATAGATGCCATCGTCACAAGTCATGCCGACGTTGGCATAGGTATCATTGTGGGTTCGAGTATTTACAACATTGCTATTATCCTTGGTCTCTGCGCGCTGGCCTCGTATGAAACTTCCGGTATAACGCTCAATGCTCAAGAAGCACAGGATGCGCGTGGCATCGGCTGGTATGCATTGGCCATCACGCTTGGAATCCAGGCAGTAATTGCTTTACTTCCAACGACACCGTCAATCGTTAAAAGCTGGGAGACAGGTCCGGCACACATTCTCACGCTGCTTGCAAACCTGATCGTATTGGGGATATTCGCCTGGCTCATTGTGCATATTCTCAGGCGTTCTCATCCGGGACCGGCATCACCGCTGGCTACTCATAGCCAGGCTCATCTGAGCAGATCACCATCCATTCACATCTTCAGGTTAAGCGCTGAGGTTGTGCTCGCACTTGGCATAGCCCTGCTGGGCGTCGTAGTGATGGTACAGAGTGGGGAGGTTGTTTCTGCTGATCTACATCTGCCTTCGGTATTTACCGGTTTAGTGATACTTGCTGTGGCTACATCATTGCCCAATACTGTCGTGGCAGTGAGCCTGGCACGCACAAATGAAGCCGCCGCATCGGTAGAAGAAATTTTTAGCAGCAACAGCATCAATCTGGCGCTTGGCATAGCGTTGCCTTTGTTGTTCTGGCAAGGACTGCTCTCTGACCGCTCGATTCTATTCCTGGATATGCCACTCACGATCCTGCTCACACTGGGTATGCTTTTTGGAGTATTGAAACGGCATTTTGGGCGTGTACCTGGCCTGGTACTGCTCTGTATCTACGTGGTATGGGTTATTGCGCATCTGTGGATATAGGAAATTTATGCCTACCTATTCTTCCCTTTCCTGGGGTACAAGATGAATATCAATTTCCGAACTCAGGCGCAACACACGATTGATAATGGAGCCTCTCAGCAGCTCTTCCCAGCGGCTGCGTGCGGGCTGGCCAAGCACTAACTGGGTCACATGGTTTTCACGGGCCACCTCGACGAGCTTCCTGGCAATATCGTTGCTACTGGTGCGGATGACTTCGGCACCGAGATCTTCTGCGAGCAAAGCATGTTGTTCCAGGCGCTGCAGAGCCTCTTCCCTGTGCTTCTTAGCCTTACTACCATACTTGAGTAATCCAATAAGTTTGCTTGTGAAAGCCATATAGCCCTCCGGCTGCACTGTGACGGCAATGAGATCGGCATGCAGGCCATGGGCGAGCCGCCAGGCATCACGGATGATCTGGCGGCTCTGTGGCCGAGTGTCGAAACCCACCAGCACCCGTTCGCTCGCGGGCCATAGCTTCTCGATCTTATGCTCGGTCATGTATTCCTGCAGCTGGGATTCTGTCTTTTCAGCAGTGCGGATCAATGCCAGTTCGCGCAGCGCCGTCAAATTCCCCTCACGGAAGAAATTGTTAAGAGCTGCATCAATGCGCTCTGGAGGATAGATATTTCCGTGCTTCATGCGCTGGCGAAGAGCATATGGCGAGATATCGACCAGTTCCACCTCGTCAGCCCCGTCCAGCACCCAGTCGGGTAAGGTCTCACGCACACGCACCCCGGTAATACTGGCCACCGTATCGTTGAGGCTCTCAAGATGCTGCACGTTGAGCGTCGTTACTACATCAATGCCTGCATCCAGAATCTCCAATACATCCTGGTAACGTTTGGCATGTTTGGAACCCGGGACGTTCGTATGAGCAAGTTCATCGATGAGCGCGACTTTCGGATGCCGGGCAATAATTGCCTCGGTGTCCATTTCTTCGAGCGTCACCCCGCGGTACGTCACTTTCTTACGCGGCATAATCTCCAGGTCCCCAATCTGTGATTCGGTTTGTGAGCGCTTGTGCGTCTCAACATAGCCGATCACCACATCGGTGCCTCGTCCCTCGCGGCGGTGCCCCTCATTGAGCATAGCATAGGTCTTCCCTGCTCCAGCTGCCGCCGCCAGGTAGACGCGCAGCCGACCGCGCCGGTGTGGGTAGGTTACCCGGCTGGGAGTAAGGACATTCTGATTCTGCCCACTCTCCGACGGCATGCCAGGAGAAGGTGCGGCCAGGTCGCTATCTCGCAAGCCATAGCGCCTGAGCAGTTCCTCCGGGTCGGGCCGCCCTTCCTCTCGCCTATGTTGTTCTTCGTCAGGTAGTCGCTCAGCCATCATGACCCTATCTTATCATGCTGCGTTCCAGTCCAGCAGCATTAACACTGGTGTACATTCGCGCTCGGCCCATCCAGAGCCAGGTTCAACGTGAGAACATTGACATATGGCTCGCCGAAGACGCCCAGGAAGCGTCCCGTCTCGTTGGATGTGATCAGATTCATGACCGCTTGCTGGCTCATCCCGCGTGCGGCCGCCACAACCGGCACCTGGTACATCGCCGCAGCAATCGAAATGTCCGGGTCTAGCCCCGAACCGGACGCGGTGACTAGATCAACCGGCACTGAGCCAGCAGGAACCGGCAGATGCTCCTGCTTGAATTCCGCCTGTAATGCCGCGATGCGTTGCTGCACATCCTGCTTAAGCGCCGCGTTCGTCGGACCAAGGTTCGAAGCCGATGAATTATCGGCTGCGTAAGGCTCAGGCTTCTCTGTCACCGGGTTGACAGTCGCCGAAGGCCGTCCATGAAAGTACTTCAGCTGCGTCCAGTACTGCCCGATTAATTCGGAGCCGACTACCTGGCCCTGCGCATTGCAGAGTAAGCTTCCGTTCGCCTGGTGGTTAAAGAGTACCTGCGCCAGCACTGTTACCACTCCTGGATAGAGGAACCCGGTCACGATGGTCAGAATTATCGCCAGCGCCACCGCCGGGCGCAGGTACTTGATCAAAAACGTCTTCATTTTATCTATCCTTTGTATCCTTTGCTTATAGAGTCAGGTGTAGCACCTGCAAGATCAGGTCGATGGCCTTAATGCCAATGAACGGGACAATGATGCCGCCAATGCCATAGATCAGCAGATTGCGCCGTAGCAGTGGTCCTGCTCCAATGGCCCGGTATTTCACGCCCCGTAGGGCCAGGGGAATCAGGGCTACGATAATCAAAGCGTTGAAAATCACAGCTGAGAGTACCGCGCTGTGCGGTGTTGCCAGGTGCATGATATTCAAGGCCTGCAACTGCGGGTACGTGATCGAGAAAGCCGCCGGAATGATGGCGAAGTACTTCGCCACGTCATTGGCAATGCTGAACGTGGTCAGCGCACCTCGAGTAATCAGCAGTTGCTTGCCCACCTCGACCACCTCGATCAGCTTGGTCGGGTTGGAATCGAGATCCACCATATTGGCGGCTTCTTTGGCCGCCTGCGTGCCGGTATTCATGGCAACACCTACATCCGCCTGCGCCAGGGCCGGTGCATCGTTGGTACCGTCGCCGGTCATGGCCACCATACGCCCGCCGCTCTGCTGCTCTTTAATCAGCTTCATTTTGGTCTCAGGTGTCGCCTGTGCCAGGAAATCGTCGACGCCCGATTCTTTAGCGATGGCCGCGGCGGTCAGCGGGTTATCTCCGGTGATCATAATGGTGCGGATGCCCATCTTGCGCAGTTCATCGAAGCGCGCCCGCATCCCACCCTTGACGATGTCTTTCAGTTCGATCACTCCCAGCACCCGCGCGCGCTCCTTTGTACCGTTGGAGCCAGGCTCCGTCTCAGCTACAACGAGTGGCGTACTGCCGGCGCTGGCGATGCCATTGACAATCACTTTCAATTCGTCACTGCTATTGCCCCCATGTTCGGCCACATAAGCAGCAACCGAATCGGAGGCACCTTTGCGAATAGAATGCACAGGTACAGCACCATTGCCTGCATGAGCACCATCCAGGTCGACACCACTCATCCGTGTAGTGGCTGAGAACGGAATGAAGGTAGCAGAGGAATCGATCTCGTCGGTAAACCCGTATTTTTCCTTCGCCAGCGTGACAATCGAGCGACCTTCGGGCGTCTCATCCGAGAGACTGGACAACATCGCGGCACGGGCCAGGTCGCGTTCGTCTACTCCATGCAGCGGAATGAAACGCGTGGCCTGGCGGTTGCCGATAGTGATGGTGCCAGTCTTATCCAGGAGCAGCACATCGACATCGCCTGCCGCCTCCACCGCGCGCCCGCTCATCGCCAGCACATTGCGCTGCACCAGCCGGTCCATGCCTGCAATGCCGATGGCCGATAACAGTCCACCAATGGTAGTAGGGATCAAACAGATGAGCAGCGCGATCAGCGTGGTAACTGAGACGGCCTGCCCTGAGTAGATGGCGAATGGCTCAAGGGAGACGACCACCAGCACGAAGATGATGGTCAGGGCGGAGATCAGGATATTCAAAGCGATCTCGTTGGGTGTACGCTGTCGCTTCGCGCCCTCCACGAGCGCGATCATCCGATCCAGGAACGTTTCGCCAGGGTTCGCCGAAATTTTGACCACGATCCAGTCGGAAAGGACGCGCGTACCACCTGTGACCGCGGAGCGGTCGCCGCCGCTCTCACGAATGACCGGGGCCGATTCGCCGGTGATAGCCGACTCATCGACAGAGGCCACACCTTCTACCACATCCCCATCGCCAGGGATGACATCGCCGGCCTCGACGAGCACCAGATCACCCTTGCGCAGTTCGGGGGCCGTGACTTCCTGCACGGGTCCGAAGCGGTCGGGACCGGCGAGGCGTTTGGCCATCGTCGTGGTGCGTGCCCGGCGCAGCGTCTCAGCCTGCGCCTTGCCGCGTCCCTCAGCCATTGCCTCGGCGAAGTTGGCGAAGACGACGGTGAACCAGAGCCAGATGGCCACCGCCAGCACGAAGAGTCGCTCGGCCACGAGTTGGCTGCCGGTAAAGCCAGCGCTGGGCCGGGTAAAGAGCAGGCGCACGAATTCGATAGTGGTGATAACGCTACCGACCTCTACCACGAACATAACCGGGTTCTTGACCTGCACGCGCGGGTCGAGCTTCTGGAACGATGCCGGGATGGCGGTACGGATGATCTTGGGGTCCCAGATCGAGATATCCCCTTTGCGTCGCGTCTTCCATTGTTTGACTTCTAAGCTATCGGACTCTATCTGAGGCTGTGTTTGATTGGTCTGCATCTTAGAACGTCCTCCCCTGCAGCATCAGCAAATGTTCAACAATTGGCCCCAACGCATAGGCCGGGAAGAAGGTCAGCGCGCCCACGATCAGGATCACACCGATCAACAATCCAACAAACAGCGGTCCTGTGGTCGGAAAAGTACCCAGGTTCGCCGGCACGACCCTCTTCTTGACGAGCACTCCCCCTAAAGCCAGCAAGGGAATGACCTCGGCGAAACGTCCGATCAGCATGGCGAAGCCCAGCGTCCAGTTATAGAAAGGATTATTGCCGTTCAACCCGGCGAAAGCCGAGCCGTTGTTGGCATTGGTCGAGGTGAAGGCGTACAGGATGTCGGTCAGGCCATGCGGCCCCAGATTATTGGCTCCCGTCGTAAGCCCGGCCATACCCGCCGGAAGTACGATGGCAACGGCGGAGAATCCCAGGATCACCAGGGGTGAGACAAGCAGCGCCAGCACCGCCATCATGATTTCCTTGCGCTCGATCTTCTTGCCCAGGTATTCTGGTGTTCTACCCACCATCAGACCCGCAATGAAGACCGCGATGATGGCAAACATGATCATGCAGTATAGTCCTGCGCCAACCCCTCCAAAGATGATCTCACCAAGTGCCATGTTGGCAATGAGCACCAGCCCACCCAGCGGCGTGTAGCTGTCGTGGAAGCTCATGACGGTTCCGGTCGAAGTGGCGGTCGTAGTCACCTCTTGCAACGAAGAGATAGTGATGCCGAAGCGCACCTCCTTGCCCTCCATATTGCCGCCCATCTGTGTCGTGCTGACCTGCTGGTTCGCTCCCAGGCTGGTCAGGATAGGATTGCCGGCCTGCTCGGCAGGGATGACAATCGACAGACCGACGACAAACAGAATGGCCGAGGCAATCCACAACACCCAGCCCTGGCGCGTATCGCCAACCCACTTGCCAAACATATAGAACAGGCCCGCGCCGATAGAGATCTCTTCAAGGATGATGATCAGGGCAGTGAAGGCATTGGGATTCTCGAAAGGGTGCGCCGAGTTGACGTTGAAGAAGCCGCCGCCGTTCGTTCCCAGATCCTTGATTGCCTCCATAGCAGCTACCGGCCCCTGGGCGACTGTCTGCATTCCCCCATTGAGGGTATGTACGACAGTATAGGCATTGAAGTTCTGGATCATGCCTTGCGAGACGAAGATCAGCGCGACCACCACGCAGATAGGCAGCAGGACGTAGAGTGTAGCGCGTGTCAGGTCTACCCAGAAGTTGCCCAGGTGCTGGGTGCTGCGGCGCGCTAACCCGCGCACCAGCGCCACGGCCATCGCAATGCCGGCACCTGCTGAAACGAACTGGTGAAAGGACAGACCGGCCATCTGCGTCAGGTAGGTCATGGTCTGCTCGCCAGTATAGTTCTGCCAGTTGGTGTTGGTGGTGAAGCTGGCAGCTGTGTTGAAGGCCAGCTGCGGCTCGACGTTGGGCAAGCCCTGCGGATTGAAGAACGGCCCCTGCCACTGCTGGGTGCGCTCGAAAGCATATAGGAGCAACATGCCTACCACGCTGAAGATCAGGATGGAGATCATGTAGCCTGTCCACTTCTGCTCCTCCTCCGGGTTGACTCCACTGAGCCGGTAGAAAAAACGCTCCATGGGGACAAAGACTGGCGAGAGCCAGGTGCGCTCCCCATTGAAAACCTTGTACATATACAGGCCAAGCGGTTTGGTCAGCAGCAGCACGATCACCAGGAAGATGGCTACCTGCAGGACACTATTGAGTGTTACAGGCATAATTCTTTACCTCACTTATGTTGAAAAAGACACTATTAAAATTTTTCGGGCATTAGTAGCGCGATAATCAGATAGATGAGTACACCCAGTGTGACGATGCCAACCAGGATATACTCCAGCGGGGTGTTCATGACTTTCCCTCTTTCTTTTGCTACAGGCGCTCACAGCCCTCGGTGAAACCGATGAACGCGACAAACGTGATAATGGTGACCAGGATGATAATCACATCAAGCATGTAATTCCTCCTCGTTTGTTTGAGGGTTCTCAGAACCCTCTGCATCTGCTTCCTCATTATGTGAGGAAGCTTTCCCGTGCTGTGCAGCCCCGGCAGCCAGGCGCAGCAGCGCATCCATAGGAAACGGTTTCGGCAGGTAGGCCAATGGGCGGAATTCAGCCAGCCGGTGAGGACTTACTCGTACTGCCGAGAGCACTACTACCGGCAGCTTATTCCCATCTTCCTCAATTGGATGAATGTATCCTTTCTGGCGTGCCACACGTAATACATCCCAGCCCGTCTGGTCTGGCAGGTTGATATCGAGCACGATGAGGTCAAATTCCTTTGTGCGCAAGTATTCAACCGCGCTTTGCACATCCAGCGCCATGGTCACTGTATGATCGCGTGCATGCAAATTTCGTCCAATAACGTCACAGAGAACATCGTCATCTTCTACCAGGAGAATCTGTGCTCCAGGCATAATACATGGCTCCTTTTCAGGACATTTCCTCACTCAAAGGCTCATCCTGCGAAGTCTGTTGCCACTTCCGAACTGAGGAGCCAGGCTCTCTCTGGCCCTGGTATAAGAAGGATGTGACACGAAAGCGTGATGAGCCTCGTCATGGGCAGTGCCTCTAAACACTAATCCACTGACTGATCTTACCTTTACAGCAATTATCGCGCTTTTCGTATCAAGATGAACTAAGAAGAATAATGCGGCATCTCAATGTTTGCTCAAAATGAGCAATAGGAATAGGGTGTCAACCTAGAATTCTGAGTTGAAGCGGTAACCGACGCCAGGGATGGTCAATATAAAGCATGGATGCGCCGGGTCTGGTTCGATCTTTTGCCGCAGGTGAGCCACATAAACGTGCAGATAATGCGCGTCCGCTTCGTAACCATTCCCCCACACTTGAGAGAGCAGCATATGGCGCGTCATGATCTTGCCGCTGTGCTGCACCAGGGCGGCCAGCAATTCATATTCGGTCGGTGTAAGCTTGATATCACGTCCATCTACCAGCACTTTTCGTTTCGTAAAGTCAATCGTCAAAGAACCTGCTTTCACAACCTGTTCCGTCTCAGAGTATCGCTGCGTAGCATGGCGCAGCGCCACACGAACGCGAGCGAGAACCTCGTTGATTCCAAAGGGTTTGGAGACGTAATCGTCGGCACCAAGATCAAGCGCGCGGACTTTATCCTGTTCCGAGTTCTTAATAGAAAGCACGATGATCGGAAGATTGGACCCGGTGCGTATCTTCTCACACACCTCCAGACCGCTCATGCCGGGCAATCCCAGGTCGAGTAAAACAAGGTCGGGACGTTTCCGAGCAATTTCCTCCAGCGCCTCCTCACCGGTGCTGACAGTGCTCACTTGATAGCCATAGGCGCTCAAGCTGCGTTGTAGAGCGCGTTGAATACCAATATCATCATCGACTACCAGAATGTGCGCGTCTTCATTCATCATGGAAATGTCCCTCTTCTATGTTCTCAAGCGGAAGCGTGAAACGAAACACAGAGCCGCCCCCCTCACGCGCCTCTACCCAGATACGCCCTCCGTGAGCTTCAATAAGCCCACGACTGACAGCAAGACCTAATCCCGATCCTCTCGTATCGCGCTGGCTCCCAAGTATGCGGTAGAACTTGTCAAATATGCGCTCGCGCTCACCGGCAGGAATGCCCGGGCCGCGATCAGCGACGCTGACAAGTATGAAGTTATTTTTCACTGCCGTGCTGAGATCAATCGGCGAATCTGGTGGTGTGTAGCGCGTGGCATTTTCCAGGAGATTTGTCAGGACCTGATCAATGTAGAGATAATCTATCTTTACCGGTGGCAAATCAGCAGGCAAAGAGGCTCGTATCTCCCTTGTCTGTAAAAGCGGCTGCAGGCGCCCCACCACATCCTGGATCAAAGCGGTGATCGAATACCACTCTTTCTCAGGCTTGAGCGCACCTGCTTCAATGCGTGACATATCCAGCAGGTTCTCAACAAGGCGATTGAGACGATCAGCCTCACGTTCAATAGTATTAGCAAAGCTGCGGCGCGCCTCCTCATCCCACTGCATATCTTCCTGCTGGAGACTGCTGGCCGCTGCCTTTATCGAGGCTAGCGGAGTGCGCAAATCATGCGAAACAGAGGAAAGCAGGGCAGTACGCAAGGCATCTGTGCGTCGCAAGACCTCGACCTGCATCGTTTCCTGGCGCAAACTCGCCTGTTCAATCATCGTCGAAGCCTGTTCCAGGAAGGTCCAGAAGAAAGCTGTCTGCGAGCTTGCGCGCTCTTTTTCATCATCTAGAGATGACTCCGAAGAAAGCCAGTGCGGGTTCCCCTCGATCTTGAGACGAAGGACGCCCACGGCCTTTTGCCCCACCCTGAGTGGGAGCAGGTAGAGTGCGTAACGTGAATCAGGGAGTTCAGCCCTGCCAGTTGCAGAAACTCGCAGCGTATAAGCCGACTTCTGTAGAGAAGTTGATGTCTCGTGCAGCTTTACGGATTGGCCATGAGAGAGTACCCATGAACACGTTGCTTCCTCATCAGAGGAACGTTCCTCCGGCTTGATCGCTGCAAGTCCATTGGCGGATGCGCGTACAGTAAGCGCTCCACTTTCATCCGGTAGCAGAATCGAACATGCACGCACCCCCCACGGCGAAAACACATCCACAAATGCACGGGCAACCACGCTGAGTTCCCTGGAAAGATCATCTTCTCGATTGGTGACGCGCACGAGATCGAAGAGGATGTGCATCTCACGTTCGTGCCGCCGCGCTTCCTCCGCACGCTTCCGCAGGGCCGTAGCGAATTGCGCCGTGATGATGGAAACCGCCAGGAAGAAAAACAGGGCCAGCCATTCGTCCACCCTTTGTATTGTAAAGGTGTAAATTGGCGGCACGAGGTAGTAATCAAACGAAAGAAATGCTGTCACAGAGGTGAGAATTGAGGCATACAATCCCCGTGTACTCGCCAGTGCCAGCACAACCAGCAGGTAGGCAAACGATATGTTGGGAATGCGCGGATAGAGATGAAGCAAGAAGATGATAGCAGTAATCAGCAAAGCTCCAGCTATTGCCAGAACTGTATCATAGAGGAAACTTCTCCAGGTCGGGGCTTTTCTTTCTTCGATTGCGGGTAAATGCTCAACTACGTTCATAGCCAGGCTTCCTGCCCGATGGAATACAAAAGAGAGGGGATGCCTCCTCTTCAGCATAGGCCAGCACTTCGAGCGGCATCCCCTGGTATCTCCGCCCCCTCTGGGAAAGCAAATGAGAGAGACGCTCGCGAAAAGATCGTACAGGAGTATCTTTATCATCAAACTGCAAGCGCATAATATAGAGCTTACAAGTCGCCCTCTCCATCAGATGCTTAATCTCATCTGCATGCAGAAGCACGCCGCGCCTGTCCTGTACGAAGAGCAAGATACCCTCGCATCCCTGTTCCCTCGCCACAATGTTAATACTCTCCACAACGTCAGATGTAAAAACCTCGAAGCATTTGAGAGGAACACCGATTCTTGCCGCCCTATACTTCGCCATTTCCAGAAAATCCTTCGACTGCTGAATATGTTCGAGGCGAGCCCCTCCTGGACATCGTTCCTGCGGCACAAAAATTATTGAGAGAGAAATGAGGGTAGCACCCAGGCTCTTCGCTAACCGTATAGCCTGCTCAACCGCAAATGAGTCGATGCCATGCGTAAAAGGGAGTAGTAAACATTTTTTCATCATGACCTCCAGATAGCCGGGACAATATCTCACGGAGGCAAAGAATAACCTCTTTATTCATGTCCACATTTTAGCTAAAAGCAGGTCAATATGTGCTAAGAAGAAAACGCGAAGAGCTAAAGATTCGCTCAATATCTGGCCGGCTCAACTTCTTCGTCAGCATTGAAGCGATAACCGACGCCAGATATAGTGAGGATAAAACGAGGATGCGCGGGATCAGGCTCAATTTTACGGCGCAGCTGACCTATATACACGTGGAGGTAATGAGACTCGGCGCCATATCCGGTTCCCCAGACCTGGGAAAGCAACATCTGGCGCGTCATGATCTTGCCGCTGTTCTTGATAAGGGCCTTGAGCAGGTCGTATTCGGTTGGAGTCAGCTTCACCTCTTTTCCATTGACCTGCACGAGCCTTTGCGCAAAATCCACTTTCAGTGGGCCAGCAGTAAAGATGGGTTCCGTTCCAGACTCGACCTGTGCGGCATGACGCAAGGCCACGCGGATACGCGCCAGCACCTCATTCATTCCAAAGGGCTTGGAAACATAATCGTCCGCCCCCAGATCGAGCGCCAGCACTTTGTCACGTTCGGTATCCTTCACGGAAAGCACAATGATGGGCAAATTGGATTGCGTCCGTACCCGCTTGCAGACCTCCAGCCCACTTATACCTGGCAGTCCCAGATCCAATATCATGAGGTCAGGCCGGTGCTGAATAATAGCATCCAGCGCTTCCTCACCGCTATTGGCAGTGAACACCTCAAATCCATGTGCAGCCAGGCTGCGCTGCAAGGCCCGCATGATCTCGATCTCATCATCAACAACCAGAATGCGCGCGCCACTCTTACTCATGGAGCAGTACCCTCTCTGTTTTCCCTAGCGGCAAGGTGAAACGAAAGATCGATCCGCCGCCCTCACGATTTTCCGCCCAGATACGCCCTCCATGGGCCTCTACCATCCCCCGGCTCACTGCCAGTCCTAATCCCGACCCAGAAGTGCGAGGCGATTTCGTTTTTATATTCCTGATGCGATAAAATTTATCAAAGATACGCACCAGATCGTCTGGCGGAATACCTGGGCCACGATCTGCCACACTTACCACCATTTGATCGCTATCAACTTTCGCGCTTATCTCTATTGGCGATCCAGCGGGCGAATAGTCCACCGCATTCTCTATAATATTGGTCAACACCTGGTCTATTTCCATGTAGTCTAATTTGACAGGTGGCAAACTGGCAGGTAAATCCAGGATCACCTCGCGTCCTCGTAAGTCCGGTTGCAAACGCCCTAACACGTCATGAACCAGTTCATCTACCGGATACCACTCTTTTTCAGGTTTGAGCGCCCCGCCCTCGATACGCGACATATCCAGTAGATTCTCAACCAGCCGGTTGAGCCGATCTGCTTCCCGTTCGATAGACAGGGCAAAGCCCCGCCTTGCCTCTTCGTCCCATTGTACATCCTCTTGCAACAAACTGCTAGCAGCCGCCTTAATCGCTGAAAGAGGGGTGCGCAGATCATGCGAGACAGAAGAGAGCAGCGCTGCTCGCAGTTCATCTGTACGCTGCAAAACCTGGACTCGCAAACTTTCATGCCTTAAACGCGCGCGCTCAATCGCAACCGCCGCCTGATCGACAAAGGCCCAGAAAAAGGCCATACGCGGATTTGATCTCTCCTGTTCCACTCCCAGGCTTCTTTCCGCGGCGAATAATTGGGGGTCGTCTTCCATCGAAAGACGCAGCACACCAACCACTTTTTGCCCTAGCTTTAGGGGTATCAAGCGTATGTAATGGCGTGCCACCTGTCCGTGCCTGGTACTACGCACTACTGCCCTCGGCGCGTTAACCGACAATTGGGGGGGATTTAACGCGACATCGTGCAATTCAACGGTTTGCGATTGCGCCATCACCCAGGCCGCGGTTGCTTCTTCATCGGGCAAAAGATTGACTTGAACCGCCGGTTCTCGCGCGCTCTCCTGTAAAACGAGGCGCCCGGCAGAGTCAGGAAGAAAAATAGCGCAATCACGGACGCCCCAGGAAGAAAAGTTATCGGCAATCCCATGCACAATGATATCCAACTGCCTCTGCAGATTCTCTTCTCTATTCATATCGCGCACAAGTTCATAAAGAATTCTCGTCTCATACTCGCGGCGTCTTGCCTGTTCCGCGCGCTTGCGTAGAGCAGATGCAAGTTGTCCGGTAATGATCGCGGTAACCAGAAAAATGAATAACGCCAGCCATTCATCAATCTTCGCAATGCTGAGGGTATAGTATGGAGGAACCAGAAAGTAATCGAACGATAAGAACGCCACTATAGACGTAAGAACAGCGGCATAGAGGCCACGTGTACTTGCCAGTGCCAGCACGACTACTATATATAGTAGCGATATATTCGGAATACGTGGGTAAAGGTGAAAAAAGTAAATGATGAAGGTAACAACAAGCGCTCCTAGTACCGCTACTACGCTATCGACGAAGATTTTACTCCCTCGCTGCTCCTGTTTTATTTCTAACAGCGATAGACGAAATCGTTCAAGCCAGTTCATTGTATGTTCCTGATAGATGCCCGCCGGGGCTTACATTGTTTAATGCTATTTGCCCTTGATATATTCGGGTTTGACCACTATACTCTCTCCACAGAGAAGCGGCAGGAACTGGTCCTTTTCCCGGCTTCCCGGTGGGGATTGAAATTAAGCTATTATCTAGCATATGAGATTGTAGATACGCAGTCAATAGCGATGCTGAAGAAATGGTAATAAAAAAGCCTGGTGGGAAAATAGGCGGCCACAAGGATGCTCTGGCAGTATGACTTTTACATCGGGTTGGATGCTGAGAGATCGCTATTGACTGACCCCTTTCACAAGGCTATACTGCGCTTATGAAACGGCATCATGTACTACTATTACTGATTTTACTCCTGCTGCCTCTGCTTGCCTCGTGCAGTCCTGGTCACGTGGGAGGTAATGAGATTGCTTTTGTGCGCGATGGGCACCTGTGGACCATTGACCCTGATGGCGCAAATGCATATCAGGTAGTTTCCGGTGCTGATCCCGTTATTGGTTATGCGTGGTCACCTGACCATCATATCTTTGTATTTCGCACACTCGATAGTACCTTCGCTAAGAGCGCGGCTGGTAAACATCTCACTTTTAATCCCATCACAGGAATGCCTGGCGATGTCCCTTCTACACTTAATACCGTTGGCATCGATGGAGGCACTCCTATTCCCATTATCTTCGCCAGTTCCGATATCTCGCGCAGCAATGCATGGTGGAATGCAAGTGGCAATCGCGTGCTATATCGTGAAGAACCGTTATCCAGTGTTCAAAGCCCCCTTGGCGTTTCCTGGTGGGTATCCCAAAATGATCAACCGAGCGGCATCGCCCGCAAATCGCTTCCCAGCACCTTCTCGATCCCATCATTTTCACCCAATAGTTCTTTGGCTATAGGAAATTCGGAACAGGGTGTTTTTACTACGACACTGGCCGGAACCAACATACAATACATTATACCCTCTGTTCTGCCAGGCCATCCCCTGCCGACCAGCCTGGAGCGCATCCTCTGGCAGCCTGCGCACCAGAATCCTGCTATTCTTTATGCTATTGCTGTTCCCTCGTCACAATCTAAATCGTTTGGTTCGGGGGCTCTAAAAGTCCAACTGGAGCTGCGCGAAAGCGATGGTCATACTTCCTCACTGGCAACCTGTAGTTGCACTCAATTTGCCTGGTCACCGGATGGAAACTCAGTACTGTACAGTACAGGCTCAATCTATACTGTCGTGAACATACACTCCGGCTCAGCCTTCACTATCTCGGGTGAGGCAGGGAGCCTACCCTACTGGTCGCCGGACAGTGAATTTTTGCTGCTCGATGGTTTACATACCCTGGTACTTGCGCAGATCGCGCATCAGAGCCAGCAAATATTACTGAGCGATTCCAGTATGACACAGGAGCCAGGAGCTTCGTCGCCTGCTCTTCCCGGGGTTGATGGTTTGCTCCAGCCTGCCTCAAATAGTCCCTGGGCGTCGGATAGCCGGCACTTTCTCTTTCTGACACGCTCTCGCTTGAGCTGGCAGGGACAGCGTCTGCATTCCGGTAATGGCCTCTACACAGTTACGCTCGATAACCAGGGGAAAGTTCAGGGCACACCTAACCTTATAGATTCAGGAAACGATTCACAGGCCAGCTGGAGCTACGAAGACCCCAATACATCCTTTTTGTTTTGATCGGGGGCTATCCTGAAATGCTCTTACGCCGTCCACATAAACGTCTATACAATATAGACAACATCATACACATGAACAGCATTGTTATGGAAGGAATACAAGAAATGAATCACAATCCACATAATCAGGATTCTGCTGATGAAGCCGCTAATGATCTGGACGAAGAAGAATATGATGTGATGGAGATGCTAGAGCGGCTAGAGACATTGCGTGAAGATATGGAGGACCTGGGAGTAACGACGCTGGCGGAGGTCATCCAGCGCATCGACGAATTACACCGGCAACTCGACCTGAAATGAGAAGATGAGACATCCCGAATTTGAGGAATAGGCAAGGAGAAAGGGCGACACAAGGGTGCGCCCTTACGAGATAGCTTCGTGGTCATAGTAAGGGCGCACCACGCGCCGGATGAATGCGCACTCTACTGGTCGCCCTCTACAAGTCCACTTGTCAAAATTCGGGATGTCTCATCTCCGCGATTTTTCTACGCGCCACCCAGATAAGCCTGCCGGACGAGATCATTCGTCAGCAAGTTGCGTGCCGAATCGCTCAAGACGATGTGACCGGTCTGTAAAACATAGCCTCTATCCGCCAGGCTCAAGGCCATTGACGCATTCTGCTCCACCAGGAAAATTGTTACCCCTTCATCGCGAATGCGCAGGATCGTGTTAAAAACGGTCTCAACGAGAATTGGAGATAAGCCCATGGATGGTTCATCCATACATATCATACGTGGACGAGACATCAAGGCACGGGCCATCGCCAGCATCTGCTGTTCCCCACCGGACATAGTACCTGCAACCTGCTTCAAGCGTTCCTGGAGACGAGGGAATATCTGGCATACATGATCGAGATCTTGCTTGATTTCTGACCGGTTATTGCGAATGAATGCGCCCATCTCCAGGTTCTCCAGCACAGTCATACGTGAGAAGATGCGGCGAGCTTCGGGCACCAGCGCCATGCCCATACGTACAATATCACCGGGCAACATACGGTCAATGCGTTTGCCCTCGAATTCAATCGTTCCGCTGCGGGCTCGCACGAGGCCGAAGATTGTTTTCATGGTGGTTGTCTTGCCTGCTGCATTTGCCCCCAGCAAACAAACAATCTCGCCCCTATTCACCTCAACCGACACATCATACAGAACCTGGCTTGGACCGTAGAACGTATTCACATTGTTGAGGCGCAACATTGCTGTAGTTGTTGCCCCTGGTACATTTGCGCCATAAGCGGTCGGAAATATATCTGCACTTGACATGGAAAATTACCCTCCTGCGCTACCTGCTCCCTAGCTCAAGCAGCTATATGGGACAGAGAACGCATATGATTGGTTCGACTACACATAAGGCGCATCACCAGCCGCCTTTTGCTCGCTGGCTGCAGGTTTGCCAAGATAGGCCGCGATGACTTTTTCATTCCGGCGCACCTCTTCTGGTAGGCCCTCGGCAATCTTCCGTCCATAATCGAGCACGTAAATGCGGTCTGACATGCCCATTGTTACCGCCAGCTTATGTTCGATCAACAGTATGGTCAGGCCTAGTTCATCACGCAAACGGCGCACGTATTTCACAGCTTCCAGCGTTTCAGCCTCGTTCATACCGGCAGTTGGTTCGTCCAACAACAGCAGTTTTGGTCTTGCTGCCAGTGCGCGAGCGATTTCAACGCGCCTCCGATCAGCATAGGAAAGGTTTATTACATACTCTTCCTGCCGGTTTACCAATCCAGCGCCGAAGAAACTCAATAACTCAGTAGCTCGCTCACGCGCCTCCTCTTCTTCTCGCCGGACACCGGGCGTGCGAAAGAGCGAAGTTAGTATGTTTGCACTCAACTGTGTATGCTGGCCGACCAGGATGTTCTCAAGCACGGTCATATTATTAAAGAGGCGAATGTTTTGAAAGGTGCGCGCGATACCACGACGCAGTACCTGGTCGGGCGTCAACCCGAGAATCGACTTCCCATCCAGGACGATATCACCACTTGATACGTGATATATCCCTGTAATCAGGTTAAATACGGTTGTTTTACCGGCTCCATTGGGTCCAATCACACTGATAATTTCGCCTCGCCGGACCTGCAGGTTGACATCCTGGACCGCGGCCAGACCACCAAAATGCTTTGTTACGTTTTGTAAATCCAGCAGTACCTCGTTAGTAGGTACGTATACCCGTTCCTCGACCATAGTAGTTCTCTCTCCTGCTCGATATTACTCAATACGAACCTCGGCCTCGAAGCCTGGATCGGTCGTCGTTACATCCAGCGAGCCGAGTTCTACCGCTTCCTCTTCGGGAGCCTGGTGCAATTCGCGTCTCCTTCTCGCGCTCGGTATCAGACCCTCGGGGCGGAAGATCATAATCGCTACCAGTACAATGCCAAAGACCAGGTTACGAATATTGCCGAACGTAAAGCTCGGAATAAAATGGATAATGAACTGGTCAATCCCATAGAGGAAACTGCTGGGATCGGAGGCGATAGAATCAAGGTTGTTCAGGATAAACAGGTTGATGGAGTAGACGGCCAATGCGCCTACGATGACACCAGGAATACTACCCAGACCACCAATCACGACCATTGCCAGGTAAATGACCGAGTCATTGAAGCTGAACAGGTCTGGCGAAACATTACCCAGCTTAGCGGAGAAATATGCTCCCGCGATACCTGAAAAGAATGCGCCCGTGCCGAACGCGAATAATTTTGTGCGCACAAGATTCACACCTGAGGATGCCGCGGCTATCTCGTCCTCGCGTATAGCAATCCAGGCACGACCCAGCCGGGAATCGCGCAGGCGGACATTGGCGAAAATCACGAGGGCAATCAAGGCCAGGATCAAGTAGTAGTAAGGAACATGGTTGATTACTGTCCATTGTATGCCAAAGAAAGCGGGCGAACGTACACCCACAATGCCGTTCGTACCATTGGTATATTTATCGAGATTGAGAAAGATCACCGGAACAATTTCACCAAAACCCAGCGTAACAATCGCCAGGTAATCACCGCGCAGGCGTAGTGTTGGCGCCCCTAATATCACTCCCCAGAGAGCCGCAATGAGCGCGGTTACAATTAACATCGGCCAGAAAAGCCAGGATAGAACATTCGGCTGGATGATAATATTGGTAAGCCGACCAAATTGCGTTGAGCCGAAGATACCCCAGGCATAAGCACCTATGGCGAAGAACGCTACATATCCCAGGTCAAGCAATCCCGCGAAGCCCACCACGATATTGAGGCCAAGCGCAAGAATCACATAATAACCCGCGTCAGTATAGCCTGCGAGACGACCAGCCGTTCCATAACCAAACAGGAACGGATCAAGCACAGGATAGAAGAGGACGAACGCAATCAAGAGGATAAGAAAGAACCGTCGAGCGCCCGCGCTGCGCAAAGGCAAATCATTAGGCACGACTTCCTGGACTTCTTCCTTCGCGCGAGAACTCGCTAACAACAGCGATTGGCGTCTTCTTCGTTCATTGGCGTCAGATTGAGTGGCATTATCTGAGCCATTGGTGGGATTTCCATTTGCAGACAGGGTACGTCGCACCGCCACAATACCGCCGAGCCAGCCAAGAAAATAGCCTGCTACTATGAGAAATACCGTGCGAACAGCTGTAACAACGAGCAACTCCGTGGGGTAAGCTCCTGCAATATAATAAAGCAGATCGACAATAAGCCAGATGATGGCTAAAGATAATCCAAACGCGAATCCGCCTAGTTTAGCTCGACGGACCATCGCGGCCTTCTGTTCAGTGTTCAATACGGAAATACTCTTTGGCAACGAAAGAGCCTGACTGCGCGCCAGGAATGGGACGCGACGGCGAATATAAAAGTAAATAGGCCACACTATCGCACACAGCGCCAGGCCAATGATCAAGTTATTGTTCACCAGGACAATCAGCAGGATGGGCAGGACGGCAAAAACAAGCACATCGACCCATACTTCAACCATACCCCTCCGGCCTGTATCCGCGGCCACGAGGTATCCGGCGAATGCGAGTATAACCAGGTAGAAAAAGATAATAAAGATCGTTGCCTGAACCAGGCTACCTGTACCAATAAGGGCGTCAGCAGGATTAATGAATCCCAGGATCACATTGTTGATCAGGTAATCACCCTGCCAGACAAAGTTGAAGACAAGTATGGGCACAAGCAACGCGATCACCCACTTTATTAATAGTGAGCGCGTACTGCTTACCGGGCCAGCCGGATTTGTGTTGATAGTGACAGCAGACATGGCTTTCTCTCCTTGATTCCGGCAAATCTGCGAAACGAATCACCAGCTTGCACAGATGTTCCTTTACACTTTCTCCGGAGTCTGTTGACCCAGGAGGCCGGAGGGACGAAATACCAGGATCAGGATCAGGATTGCGAAAATGATGGCTGTCGCCCAGGCGCCACCACCATGTGGCAAGCCTAACCCATGAGAACTTGGGTTGTTGGAATCGGGTATGAGATTGACCAGAGACTGCACCAGGCCAATCACAAGCCCGCCGAGCATTGCACCATAGAGGTTGCCGATGCCTCCAAGCACGGCGGCAGTAAAAGCAATTAGGCCCAGATCGAAACCGATGGTGAACGTCGTAACCGGAAATTTCAACAGATAGATAAAACCGGCGGCACCGGCCAGTCCAGTACCAACAAGGAAAGTGAACGAAATAATAAAATCGACATTGACACCCATTAACGCAGCTGCCTCACGATCCTGCGCGACTGCGCGCATAGCACGACCGAGACGAGTGCTGTTGACCATCCATTGCAAGCCGACCATCAATAGTATGGAGACCACGACGACAACAATATCGACTACCTGGATGGATATTGGGCCGATATAGAAAACCGCGCCCGCGCCGAAAATTTGAGGTGGGGAGATCGGGCTAAGACCTTTCCAGAGCTTTCCGATATCTTCAAGGACCAAAGATACACCAATAGCGGAAATCAGCGGCGCCAGTCGCGGAGCGTTACGCAGTGGGCGATAGGCAATTCGTTCGATCACAACGCCTAAAATAGCACACAGGATCATCGATGCAAAAAAAGCTATCAGTATTGCTGCGACCAGCGTGCCATTTACATTAGGATCATCAGTAATGTTAAATGCCTGGAGAATGGTAATCGTGATGAAGGTGCCAATCATGAAGATATCGCCATGGGCGAAGTTAATCAGCTCGATGATACCATAGACCATCGTATATCCAAGAGCAATGAGCGCATAAATCGCGCCTCCGGAAAGACCTACGATCAGTAACTGCACAAAAAGCGTCATAGTATGCGGCAACCCTCCTTCCTGCGAGTTAGGATGGAATCGGGAGTAATTATATCATTCAGGAAATGAATAGCAAGCAAGGGAGCCGTCAACGAGAGTATGACAACGACCCCCTTTTATGCTTTCCATGCTGGTATCAATGGCCTGAGAGTTTTGCTCACAATCAGGCCACTGCCACTATTTACCTGGAAGACAGCTTACGGCAGCGTCTCCGCGGTCACATACTTCCAACCGGGAGAGCCATTGACATCGGCCAACTGGTAGACCGAAATGGTCTTGTTGGTCGTATCGCCGTTCTGATCAAAGGACTGGTGGCCGGTGACCCCGTTATAGTTGGTCTTGGCCACCTGGTCAATGACCGCCTGCCGGAACGACTGGGCCGCAGCCACATCGCTTGAACTGGTCGGCGGTTTGGCTCCACTGGCAATCGCCGCCTTGATGGCCAGGATCAGGATCTGCGCGCAGTCATAACCACTGGCACTATAGGCGCCCAGCGGCCCATACTTGGCCTGGTACTGCTGGATAAAGCTAGCCGCTGAGGGTACCTTGGTGACATCGACTGCTGCCACCGTGCTGAAGACGGGACCACCGGTCTTGGTGCCAATGGCTGTCGCGAAGGCGCTGTCCTGGATACCATCACCACCGGCAAATGGGGTGTTGGTCAGGCCAGGGGTCGTCGCCATCTGCTTGCGGATCTGTAAGCCACCATTGGCCTCCACACCTGCAAAGTAGATCACATCGGGTTTTAAGGACGCGATCTTGGTCAATTCACCGGTGTAGTCTGTCGTACTCTTGATACTGTCGTGGCCAAGCAGCTTCCCACCGTCGGCCTGCCATTCTTTGATAAATTGGGTGGCCAATCCGACGCCATAGGTCTCGGTATCATCGATCACATAGGCGGTCTTGTAGCCCTGCGTCTTGTACAGGAAATCAGCTCCGACTGCGCCCTGGTGGTTGTCGGTCGTCGCAATACGGAAGTAGGTGACCTTCCCTGTTGGACGTAAGGTAGAGAGCATATCATTGGCGCCAGTGCAGCCGGTATCTGGACTATTCTGCGTCAGGCAGGTGTTGGTGTTGGATGGGCTAATCAGGACGATGGGGGCCTCATTAGCAATCGGCATTTCGGATTGGGCCACGCTACTGTTGAACGGGCCAATGATGCCGGCTACTTCGGCATCGCCGATCAGTTTGGTGACGTTGGCAGCGCCGACTGCCGGGTCATGCACACCGCTGGCACCCACATCATCTTGTGGATCAAAGACCAGGGTATAGCCGGGAATAGTATGGTTGGCATTGGCCTGGTCGACGGCCAGGTGTGCGCCATTCTCGGCTGGTTTGCCATCGGTGGCTTCCGCGCCGCTCACCGGCAGGTCGGTGGCAATTTTGATGATTCCACCGGAGGTGGTGCCTCCACCACTCGTTCCACTTCCTCCCGTGGTTCCCGTGCCGCCACACGCCACGAGAATTGCCAACAACAAGGGGATTCCCAGTGTTAAGGCAAAAATACGTGACCAACTTCTCTTCATGATCGTAGTCAGCCTCCTTCAACAATACGAAATATGGACTCATAAGTCTTTAGAAAGGGTCAATTCTCGGAACTGATAATCCCTTCCTACGATTAAGTACGTCAGCTTTTTAACAAATCTCACCAGGATGAGCTAATACTGATCAGATCATCCCTGACAGCTTTGCTTTCAAGATGACGGCTCATGAGCCCACTAGAATGCCGGTTTCTCCCAATGGAACAAGATAAAAGAAACGGGGTAATAGCTGGACAGATTATACGTATCCAGGCATAGGATGTCAATAGTTTCTGCTCAACTTCCGCAAATTACGAGTCAATCTCATTCGTTACATGCTTTACATGCTACGCCGGGAAACGATTAAGGAAGCGTTCAAACGCAGCAGTCACCTGCCGTCGCGTTTCCTCTAATGAGCCACTGTTATCAATCACTTCATCGACCAGGAGAAGCCGGGCGGAAACGGAAGGCTGCGCTCGAATACGCGACCGGGCATCCTCCTCACTCAGCCCATTGCGGGCCATCAAGCGGGCCAGTTCTTGTTCCTCCGAGCAGGTAATCAACCATTTGCTCTGGCATAAGGCACCTGATCCTCCCTCCAATAGCTTCACCGCATCGATGACCGCGATGCCGGATGGGCTAATAGTGGCTAATTCTTTCAGCAATGCCTGCCCCACCGCCGGGTGAACTATCCCTTCCAGGCGGCGCATGGCTCCGGCATCTTGAAATACGATCGTTCCCAAGGCTTTGCGATCAATGCTTCCGTCAGCAGCAACAACCTGGGGACCGAACGCCTCGGCAACCTTTATCGCTACCGGCTGGCCTTTCAGGTAGAGCCTATGGACAAGCGCGTCAGCGTCGATATAGCGCTCGGCTCCCAATTCCAGCAGCATTTGCCCAACAGCAGTCTTGCCACAGGCAATATTGCCGGTTATCCCAATAATTCGCGGCATGCTTCAATCGTTCCTTTTGATACTCCCCGAATACCACAAAAGTACTTGTTTTTACGTTTTGAGTTCCATATTCTCTGCCATGTATCGTACAATACCCAAAGGACACTTGCAATGCTTAGGCTCTAAGGAGAACAGAGTTGGCCAGACGCCTGGGGCTCATTATCGGAATCAATCAGTATCAAGATACTGCATTTCGACCGTTGCAGTTTGCCGAAACCGACGCTAAAGCGCTGGCTCAATGGCTGGTGAATGTTCGAGGTGGCAAATGGCTCCCTTCGGACGTACAGTTGGTACTCGGCTCACAGGCTACACGAGAATTAACCGAATCACTGCTCACACAGGTCTGCCTCAATGAGGCCATGCCTGGCGACCTCATTCTGATCTACTTCGCCGGTCACGCGTTCGTCGATCAATCGAGTAAAGAGGGTTATCTTGCCTTAGCAAATACTCGTTACCAGCAGCCAGATACCGGCCTGCATCTCTACTCTCTGGTTAGAAATATCATTGCCGCCAGCCGAGCCGCTCAAATATTATTGGTACTCGATTGTTTCCAGTCCGGCCCTGCCTGGAATTCCCTGCGTGCTTCTCCTTTTGATTTCAAGCCATTGCTTGGCCAGTCACTATTGAATGGACTGCAACAAATACAGGGTCGATTGCTGTATTGTTCTTGTCGCGGAAACGAATCTGTGCCAGAGGTGGGTGGGAAAAATCTAGGCGTCCTGATGCACAGCGCCATAGTTGGCCTCAGTGGTCCGGCTGTCGATCCTGCTACCGGCCAGGTCACACTGCAAAGACTGCATGCATTCCTGTCGAGTTCTCTCAACCCGCAATACTCGCCACAGGTATTCGGTCAGGAACAGCGTCCTATCGTGCTGGTAGGTGATCTCCCTACACTTACCGGTAGTAAGCAAAATGGCTATGAGTCTGCCGCTGTCCCTCCTGCCAGCCCCGCCGGAACAACTCCTTTTCAGGCAAGCACCAGCTCGCCATGGCAACAATCTCCCCAGAACACGGCATCAACCGCTACCGCAACCAGGCAAATGTCGCCCACAACCTCCGGGCAACTGGCACTTTCAGTCCTGGAGAGAAATCGCCAGCAGCAATGTATGATGCTCCTGAACCAGGCTCGCCAGCTTGTGCAGATGCAGAATCTCACCGAAGCGCTCACCATCGTCAACCAGGTTCTGCAAATTTCACCAACGCTTAGTGATGCGCTTATTCTCAAAGGGCAGATTTTAGGCACTGCCGGCCAGTTCCAGGATGCTCTTGCCGCTATCAAACAATCGTTACAATCAGAACCTAACAACGCCCTGGGTTGGAGCATGCAGGCGGCCCTGCTAGCTAACCTGGGAGAATTTCAAGAGGCCTTAACTTCGGTTGAGCGCTCGCTTGCCATTGACCCCAACAACCCGGAGACATGGGCTGTCAAGGAAACTATCTTGACAAGACAGCAACTCGTCGAGCAGAGCCAGAAGTTGCAGGCAGCTTACGCTCGTCCACGTGACAATGCGGCATCTTTCTTGCTTAGTGCTTTCCTGCAAATTTTCGCCCTCATCGTTGGCTCAATCGGTATATCGCTGCTCCTGATAGCGCCACAACTGGCCATCATCATTGCTTTCGTGCTGGGAAGTTTAGGCTTGTCCGTTTTGTGTGTAAATGCTGCGCGCGGAGCTTATCTCTATGGATTTTCACGCCTGCTGATTACGCTCATTACCAGTTTGATGGCAGCCGGCATCATTGGGGCACTCTATAAATTTGGCTATAACTGGATAGTTAATAGAGTTACAGCCAATCCTCCACTGATCGTATCTGTGATCTTTCTCGGGACGTGGCTACTGGTGGCAGCGATAGTGCCTTTCCTGGCAGGCATCGGCGGACTTATTGCCGGACTTTTCACCGGCGTGCGGCGGAAAAAGTAAAGCAATGCTTCTTTACATCTCAGCCAGCTGCTCCCATTCAGCCAGCAGCTTCTCAACATCTGCTTTCACCCGCTCATAATCGGCGGCCAGCTTCGTCAGTTGGGCCGCATCTGCCTGGAGTGCGGCAGCAGAAAGTTCGTCTTCTACTGCTTTCACACGTGCCTCAGCTTTTTCGATATCTCGTTCCACATCCTCGACTGTACGCACCTTGACCTTCGGACCTTTTCTGGTTGCGGATTTAGGCGCGGGAGCAGAGGATGGCAGGGGTTTAGCAACTGCCCCCGGAGTCCTTCCATTATCCTGAGCAGGAGCAGGAATATCGAGCACCAGCGGTCGCTTGCGTGTGCGATATTCCGTGTAGTTACCCAGGTAGGGTATCAATACGCCGTCCTCAATCACCCAGACTTTGGTTGCCAGGCTATCGATAAAGTAGCGATCATGCGAGACAAAGAGCAGCGTCCCCTCAAATTCGCCCAGAATCTCTTCAAGAAACTGGCGCGATTGCAGGTCAAGATGGTTCGTTGGCTCGTCTAATACGAGAAAATTAGAACCCTGTAGCGTCAACTTGGCCAGCGCCACGCGACTGCGCTCGCCACCGCTCAGCGTGCTGATTGGCTTGAACACGTCATCTCCGCTGAAGAGAAAACGTCCCAGGAAGCTGCGCGCGCCATCTTCGCTCAATACGCTCACCTGCCGGATTTCGTCGACAATGGTGCGATTGGGATTTAACCCGGCATGGGTCTGCGAATAATAGCCGATGCGCACATTATGACCAATGTTGACCTGCCCGCCGACCGGAGGAAGCTCTCCAATGATCGTGCGCAAAAGAGTTGTTTTGCCCGCGCCATTCGGCCCAAGCAGCCCGACGCGATCTCCACGTAAAAGTTCCAGGTCGGCGACACGCACCAGCATCCTCGGCTGCTGTCCATTCTCCGTATTCGCGGCAGTATATCCCACCGCGAGTTTCTGGGTAGAAAGCACCACCTGGCCGCTATCCACAACGGGAGTGAACTCGAAATGCATCTCTGGAAAATCCTGTGGCCGCTCGACACGTTCCAGGCGGTCAAGCAGTTTCTGACGCCCGCGCGCTTCACGGCTGCGCTGGCCCGCTTTGTAACGGCGAATAAACTCCTCCGTGTGAGCGATATGTGCCTGCTGCGCCTCGTATTCGCGCATCCGGCGCTCCATGCGCTCCTCTCGCAGGTGTAGATATTTTGTATAATTGCCGGGATACTCTTCGATGCGACCAAAAGCCATCTCGATGGTGCGCGAGACGACTTTGTCCAGGAAGTAGCGATCATGCGCGACGATAACCATAGCGCCTTTCCAGCCGCTCAGGTAGGTCTCTAACCATTCGAGGGCCGCCAGATCAAGATGGTTCGTTGGCTCGTCCAGTAGCAACAGATCAGGCTCTTGCAAGAGTAGTTTGCCGAGAGCCGCCCGCGTTTGCTGCCCACCGCTGAGCTGTTCCACCGGGGCTGCCTGTTGCTCCCGCGAAAATCCGAGTCCATCAAGCACCTGGTCGATACGATTTTCATAGGTATAGCCACCCGCGTGTTCAAAGTGCATCTGCAATTCTGCATAGCGTTGCAAAAGCTGATCATGCGTTGTTGTATCAACCTCCTGGTCAGATGTGCTACTGAGGGCAACAGCCAGCTCATTCAGTTCCCGTTCCCAGGCTCGCACCTCCGCAAAGACGGTAAGCATCTCTTCCCGCAGCGTATTCCGAGGATGAAAATCCGTGAGTTGTCTCAGATACCCAAGGCGAGTATTACGAGCGATAGATATTGTGCCCTCGTCAGGCTCTTCATAACCGGCCAGAAGATTGAGGAGCGTTGTTTTACCGGCGCCATTGGGGCCTACAAGTCCAATACGATCATGCTCATCAATTTGAAAGCTGACGTCAGAAAAGATGAGTTCAGACCCAAACGATTTCCCTACCTGTGTTACATTGACAATTGGCATAGCAATTCACCCGGTGACCATTAAAAATTGAGGATATCAATTGCAAGGAACAGGGTATCATAACATGCCAGCGGACGCAAGTTCGATACGATACACATGCCTCACGATGCCTATGCTTCCTCTTCTTGTATTCTCTCAACTGCTTTGATATACTACTGCCAGCAGATCAATACCGGTTCTATGGCTCTTTTCCTTTTGCATTATAACGTAGATTAGGAGAAAGCAGACCCATGAATGCTCAAGATGTGGTGCGACAGGCACGCGAGGCAGACCTCCGGCTGGTGCGATTTTTGTATTGTGATAATGGCGGCATTATCCGTGGCAAAGCTACACACGCCAGCAAACTTTCCACACGTATTACCGAAGGCATCGGCCAGACGCTTGCGATGCAGGCTTTTACCGGCGTCGAATCGCTTGCCCCTGTTGAGGGTATGGGACCGATTGGCGAGTTTCGCCTGATCCCCGACCCCAATACGTTCGTCATACTACCCTACGTGCCCGGTACCGGCAGCATGATGTGCGACATGATCCGGACAGATGGTAAACCATGGGAGGCATGCCCGCGCACTTTTCTGAAACGCATGGTGGCGCGGCTGGCCGATCAAGGCATGTACGCTGAGGCCGCCGTCGAACACGAGTTTTACCTTGCGCGTGAAGAGAACGGGAAATACGTTCCTGCCGACCACAGTCTTTGCTATAGCAGCATCGGCCTGGACGAACAGGCAGAGGTAATAGATGCTCTTCTAGAGGCACTGGAAAAGCAAGGCCTCTCCATCGAACTGTTCCATACAGAACTCGGTCCCGCGCAGCAGGAACTCTCTATTCATCATGCCGATGTCCTGCGCGCCGCGGATAATGTCTGCCTTGTGCGTGAGACGGCTCATGGCATCGCCCGTTCCTTCGATTTGCTCGCCACGTTCGCCCCCAAGCCATTCCTTGACCAGGCCGGCAGCGGAGCGCATATCCACCTGAGCATCTGGGGAACCGGGGATGAGGAGCATCAACGCAAAAACCTGTTCTACGATCCGAACGCACGCGGCTCGCTGAGTGATTTCGGTAAATACTTCATTGGGGGCGTTTTACGGCATATTCGCGGCCTGGTTGCCATCACCTGTGCCAGTCCGAACTCCTATCGGCGTCTCCTGCCGCATTTCTGGAGTTCCGCCTATGGCGCCTACGGCTTCGATAACCGCGAAGGAGCTATTCGTGTGCCATCGGTCTTCTGGGGGCGTGAAGCCGATTCGATTAACCTGGAACTGAAGCCGTCTGATCACAGCGGCAATCCCTATCTTGCCATGGGCGCGCTCATTGCCGCCGGTATGGATGGAGTGCAGAACCAGATCGACCCCGGCGATCCACAGGAGATAGATCCCGGAAACTATAGCGATGCGGAACGCGAGGAACGCGGCATCCGTCGTCTCCCCACCACGCTCGACGAGGCCCTGGACGAGCTAGAACGCGATACGGTTTTGACGGATGCGCTCGGCCCGTTGCTAGCAAACTCCTACATTGCCGTCAAGCGCAATGAAGCCGCGTTTTTCAAAGATAAAACACCCGAGGAAGAGGCTATCCAGCACTTTTACAAGTATTGATACTCATACCTTGCTTTAATGTTGTTTAACAAAATAATCAGGTATTGACGCGGAGGCCGATCAATCGGCCCTACAGCCATTACCAAAGAAATCAGGCACAGTAGAGCGGAGGCCGATCAATCGGCGGTGGGCACGATCAATCGGCCCCTACGGCCATTGCCAAAGAAATCAGGCACAGTAGACAGGAAAGGACACTCCCCCTTTGTGGGAAAAGTGTCCTTTCTTTCCTGAACCCGTCTGGGAATTGAAACTAGTGATCAGTAGTACCCCTCTCAGGATTGACATATTCGGGATATGCTGTCGGAGCCGGGGCAGATGTTGCAGTACCGGTACCTGTGGTGCTTGACTGCACGCTTTGCTTTGTAGATTGTGCCGCCTGCTTCGTTGTCTGCGCGACATCCTGGCCCGTCTGCTTCACATCCCTGGTTGCCTTTTGAGCAAGTTCGCCAAGACCCGAACCCGTGTCTTTCATCTTCGCGGCTGCCTGTTGGGCATAGCTCTTCAAATTGCTACTTGTTTGTGAGACGCTGCTAGAAACTTGCTGCACATACTGGTTGAGCTGTTCGTTTTCAGGCAGATAACCCCGTAGCTCTTCAAAGCGCTGGCTCAAGAGATTGCGCATCTCCTCACCTCTCATTGGAGCTACCAGCAGGCCAACGCCAACGCCAACCAGCAAACCTTTAAAGAAACTGTTCATCTTCGACATCCTTTCCTATAGGACCTGCGTGGCCCTATACCACACGCTTAAGTAAGAATAGTACTCATATGTACTGGATCTTCCAGGAAAACGAGTTTGAAATCCATCCATTACAGATACGTGCATAGTAATCAATCGGTTTCAGATGCGCTACAAAGCGTTACGAGCGTCTTACCCTCACCGCGAAGTATCATTAGAATCTGCCAGTTACAAATTATTGGACTTCCGTTCTTTTAACCAATAGCATATAATCAATCTATATTTTTTAGCTTACTGGTCAGGAGTAATTGAATGGTTGAAATTCACCAGCACGACCTTAGCCCCTTGCTGAATTCATTTCACGAAGGAATTTGCTATCTCGATGCAAATGGTGCATTGATCTACCATAACGCAGTGGCAGAAAGGCATTGGAACCTGAAGCATGCGTCCAGCAACAGGCTCGCAAAGCAACCTGCTGTCGCACGAGCGCTCGCAGGTACACAGGTGCAGCATGAAATTGTGCATATCAGTGAAAAAGAGTTCCTGCTTATCAATTCCGTCCCTCTACATTCAGCAAGCAACGCTATCAAGGGTGTCGTTATCACCTCGCATGATATCAGCGAACACCTGCTTGAAGAACACCAGGCGCTGACCGCATTAAATGTGCTGCTAGAGGTCATGCTCGACACACATGGTGAGCATGAAAACAACGAAATCGACGAGGTTCTGCGTCGCATTGCTGCCCTCATTCCGCAGATGGAATCGGTAGATAATAGCATCGCCTTTCGCCTTGATGATAAAACAGGAAGAATTGTGCCTATTGGACTGTTTGGCTCAAGCCAGCAAAGCAAGGAAGAGTGGCAAAAGGAGCTTGAGGATTTGACCATCCATTTACAACAGGCCTTAAACAAGTCCTCATCGCCCTATTTACAAACGCTCAGGCTTGCGCGCCCCCTCATGTTCGATTTCGCCTCTTCCCCAGGTCTGAGCAATCCACGCCAGCTGCGTGCCGCGATCTATGCCCCGGTTATGTTCAACGGGCATCCCATAGCTGTATTAGGGGTCGAAAGACACCGCCCACTCGGTCAGGACCCTTCCTATTTCCCCCAGTGGAGTGTTGAATTGCTCACCGCCCTGGCGAGATTTGCCAGCATGACAATCGAAAAAAATCACCTGCTGATAGCATTAAATCGCCGGTACAGCGAACTGGAAACTGCTCGTGCGCTGCTTAACCAGCGAGATGAGTTCATTTCGCTAACCGCACACGAACTCAAAAACCCGCTTACAGCTATTCGCGGCCAGGCCCAGGTCTTGCGGCGTTACTTCAGAAGAATGCTGCATCCAGAAATTATCAATACCGAAGCCACCAACGATCTGATTCGAGGGCTGGACAGCATCGAACATCAATCGCGCAGAATCGAACACATGATTAATACCCTGCTGGATGTCAGCCGCCTCGATCTGGATCGCCTGGAAAGTGAGTTACAGCAGATTGACCTGATCCAGCTGGCACGCCGCGCGCTGGCCGAACAACTGCCTTACGCCGCACGCAACCATGAACTTCGCCTGCTTGTTAATGGAAATGCTGTGCCCATCGTTCCAACTGCCCCAGAGAGCGATCACATAGCACACTCTCTGAAAATAGAGGCTGACGAACAACAACTGGAACAGATACTGGCAAATCTGCTCAGCAACGCTATCAAATATAGCCCTGAAGATGGCCCGATTACCGTATCAATCCGGCAGGTTGAGAATGAATATATCGAGATTGACGTTGAAGATGAGGGGATTGGCATACCACCGGAGGCGCTGGCGCACCTGACCGAGCGCTTTTTCCGTGCCGAAAATGCCATGAGCGTTGACTCAAAAGGCTTAGGTCTTGGCCTTTATCTTGTCAACGCGCTGGTTGCCAAACATGGAGGCACATTAACGATAAAAAGCGAAGGCATTCCTGGGAATGGCAGCACTTTTACCGTCAGATTGCCGATCCAGCAGCAATGACTTTCTGAATGCTCCCAGGACTGGAGGAGGGAGATATGCTATGCTTGACCTGACCAGCATCCCGGTGGTAGATAACCACTGCCATCCCGTCCTGTTAAACCAGCAGCTAGATGCACAGAGCTTCCGCGGCTATTTTACCGAGGCGAGCGATGCCAGCTTTTCAGAAACGCACATCCCGAACACCGTCTACTACCTCTGGCTTCTTCGACAACTAGCAACTTTTTACGGCTGCCAGAACAGTGAGATAGACATTCTGGCTATAAGAAATGCGCTGAATGGAGATGCCCTTATCGAGCGCTTCCTGCGTGCCGCCAACATCGACACATTAATTCTCGACCCTGCTTTCCCGCTCCCGCAGATATGTTATACGCCGGAGCGTATGGGACAGCTGGGTCATTGCCGTGTCGCCAGCATGCTACGCCTGGAAACGCTTATGCAGCGATTGATCGTGCAATACCATGATTTCGATGAAGTAGTTGAACGCTACACGCTGGCCTTGAGCAACGCACGCGCACAGGGCTACTGCGCATTCAAAAGTATTGTCGCCTATCGTAGCGGATTGCACATCGAAGATTGGAGCAAAGACCAGGCGATTTCCTCTTTTCGAGAAGCAGTTTCCAGTATCAGGGATGGGCAATTACGCATTGTTCACAAGCCTCTGATCGATTATCTTTTGCACATTGCTTTCAAGGAAGCCGCTGAGCAAGAACTTCCGCTGCAGTTTCATACCGGTTATGGCGATAGTGATACCGACATGTTGCTGGGCAATCCACTGCACCTGCGCAATGTGCTGGAACGCAAAGAATACCAAACGATGAAGGTTGTGCTTTTGCATGAGAGCTACCCTTATTCACAGCTTGGAGCTTACCTGGCAGCTATTTATCCACATGTCTATTTTGACCTGTCTTATATGATTCCTTTTGTAGACAGGTTAGAGATGCTGGCGTTTACCCGCCAGGCGTTGGCAGTAGCACCGGCAAGCAAACTCATGTACAGTTCGGATGGTATACATGTGCCTGAAATGCACTGGGCCGCGGCCATCCGGGGACGTAGCATCATCGGACAGGTTCTTCAGGAAATGATCGAGGCGGACGAAATTGATGAAGAGCAGGCATACGACCTTGCGCTTCAAATTTTACACGATACGGCCTATACCGTCTACAAACTATGAGATATATTTAAAGTGAAGTAGAACAAATCCAGGGAGGGACAACATTGGCCAGGTCGATAGATACATTAGATGCAGCGACCAGTCCGCGACAATTTCGTATCGGCGTCTTTGCTTTGATCTTCAATGAGCAGGGGCATATTCTCCTTGGGCACCGGCGCGATACTGACTGGTGGAATCTCCCCGGCGGCGGCATGGAGATAGGAGAGACGGTCGATGAAGCATTGCGTCGCGAAGTACAGGAAGAGACCGGTCTTGAGATCGAGGTTGAAAAACTGGTAGGGGTCTACTCGAAACCCCAAAAGCAAGAGGTGGTGCTGGCGTTCCGCTGCCACATCACCGGCGGGACATTGCAAGCAACTGAAGAAACGAGCGAGAGCAGGTATTTTCCGCCCGATGCTCTGCCGGAAAATACGCTACCCAAACACCGCCAGCGTATTGAAGACGCTCTACTCAACCAATGCGAAGCGATTATTCGCGCGCAGCTCACCAGTACAGAGGAAGATCAGGGACTTACGACGAGTTAGGAATCTATTGTTCAACCAGTTCCTTCATCATGTCCTGCACAAATCGCAGCTCATCTCTGTTAACCATATGCCCCATGTGAGGATACAGGCGCGTGGTAACCATTCCGCCCATGCGCTTCAATACCTCGTCAGTCAGCAGCACCCGCTCCTTTGGGATGTGGGGATCTCTATCGCTACAGCCGAGAAACACCGGCGTTCCTGCCAATGAACCTGGATAATCTCGTGGTGCGCCATCTGGCCCAATTAATCCACCGCTCAAGCCGGCTATTCCACCATAACGACGAGCATTGCGCGCGGCAAATTCTAAAGAAAGGCACGCGCCCTGTGAGAAGCCTAGAAGTAGGGTACGTTCCGCGGGAATCCCGGCTGCCGCAAGTTGCTCCAGGAGAGATGCAATTACTGCCAGCGCTGATGATAGGGCTGGTTCATTGCTCGCTGTGGGCGCCAGAAAACTATTGGGATACCAGGCATTTCCGGCGGCCTGTGGAGCCAGAAATATAAAGCCGGGTTGTTTCAGGTCAGGAGTTAAGCTGAGAATATCTTCTGCTGAAGCGCCTCGTCCGTGTACCATAATCATAGCTGCCCGCGCCTTTTCCATCGATTCGCCCGCGTGCAGAAGTGGCTGGCCTTGATGTAGCCCGGTGATCTTACCTGCTGACTCGTCCATACTGATTCCCTTTCCGGTAAACTGACCTGAAAACTTCTACTGCTTTACGCTTCCTTGCGCGCAATGATATGGAAGACATGCCAATGTTTCGGCGACCCATTTGCTGTATGCCCGTCCTCTTCAACCTCTTTGAACTCTATGACGCGCATATCCCTGAATAAATCTTCTGCCTGCTCGCGCGTCAGAAAAGTCATACTATTGCCTGGGGTATTCCACTGGTCATGCATACCGAACAACTGGCCCGCAAAGATACCTCCCGGTCGCGAAGAATCCTTCATGCGTGCAAAAACCTCGCCGAATTTGTCCTTTGCGGTGAATGGCAGGGCAAATTGCGCGCTGACCAGGTCATAAGCGCCCGGCTCAAACGTAAAATCCTCAAAGCCTGACTGCACGAGTCGCAAGTTCTGTTGTGGCAATTCTTGCAGAATTGCCATAGAATCTGGGTCTTTATCCACCGCGGTCACGTGAAAGCCCTGTTCCAGTAAGTATATGGTATCACGTCCGGCGCCGCTTCCCAATTCCAGCGCATTTTCCTTACGAGAGACTATAGATACTGCTTTGACAAGCAATGACCACGGTGGTTGGCCTTTGGTAAATTTGTAGAACTCTTTCCAATTTATCATCTTGTCCCATCCATAGCAATACCAAATAGCATATATCTTACTAAATTATCGCATCCCCACAACATCCCTCATCGCATCCTCTAATGCCTGTTCAACCTCTTCAAATGTGCGTTCATACAACTCACTTGCCCACTGCTCATCCCATACGCCCTGCTCCTCCATCAGTTGCCGGCAGCGTAGGAGAGGATCAGCAGGCAGCTGCTCGGATGGCATCTGCTTATGTTGGTCAAGGCCCGAGCGCACAACGTGCATCTCCAGTAAAACGGGGCCGAGGCCACTACGCGCATGCAGCATCGCATTTCTCATTGCATCATATACCTCCACAACATCGACTCCATTAACGTGGCGATGCTCGATGCCCGCGGGAAGTTCCAATTCCTGCAGGCAAGATAAAGCCGGATCGGAACAATCCTGCTCGCAGATGAATACCGCAGGCAGGACATGTTGAGCCGCGAATTTTATGCCTTCGAGGAAATCTGGTTCGGCGGTAGCTCCATCGCCACAATAAGCGACTGTAACTGCCGGCGTCTTACGTAGCTTGCAGGCAAATGCGACGCCCGCGGCATGCAGAATCTGCGTCGCGACCGGCGCAGTACCCGTAATCATGTTGTGCTTTTGATAGCCCCAATGATGCACACATTGCCTTTCAACACGGCCCTCTCCTGATGCTCCCACCGGTCTATCTTGCGCTGAATAGCGACTATGAGCCAGCAAATATGTGCGAAACACCTCATAAGGCGTCATACCGATAGTCAATACAACGCCCAGATCACGATAATAGGGTAGGGTGAAATCCAGTCCCACCTCGATACACAGCGCACTTCCCACCTGAGCCGCTTCATGCCCACGAGCGCTGGCCACAAAATCGATCTGTCCCTGTTTAAATAACCCCCATGCACAATCATCGACAATACGCGAAAAAAGCATACGAGCATACAAGTTTTTTAAAAGGGCTACAGAAGATGCAGAGACTGCCTGTTTCTCCAATGAATTTCCACCCGATCTATTGTCTTTCAAGGACTTTTTCCGCGTGTATTATACGACCCGGCCTCGTTGTGAGGCAATAATGATAGGAAAGAGTCCCGGTGATTCCCACAAAAATAATAACTCTGCCTTTCTCCGATCAATATTGCTTTTTTCTAATCAAGGATTCTATAATGGACTAACAATACAATCCTCAACTAGAGCCAGAGCAGCTTAGATTCATGGAGGCAGCATGACAGTTAACATACAGGCTACGGAAGCAAGTACCACAGCAGAGCCGCTGGATATCCTCGCGCTATACCGGACGATGGTAACAGCCCGCGTGACAAACGATTTATTGAAAACGCGCAAAACGCAGGGCCGTTTCCCATTTTACATCGGGTGCGCCGGACATGAAAGTATGGCCGCCGTTGTCGCGGCCCTGCGCACAACCGATTGGCTCGCCCTCTACTACCGCGACCTGGGAGCATGGCTCCAGCGAACGGGTGATATTTACGGTCCATTGCGTGAAGCGTATTCGCGCACAACCGGCCCTATGGGAGCCGGGCGCAATATGCCATCCCATTATAGCAGCAAACGCCACCGCATTCTCCCTACCTTCAGCGAGGTCGCGGCATTGGGTCCTTTCGCGGGCGGCGTGGCATTCTCGTTACAAAGGCACGAAAGTAAAGATATCGTCATGTTTTGTACCGGCGATGGCGGAGCCGCTACCAATGACTTCAATGTTCTGTTCCGCCAGGCAGCAGTGCATAAACTGCCCGTCTTGATGGTTGTAGAGGATAATGGCTGGGCCATCACTACTCCTTCTCCTGTTCAATGGGCAGGCTCGCTGGTAGAATGGGCTAAGGGGGGAGGCGTCTACGCTGAAGAGGTCGATGGAACGGATACGATGGCTACCTATAATGCCGCCGTAAGTCTCGCCGAACATGTCCGCTCCGGCCAGGGACCTGTTTTGATGCACCTGCGTCTAGGCCTGCTTGATCCACATTCCAGCAGCACCGATATTCGCGCTTACCGTACAAAGGAAGAGATCGAGGCTACTACCGCCACGAAAGACCCGGTGAAAAACTTTGGTCGCTGGCTCGTTGAAAACAATTACCTGCAGGAAGGCGATATCGAGCGTATCCGCAAAGAGGTTCGTGCCGAACTGGAACAGGCCGAAGCCCAGGTGCTGCAGGAGCCGGAGCCATCACCTGATCGGGTCACGCAGCATGTTCTCGCCGTTCCAGAGTGGCAAGAAAACATGCCACGCGGAACGAAAAAGCAGACATCAATGCTGGGAGCTATCAACGACGCGCTGGTAGAGCTGGCACAACGCGATCCTTACTTTTTTGTTTATGGGCAGGACGTAGGCAGTCCGAGAGGCGGCGTTTTTGGTGCGACTGCTTCACTCGTCACACAATTTCCCGGTCGCGCCATCAGTAGTCCCCTCAATGAACAGCTTATCGTTGGCATCGCGGCGGGCGCAGGTATGATCGATGGAAAAGCACGCTGCGCTGAAATTCAATTCGTTGACTATCACCAGTCGGCGGCCCAGACCATCCGCATGGCTGCGCGCACGATGTATCAGAGCAATGGCGATTGGACGGTTCCGTTGATTATCCGTACCAAGTCGGGCAGCGGCGGCGGTGGCCCTATCTCCAGCGGCGGCGCAGGCGGCGGCGCTTTCGGTCATTCCAACGCCGGCGAGCAATGGTTCACATCGATACCAGGCATGATAACCATCTGTCCATCAACGCCTTTTGATGCCAAGGGACTACTCCTTGAAGCGGCCCGCTCGCAATCTCCGGTCACGTTCCTCGAACGCGGTCGTCTCTATCGTTCGGAGCCGCCAAAGGACAGCGCAGGCAACCTTATCGCGGTTATGGCCGAACTGTGGAATGTTCCCGAAGGCTACTACACACTGCCGATAGGTAAGGCCCGGCGCCTGCGCATCGGTGAGGGGCGTTCTAACATTGCCATCATCAGCTGGGGAACGATGGTGCTGGAATCCTGTACCGCGGCGGCCAATATCGTCAATCGCAGTGGGGGGGCAATCGAAGTGGTAGATTTGCGCACGCTCACTCCTTTCGACGAAGAGGCGGTATCCGCAGCCGTGCGTGAAGCGAATCGCGTCATCATCGTGACGGAAGAATACGATTTGACGAGCTTTGCTCGCCACCTGCATTCCTGGATTGTGGAACACTGCTTCTATGACCTGGATGGCACGCCCATCTTCATCTCCGCGCTTCCGGCTCCCGCAGCTCCCTATAACGAGCCGGAAGAGAAGGCATTCTATCCAACCGCTGCCACTATCGAAGCCGGAATCGAGCAGTTATTGCAGGAATAACCACCATCGCCTGGATATAATACCCTCCTACAACCAACGAGAAAGAGGGGGCCAGTACTGTAAAGATTTGGCCCCCTCTTTTTGATCGCTCTCAGGCCCGATTGTATCTATTTGGCTGGGCGATACGTTACATACCTTAGACTTGATCAATTCGATAACCTGGCTCAAGTGAGGAATAAAGCTATATTTACCTCTCAGCGTAATCGCGTTCAGCAACCTGAATATGTTGAGCAACCGGCAGGCGAAGTTACAAAGCAGACTGTCCCTGTTTCGGATATCATCTGGCTGTTCGTAGCAACGCGCCTGTTACTCATCCTGGTTACGTATATCAGCTTTATTCTTTTTCCGGTACCGGCGCATTTCTATCCAAACACACCCGTTGACCTGATCGGATTGTTTACTTCCTGGAATCACTGGGATGCCGCCAATTATACCTATATTGCCGAGTTCGGTTATACCAGAGTTGAGCTGACCGCTTTTTTCCCACTTTTTCCCCTACTTATCAAGGCAGTCGCTTTTTTACTTGGCAATCAAGGTTACATCGCTATTGGCATGATTATCAGCAATCTCGCTTTGCTTGGATCGCTGTTCGTTCTCTACCAGATTGCCGTCGATGTTTCAGGAGAACAGGTTGGGCGACGAACGCTGCTGTATCTTTGCATCTTCCCAACCGCTTTTTTCTTTTTTGCCGCCTATAATGAGTCACTTTTCCTCTTCCTGACCGCCAGTTCCTTCCTCGCTATGCGTCGAAAGAGGTGGTGGCTTGCGGCAGGCCTGGGGTTCTTCGCTGCTTTGACACGCTCAGCCGGTCTATTCCTTATCATCCCTTTTCTCTATGAAATCTGGGTCTCAAATGACAGGCCTGGTCACGCTACCAGGGTCGTTGCCCGCAAATTACTGGACTTCCTTTCCAGGGCCTTGCCGGTTATTCTCATCCCGCTTGGTACGCTGCTCTACTGTCTCTATACGTGGTATGTCTTCGGCAATCCATTTGCGTTTGCATCGGTGCAGATTTATTGGGCGCGGCATCTCTCCTGGCCCTGGATAGGTATATGGCTGGCGTTAGTCGATCTCTTCTGGGCAACTCCATTTGGATCATTCTACGAGGTTCATACCTTAATCGATCTCACTGCTACCATTAGCTTTATCATCCTGGCAGTGATGGGCTGGCGGCGGCTGCGTACCAGCTACAATGTCTGGCTGGTCATTTTATTGTTATTCATGCTCATTAGCCCGGCAACGACACAGCATGACGCCTTACAGTCCAATCAACGCTTCGTCCTGGAAATGTTCCCGGCTTTCATCACGCTGGCGGCCCTTGGCATCAAACATCATCGTCTGCACCAGGCATTGATACTTTTGTTCCCGACCTTGCAGGCAGTATTCGCGATGCTTTTCGTGCTGAATCGTTGGATGGTGTAGCGGCCCCGAAGAGGACAGGCACGATGATGGTGATTCCCCGATTCGATTGGCAAAATTGATCAGAGAGGGTTTATTTGCCCAGGGCCTCGCTTGTCTCTGGCACATCCTCTTCAGCTTTTGGTTCCATCTTTTGAGCGGGCGCTTTCCTGTAACTTGCGATAAGCGCGCGCAGGGTTCCAGGCTCTCCGCTCGTCAACCACCACAGGGCACCGGCCCCCAGCAGGATAAGTATTGGCTCGATAGGCGCTCGAAAGCGTGGGATGCCATAAAAAATAATACACTGGGCAATGGTCATCAAGATCATGAGATAGAGGAACAGGAGTTCACGCCATCTTTGCCAGGTAAGCGCCAGGCCCAGACCGGCCATGATAAAAACAGCAATCGGGAAGGTGTTCATCATATCCTGAACAATTTTTGATGACCGCTGCCAGAAATATTTGTCAACCGGCAAATCGGCTTCGAAGGTCGCAGGTTGCCACATATTAATGAAATGTAATTTCAGCAAGTGAGGCATCAAATTAAGATGGCTCTTGATCCATAGAATGGCCTGAGCCTTGAAATAGTTGTCGCGCGCGACCTCGCACGTCGGCACGCAAAAATCCGGGTATTTGTGCGCGATAGCCGGACTGGACACGAGTGGATTGATCCAGGTTCCCGGCACTCCACCCGGATAGCTTGGCAGGTAGACCGTTTGCGAATTGTATGCTCCGAGCAGTACGGTTCCATCCCCGTTTGCCACAAGCACAAACGCGTGTGAAACGTTATAATTGCGAATCGTCCAGGGAACTACGAAGATAGCGGTTATCAGCGTAATGCCAAGCGCGCTTTTCGCGAGTAATTGCCATGGAAGCACTTTTCTCCAGACCATAATAACTGCCCAGAATAGGAAAAGCGCAAGCACAAGAATACCGTTGGGCCTGGTGAGGGTGAGCATGGCGAGCAGTATTGCGCACCATATCCAGTTTGCTCGTTTCCGATCGCGTTGTAACCGGTAGACAGCATAGCAAAAACCAAAAAAGAGGAAAATATAGATAGACTCGGTATACAGCCAACCGTCATAGATATACAGTTGCGGGTAGATGGCGGCAAATGCCCCTGCCAGCAGGCCTATACGCCAGCCAAACAAATCTCGCGCGAACAGGTAGACCAGCACGCAGGTACCGGAACCAACCAGGCACAAAAAATAGCGCGGCAATTCAGCATGTTGACCGAAGAGCGCAACTATCACCGCGATGATTGCCGGCCAGAAAGGGGCACGGTATACCGTCGGCATATATGGCTGCACGCAGAAACAATGTTCGGTAACAATATGGACACCCAACATGTAATAAGAAAGCGAGTCGTGCTCCGGTACATAATTACGCGCAACTGTGAGATTATAGACCAGGCGTACCGCCAGAGCGAGACAAAAAATGCTGAATGCAGGCAGATATGACCGCAAATGTTTCATTTCAAATTTCATGTTCCATACCGAGCATCTAGTACGTTAGATAATGTGAAAATTCCATCGGGCCTACTCAAAACTAACGAACTACGTTTGTTGAGGTAACGAATTTGTCATCACTCGGTAATAGTACCTAGAGATATCAAAATTGACAAAGTACATGGTCAGAAAACTATAGTTAAAATGCTGTTGGTGCAGAAAGCTGCCTCACTCCTTCTTACTATGCTTTTCATTCAATAGAGGATAAAATTGGTCGAGAGAAACACTGAAGGCCGATCATCAATACTTACTAGCATACTCTGCACGCTAGCTTTTGTAGCCTGTACATTGCTCACCGTTGCACCGCTCAGTCGAATACCAGACCCGGTCATTCGCCTGCAAACGCCTCTGGGAGCCTATCTTGCCAGGGTAGGAGCCTGGTTACCCAATGATGTGGGCCTAACAGCGAATCATGTAGCATCCCAGGCTAACACAAACTACCTGGAATTCTTGCTACTCATCGGGCTTACTTTTGCCATCTATGCATGGTTTGCCTTCTTCATCTTACGCCTGGCCCAGGCTAACAGGCACAGGCAAACGCTCCAGTTCATCTGGGCTGGGACGCTGGTGGCAGGGCTGATCTACGTCTTTACACCAGCAATGCTCTCGCATGATATCCTTGTCTACGCCAGCTACAGCCGCATATTGGGTGTGTATCATGCGAATCCCTATTTCGTGCCATTATCAGCCTACCCCCAGGACCCGCTTTACCCTCTTAACTACTGGGCTCATACGACAGCTGCTTATGGTCCCGTGTGGTTAGGCATATGCGCTTTTTGGGGATTGATAGTTGGCCCGCAACCGGTTGCGTATGTCCTGGCTTTTCGCCTGTTCGCGCTTGCCTGCCATCTGATAAATATCTGGTTGGTCATCACCACACTGCGCACAATGGGGCACTCACCGCGTACCATCACTCTCGGAGCGCTGCTGTACGCCTGGAATCCTCTCGTATTGCTTGAGAGTAGCCTTGGTGGTCATAACGATATCGTCATGGTCACCTTCATACTTGCCGGGATTTTGCTGGCCGTTCGCGCAGATCGCAAGGGATTACTTCCTACGCCGCGAGGCTACCTGCCACCGATAATCGCATTCACGCTGGCCGCCTTAATAAAGTTCACGACCATCCCAATCATCGCTCTCTTTATTATTCTCCTGGCATGTAGAGTGCTGCATCCGGCAGACTCAGATGGTCAACCGGTATGGAGAATAATCTCACGTCGCTGGAAACAAGCGCTCTTAACGGTTCTCCTCGCGAGCATCAGCGCCGCTATCGTAGCGATTTCATTTTATGGCCCATTCTGGATCGGCCATAGTATCCATGCAATTGAGAGCAGTTTCACCTCTCCACCATCAGCTCTCTTTTCCGAAAATTCGATCATGCGAGCCATACAGGCCTGGAATCATGCCAATAGTCTACCGCCAGGTAGCTTTATGGACACGCTTGCCAGCACTCTGGCCGCTCGCAAGACCTGGGACGATATAAGCATTCTCATTTTAGCGATATCCATCCTGGCCGGGGCGATTGCGATGTGGAAAACCCAAACCATGCGCAATTTTATGCTCGCATCAGTCGCTTCCCTGGGCGCCCTGCTCATCGTCACGCCATGGTTCTATTCCTGGTACGTGACCTGGCTAGTCGGTCTGATAGCAGTTTGCCTTCCATTGAAAGGGAGCCGTACCGGCAGATCGCTGCTGGCCTTTGTCCTGATATTTTCGGCTTCGGCTCTCCTGACTTATCTTTTTAAAGATGGCTACCCGCCGTTCGGCGTATGGACCGGCCTGGTATTTTTAACTACTATTGCCCCTCCCATAGTCGCCTTTCTCATTGTATACTTTACCTGGAAGTCTCCTTCACAGGCTTCCCACCTGACAAGCGATAGTGCCTACACGGAAAAAGTCAGGGCTTGATATCATAAAGTTGCCGAGTCGGACCTCGCCGCTTTATAATTGCCTGGGTGAGCTCTCAGCGATTGTTCAACCGGGGCGAAAGGACTCTCGATGCGCCATTTATTCATGTTTCGAAACAAAATGCTTTACTGGTCAGGTGAGCCGATGGGGGCGCTCATCTCACTGGACCTATTGCGTAACGCGCTGAACGCAATGGGCTATCCGGCAGTTGCGCTTTTCATCATGATCGAGAGTTCGGGCATCCCATTCCCCGGTGAAACAATGTTGCTGCTCGCCTCTTTTTACGCGGGAGTAGAGCAGCAATTACAGATACCCATCGTCATTGCTTGCGCCGCACTCGGCGCGATTGTGGGAGACAATATCGGCTATATCATCGGTCGTACCGGAGGCCGCGCCCTGGCAGAACGCTACGGTCGTTATGTCTTCTTGAAGCCGGAACACCTGGACCGGGCCGAAAAGTTCTTTGCCAAACACGGCAATAAAACGGTCTTTTTCGGTCGTTTCGTCTCTATCTTACGTGCATGGGCGGCGTTTCTAGCAGGGGTTAACCATATGCGCTGGCGCAGTTTCCTGCTCTATAATGCCGCCGGCGGTATCGTCTGGGCCATCGTCTATGGCCTGCTCGGCTTTTATGCTGGACGCTACTTCAAGGATAATTTTACACAGGTGGAAACCATTGCTCGCACAATTGGCTGGGCGGGAGCCGGGGCAATCGCACTGGTCGTCATCCTGGCAATTATCATGTATCGCCTGCGCAAACGGCGTATGCGTTCAACCCAATTAGCCGGGGAAATCCAGGATGTCCCGCTGGAAGAGCTCGCGGAAGAAGCTGCCAGCACAGCGAATGATCATCCTTAATTGCCTCTTTTGTGCATGCTAACATTGAGTACAAGAAAGAAAAGTGAGGGGTCTCTGCCATGCCAACATTGCTTGATGGACAGCTATTTGAGCGCTATCGTATCCTACGCCATCTAGGAAGTAGCGCTTCAGGAGAATGCTATGAGGCCGAAGATACCATGCTCCTGCGCAAAGTCTCGCTGAAACTGATACATCCATGGGCCACCCTTGCCGACGCCGCCCGCCGCCAGTTTTTCCGCGAAATGCAGGGGATTAGCGCCCTCAATCATCCCTACCTCGCGGCGGTGCTTGACTATGGGGAGCTTGATAGCAGGCTATACGTCGCTCGCCGCTACGTTACCGGTGGCACTTTATTAGGCAACGAAGGCCGCTTGTGGTTTCGACCCCCGCTTCCTATCGCGGATGCCATCCATTATGTACATCAACTGGCCCAGGCGCTTCAGTACATCCATAATCTGGGATATTTGCACGGCTCCATGACTTTCTCTAACATCCTGCTATTGCGCGGTCCAAACCTTGATAACGAACCGGATTACGCGCCTTTCTTGCTCGCGGATGCCGGCTTGACAAACTTTGTACGTCGCTTTGGCCGGCCCCAGAATCAATTCCTTCCCATCACAACTGCTCCCGAACAATACGGCAAACGTGTCACTCCTGCCAGCGATCAATTCGCCCTCGCCGTATTACTCTACTTCTGGCTCACCGGCCAACCACCGTATTTAGGAACTCCAGAAGAAATTGAGCATTTGAAACTTTCTGAAAGTATTCCGCTGCCGAGCTCCCTCAATCCAAAGGTAACTCTTGAGCAAGACGGCATCCTACTTCGCGCCTTATCTAGCTACCCTGAAGATCGTTATCCCTCGATGCTTGCATTTGCAGAATCTCTGCTGGCAACGCTGGCGCCCACCCCTCAGGCTGAGTCTTCTGAGGAACAAGAGCGAGAAGAGCCGGTCCTGGTAGTGGAAGATCAATTTGCGCAGCAGATACCCCAGCCTACACCAGAGCCTGCCCCGACTCCTCAACCAGAACCAGAACCCGCTCCAACAGTTCCACCAACTCCAGTTCCGAGTCCTGCTCCCGAACCTCGACCAGAACCAGATATTCCACAGCCTATACCGGAACCCAACGTACCTCAACCCTCGCCAGACCCCGTTCCTGCTCCCCAACCGGATATTCCTGGAACGCCCTCTGAGCCGGATACACCGCAGCCGGTGCCTGACCCCATTCCACAACCGGTGCCAGATGTGCCACAACCATTGCCCGAACCCACCATACCTGAAACAACGCCTCAAACGCTGCCACAGGCCGGCTACACTTCTATAAGCGAACTTACGGACTACGCGGAACTATTACCACAAACGGAACAAGAACAGGCGACGGCTACCCCACACCTGATCATCGTCTCGCCATATACTGAACAGGTGGTGGAATATAGAATGAAAAGCGACGAAATAACCCTGGGCCGCGCCGGTTCCAGCGATATCCTGCTGGACCAGGATAACCTCACTTCACGACATCATGCCCTGCTCAAACGTGTGGATAATACTTACATCATCTATGACAGGCGGAGCGCGAATGGTGTGTTTGTGAATGGCCAGAAGATTGATGCTGTGGTGGGATGCGAACTGGCGGATGGCGATCACATCAGCATCGGAAACTACGAGATCATTTTCCGCCTCTCACCGGTTATGAGTATGGCTTTTGAGCAACTGGTGAATAACTCTTGACTTTTTCCTGTAGTCTATACTATCCTTACCAGTGAAACTGTATAATATAGTCTGTTCCACTGTATGATACAAATTTCTGGTAAAGGAAAGTATAGTTGGTTCGGCAGCACTCCGATAAAGGAAAATGCAGCGGGAAAGAGCGCTTGATCAATGCGGCTCAAGTACTGGCGAAAGAACGTCCTTTTGCTAATATCACCATTGATGATATTAGCAAAACCGCGGAACTCTCGCGCCCTGCCTTCTATTACCACTTTGCAGGGGGGAAAGAAGAGCTGCGCGCTGAACTGATACATCGCGGCATACTTGATGAGGGACCGGTTCAAGATACGCAGCAGGCCATTCTCGAGGCGGCCCTGCGCGTTTTCGCGCGCGCCGGTATTTCAGCAGCCACCCTGGAAGACATTGCTGCCGAAGCGGGTGTCACACGCGGCACGCTCTTATGGCACTTTCACAGTAAAGATGAGTTACTCTCAGCCATCATTAAGCGCTATGGGCCTCATTCCGTAGTGCGCCCGGTTGTCGAGTCGATTGAACAACATTTGAGGGATGACGTTCCGCTTGACGATGAAGCTATCGTGCGAAAACTTGTTGCTGCCTTTTACGACGGCTTCACCGAGATGGGAGATTATGCGCGCCTCGCCATTCTACTTGTTCATACCCATCCAGAGGCGGCCCGCCTGCTCGCAGAGAAAATCGTCAAGGGACGCAAAAGCATTATTGAGTACGTGAAAAAACGCCAGGAAGACGGCTCTTTCTGTCAGGATATTGATCCTGCATTTTTCGTACAGGTAATATCCTTAACCTGTGCTATGCGCGTAGTAGGACAGGGACTCAGCGATCTTCTCCCCCTGGCACACCTCTCACGCGAAGAAATTATCGATCAATTTGTCTCTTTACTTCTATACGGCATCGTCCGCCGCGATCAACCGCCTAAAGACGAAGCCTGGAAAGGAGTTTAACCGCATGCAGGTCATGCAAGTCAATACCCAGGCGGCACGACGCGACGGAGGACTTGACTACAAGTGGATACTGGCAATGGTCGTCATTCTAGGAGTGTTTATGAGCATCCTGGATCAGACCATCGTCAATATTGCCATACCACGCCTGCAAACAGCTTTCGGCGCCGATATCCACAGCGTTCAATGGGTGCTTACCGCGTATATCCTTGCCCAGGGAGTCGCTACACCAGCCGCGGCTTTCTTCTCGGACAGGCTCGGGATCAAGCGCTTCTACATCCTTTCGCTGGTTGCATTTACCGCTGGTTCGGCGTTGTGTGGTCTTGCCTGGAGTCTGCCAGTCCTGATCACATTCCGTATTTTGCAAGGGCTTGGAGGAGCCGCGCTGTTCCCGCTCTCCATCACACTGCTCTTCCGCGAGTTCCCACCGCAGGAACGCGGCATGGCAATGGGATTCTTCGGCGTTCCCGCGCTGTTGGCACCGGCAGTTGGCCCGACGCTTGGAGGCTACCTTGTCACCTACGCGGGCTGGCAGTTGATTTTCTATATCAACGTTCCCGTCGGCATCGTTGCCATCATCCTCTCTATCCTCTTCATACGCCAGGCACGCCCTGAGGGGAATACACGTTTTGACCCGGTTGGCTTCATCTCTGCTGCCATCGGGCTGGCCCTCGTTCTTTACGCGCTTTCATCTGCAAGTACGGATGGATGGGGGTCTGGAACTGTTCTGGGCTGTCTCGCGGGGGGATTGTTCTGCATCGCAGCGTTTATCGCTACAGAATTGATCCTCGCAAATCGTGGCGGACAACCACTGCTTGACCTGCGCCTCTTCGCAAACGGGCCATTCCGGGCGGGCATGATTGCCAACGTCTTCGTCATTTTCAGTCTCTTTAGCGCGCTATTCCTGTTTCCAATTTACCTGCAAGACCTGCGGCAGCTGAGCGCATTCCAGGCCGGTCTGATCTTACTGCCCCAGGCCCTGGCCTCCATGGTAACAACGATTATCGGTGGACGCCTGGTGGACAAAATCGGCGTGCGAGCTGTAATGATCCCCGGCCTGCTCATCCTGGCTTTTGCAACATGGCAACTTGCCCAGCTAACCCTGTATTCACCTTATTCCTGGTTGCAATCAATGCTGATCTTGCGTGGCATGGCCCTCGGACTCACCATCCAGCCTTTAACGGTAGCATCGTTATCTGAGATCAGTCCGCGCCAACTTGGTCAGGCTTCCGCTATCAGCACTGTGAATCGTGCTGTGGCAAGCTCGCTTGGCATCGCTATACTGGCCACACTGGTGCAAACACAAAGCATGTTACATTTCGGTCATCTCGCCGAGCAGGTAACACCCAGTTCGCGCCTTGGCCAGCTCGTCCCGTTTATTCAGAATTACTTTATTCTCCATGGTGCTGATCCAGCACTGGCTCATCGAACGGCCATCCAATTGATTGCCGAATTCGTGAAAGGACAGGCTTTTGTTCTGGCTATACAAGATGCCTTAAGGCTCACATTAGTTTTCATCGTTGTGGCAATCATTGCTACGCTGTTCGTCAGGTCAAGGCCTAAGCCACAGCGCGTGCCTGCTCGTGCGCCTGAGGTCCAGGTTCCTGCACAAACAGAAGATGCCGCCCTTGCGGAAGCAGTGCTGGCCGGATAATGTGCTTAACGGCATGCCAGTACAACGTAGAGTGGCATGTGTGTATGCCTCCGCAACATCATAAAGTTTATCAAGGGAGAGATAATCCATGCGTCGTTTACTTATACCGCTGCTGGTCATAATAGCAGTATTCGCCATTGGTGGGGCTATTTTTTACGCTGTTTATAACAACTATACCTACTATAGCACCGATGATGCACAGGTCACCGGGCCGATTGTAAATGTGAGCGCACCGGCTGCCGGTATCCTCACCAGCCTCTCAATCAAGCAAGGTGATACAGTTACTTCCGGCGAAACAATCGGTACGGTCACTTTAGCATCCAGCGCAAATGGCGCCGGTGCAGCCCCGGCTACTATCAATATTACCAGCCCTATGAACGGCACCATTTTGCAGGTTCCCGCGGTACAAAATCAAACCGTCGCGCCTGGCCTGACAATCGCTGAAGTGACCAATCTCGGCGCCGTAACGGTGACCGCTTATGTTGATGAGAACTCCATCAGCAATATCAGTGTCGGCCAGGCGGTCGATATTAGCATCGACGCCTATAGCGGTACAACTTTTAGCGGCCACGTGCAGCAAATTATCCAGGCGGCTGCCGGCGAGTTTTCGCTTCTGCCTAACGAGGACCCGACCAGTGGAAATTTCACCAAGGTGGGGCAGCGCATCCCGGTAATCATCACGCTCGACAATAATGGCGGCAAGGATATTGTCCCGGGTATGAGTGCCGAGGTTACCATTCATCTTCACTAGTTTCGATCCCGAACGGATTCAGTGAAGAGTCTGGTCCTTGCCGCTTCCTGTGACAGGAGCATAGCTTGCTAAACCTGCAAACGTCAAGAGCAGATGCACAAGCAAATCCAGGAAACGATGCTGCAAGCGTACATCGTTCCTGATATACAAAGGAGGCTTTCGTGAATTTACTGATTATGGGCGGCCTGATCATCATAGCAGCAGCAGCAATTCTCGGCGCTGTACTCCTCTCCATCGGCGAGCAGCGTGCTGAGAAAGCGCGTGCCAATGGAGCAGCCGCGGGTGCAACAAATATGAGTTCGACGGCAAGCAGCGCATCAAATCAAAGCGTTCCAACCGGCAGGACAGCTCCTATAAGGCAGTCCGCACCGGTTCCTGTAGAGCGATCATATGGCACAAGAGGAGACGATCAACAATTATCCGCGCTCAACGGCCAGTTCCATGAGCTTGCCTCTGAGTTGCGCACCCTCTACCAGCATGCCTGGGAGCTTGAGCAACATTTACGCGTACTGACGGAGGCTGTTGATCGCATCGAACAATCACAAGCCGCTCGTTTCAGCATCGCTGAAGAATCGCGCACTCATTCTTCTGGAGATGGTTCGTAACCTATAGATTGCTTTTCCATCTTTGGAGATCTCGATCACTCAAAAGAGGAAAAACCAATAAAAATAGAAGCCGCCGCGTAGAGCCGTAGGAATGAAAAGATTCTAGCTCTACGCGGCGGCCTGTCAAAAAGATTGTCCTGGCTATATGAAACGCTACCTATCCACCAGCGAGCGAGTCAGCGTGACAATCGCCACGAACATACGATAGAGATCGAGTAGATTGTCGCTGCTCAAGATCACCGTGCGTGGGCCTACCAGCTCAACGCCTCGTATCCAGGAGGCCATCTCAGCCATATCGGCGACCAGAAAGGTTATCTCCAATGGCACCGGCAGTTTGAACTCCGGCGGGCGCATCTTTTCGATATTGCTAACCGCTCGAAATGCTCCCTCGCGCAGCATTTCACAGGCAAGTGTAGGATGAATATGGGCGGCGGCAAATCGTCCAAGCGATTGCTTTACGACCACCTTTTCCGCGTTGGGTGCGATGCTCTCGGCCTCTTTTGCTGTTACGGCATCTCCGCTGACAAAGATAATTGGCACGCCATAATGGGCCGCCACGAGCGCATTGATGCCGGATTCGCCCACGATTTCGCCATTGATGCGCACTTCCCAGATGGCGCGCGGATTATACGTATGCGATAGCACCGCGTGTTCTGCTCCAATCGAGCCATGATAGCTCACGAAGCATACCCCATCGAAGCTGGCGTCCAGGCCCTGCATCATATAGAGTGGCTTATGCTTGCCGGTAATCAAGGTAGCCAGGCCAAGTAAGTCCTGTGGATGAAGGTTGCGCATATCATGATGTGAGTCGTTGACGACGAATTCATTCGCTCCGGCGTTTAAAGCGCCCTGGATGATGGCATTGACCTCGGCGGTGAGTAAACGGCGGCCCTGCTCGTATTCAGGGTTGCCCTCAAGAATCTGCTCCCAGGCCACGATACCGCTGGTTCCCTCAAAGTCAGTGGAAAGAAATAATTTCATGGATGTTATGCTCCTTCTACACTGCTATTTTCGCGATGGCCTCTCGCAACTCCCGGGCTTTCTGCGCCGGATTGGAGTCGTTTGTCCATAGGCCCCAGATGGACTCGGATGAGGCTGCGTACTTCAATTTGCCGGGCGCGCGACCGATGGCAAGGATTTCAACGTGCAGGTGAAAGCGTTCATCGGCTAATTGATGTATCCCCAGCAAGTAAGGCATGGGGGCCATTGCTCCATCATACAACGCATTGTAACCTCGCACCACCGCCAGTAATATGTCCGCGAGGTCGTGCAGCCCGTGATCTTGCATCAGTGAAAGATTCGGCACGTGGCGGCGCGGGTAAAGATGCGTCTCATAGGGGTATCGCGCGTAGGGTGGTAAGAATGCCTGCCAGGTAGTATTGGCCGCTACCTGATAGTCGCTGTTCGTCATTTCCTCTCGCGCGCGGCAAAATGGGCACCCCTTGCCTTCGCTATGATCTTTCAGAACGGTCTCTAACTCGCGTTCCAATAGCGGGGGGATTACGGAGACGCCGAATGCCTGGCCGTGCGGATGGTGTTGTGTTTGCCCAATCGCTTCGCCGCTGTTCTCGAAGATCATTACGGCGGGGTAACGTGAAGCAAGGTCGCGGTAGAGGTCGCGCCACAAATGTGTGACGGCGTCTACCTCATCTACGGTCAATTCGGTGAATGTGCGGTTATGGTCGCGGTTATAAATCACGACATAGGCTTCTCCAACCGGAGCTACCAATGGGGGGAAATCATTGGGATGCAGCCATACCTGTGTTTCCGGCCCTACTTTGCCATTGACGATATCCGCGCAGAAAGGGCACGCGGCACTTCCTTCGCGCCGGTTCATGCGCTGGGGCGCATTGACAAGATATTGACGAAGAATAGGATTCCAGGTTAACTTTGTTGCCGGTTCCATAGTATCCTCATGATTGTTCCAGCCCATTTCATGGATGATGATGCCCGGTCTGGCTCCCCATCAAAACACAGCGCCCCTGGCGAGCATAAGAGGCAAGCAGTTCTCCTTTATTCGCAACCGCGCCATCGTCTCCACCGGCAAACAGCCATTCATCCCATGCCGGCTTCTCGATAAAAAGCGCCCAGGCCACGGGAGCAAACAGCTTGCGGGCTGCACGCATAATCTCCACGGCATCATCAATGCCAGGCTCCAGTTCCTTAACAGACTTGAGTCCGGCAGCAGCCAGCGCTTCAAAGGTGCAAATCGAGTGAACTTCTCCCTCGACCACCGCACAAACGATGCCCAATGCCAGTTCCTCGCGCTCCACCTCACCATCTTGCGCAAGCACAGTTTTCCATACTCCCACAACCAGGCTACACGGCGACGGCAAATTTTTGAGGAAGGAGTTTATCTGAAGCTTATCCCATCCATGCCACGAGTACGCATCATCAGACTGATCCAGCCGTAAAGCGGCATTCAATAATGAACGTGCTGCCTGCCAAAGACGAGAATCGGCGTCAAGCACGACTAATTCATTTGCTAACACACTTCACTCCACGAAGTCGGGGAAAGTCCTACCCCCGGACGCGATCAATCGGGTCCCTACACGCCATCCCTTTTCAGATTCTTCGCTTCACTCAGAATGACATGCCCCCTTAGTATACTACAGGCACTCGCTGCATGCTATAATTGCATATAATAACCCAGGCCTATTGTAGCAACGGTTCATGAACACAAATCGAGGACATTTCTCATGGATGCCGGTACTTTCAATCCTGGCGTATTCTCACCCTACCTTTTCGGGTTTGGCATCGCCGGCACTGTTGCCCTCTTAGTAACGACCGGCCTGGTTCTGTGGCATTTTCGCGGAAGCCAGGTGCAAAGTTTTAACTGGCGCTTGCGCAGCTGGCGTTTAAAGCAGCTCTCCGCGATTGCCAGCCTCTTCTTTCTGGCAATGGCGGCCAGCTACTGGGTTATTCAGGAACCCTGGGGCTGGTTTTACCTGATTTTGGCTTTCAAAACAGGTAGCTGGTGGCTGCGCATTGCCGTCAGTCGCGGACTGTAAGCAAAATGGGACCTTTCTGAAAGAATGCGTCAATGGGGCCGATAATGAATTTTCACGACCAAAACCGATAATCTGAGTGGTTCAGGTCACGCCATTCTTCGCCTCGTTCAGCATCTGTGGTTCAGGTCATGTCATTCTGAGCGCAGCGAAGAATCTCAGCGCGACAGGGCACAGATTCTTCGCTGCGCTCAGAATGACACGACCTGGATTTTGATGGTAAAAATACATAACGGCCCCCACGGTGGTGCCGTAGGGGCCGATTGATCGGCTCCTGGGAAAATCGATTATGGAATGCAACGACACGCTTAGGAACGGTTCGCTTTACCCAATATAACCGGTTGCTGTTATCACATCGTCCTCATAATAAGACCCGGATAGTCCGGCGCGAGAAATGAGCCTATCGCCCGCAACGATTGAAGTTACCGGGATATTGCCGGTATCTATGCCGGTCTGCCCTGCAACCTGGGTATTGTTCAGGAAAAGCGCGTATGAGCCATTGGCGGGATCGTTCGTCTGGTCTATCTCGATCTTAAACCATGCCCCGGTAGTCAGGACACCTGTTGTCCCTACAATATACTTCTTTCCAAGGCTATCGTAGCGAATGATTTGCAGGTGTTGTTTTGGAGTTAACCAGAGAGCAATCGAGCCATTCTGCGGCTGGCTACTGTTATTGACGGTGAACAAGGAGATGGCCTGGTTACCCTGTACCAGGTGTGGGTCAAGGTAAACCCAGAACTGGGCCGCGTGCGTGAAGTAGCCGGCTCCCGAATAATCCTTCTCCGCCCAGGCATGCCCGCGCGCCACGTTACCAAGCGTAATCTGCAACGAATTGGGAGCGCTGTGAGATTGCGCGCTGGAAACCGCTACACCAAAGCCTGCACCCTTTATACTGACCTTCGTCCACTGGTTCGCTCCCGGCCCGGTTGGTAAGGGACCTAGAGGATAGCTATCGAAGTTGTCCTGGAAGATAACGGTTGGCGGTGGTGGAGTCGTGGTCGAAGTAACGACATCATCTTCATAATATAAGCCGCTTAAGCTCGCATTAGAGCTGAGTTTATCGCCGGCAAAAATGGTCGTCACCAGTGTATTTCCGGTATCGATTCCTGTTTCTCCCAGAACCTGCGTTCCATCTACCAGGAGAGAGTAGGAGCCGCTCTGGGGATCGTTTGTCTGATTTAGCTCGATCGCATGCCATTGACCCAAGGAAAGCCCGGCCTTTGCCCCCGTAGCATGCTTGACGCCCTGGCTATCATAACGCACAACCTGTAAATGACCATTCGAAGTCAACCATATGGCGGCAGAGCCATTTTGTGGCTGGCTGGCGTTCTCTGCCGTAAATAAAGCGATTGACTGGTTCCCAAGACTGAGGCTTGGGTCGAGATAAAGGTTGAAGTCTACAGTATGTTCGACATAGCCGGGACCGGTATAGTCCTTCTCTGCCCATGCATAGCCGTTCTTTTGACTACCCAGAGTTATCTGTAATGAATTTGGAGCACTCTCGAACTGGGCATTAGAAACAGCCACGTTGAAACCGGTGCCTTTTATGCCTACACTCGACCACTGGTCAGCCCCCGGACCTGTTGGTAAAGGGCCTGGCTGGTAACTGTCAAAATTATCTTGAAAGATAACCTGGCCGCCTCCAGAAGCATGAGCCTTGCCAGGCATTCGCTGCACCACAATGAAAGCCGCTACCATACCTCCGCATAGCACTAAAAACATGCAGAGACCGGCAAACTTCATTTTCCGCTTCATACAATTTCCTCTCAAATACTGTTCTTTCCGATAATACGTCAGGAAATCCCTGATCTTCATTAATCAACATAGCACTCATCAATAGATAGGTGCAATAATGATAAGGTTGAGAAGCGGTTAAGGATTTTTGCTTATAAGTTTTCTAAATCAAGCAAGAAACTCATCCAGAAGCTCATTCAAGCAAGCGGGCATTAAATAAACTAAACAGTAAAGATATTTGTATTACGCTCCCTTTGCATTGACTTAACCGTTTTATAACAAAGCCGGGCTATGCTCATTTTATAGACAAAGGCCGGCATTTATGATAGTGTTTATGGAGACAATGGCAGCCAGTTATCCCTAAGCTAGCTGAAAAATAACAGCCTCTTATGTACTGGCGCAATCAAAAGGAGCTTAACAGTGAGAGCACGCCCGGATATTGTGCTACTCGTACTTGACACTCAGCGTATCGACCGTCTTTCATGCTACGGGAATCCGCTTGAAATATCGCCCCATATCGACGAGCTTGCTGCCGATTCTACGCTGTTTCGCCATGCCGTCTCAACGGCCCAGTGGACCGTTCCGTCTCATGCCTCGATGTTCACCGGCGTTTATCCTTCTAGCCACACCATGTTCCATGCCTCGTCGATTCTGCCGGCATCGATGTCCACGCTGGCAGAGCGGCTTAGCAATAATCACTACCTCACTGCCGCGTACTGCAACAATCCCCTGCTCGGTGTCGTTAATAACGGCCTGCGAAGAGGTTTCAATAGCTTTTTGAATTATTCTGGCTGGATGACTTCACGCCCCAATCAGATCGGGGGGCAGCAGCACCTGTTTGACCGCTATCGTAAACATTTCAAGCGTTTCCTGGCCAATGCAATCACCGGCATACAGGATGTCTTCGCACGTTCAGATACGCTGCTGGATTTCTCATTTTCTCCTTTGATGGTTCCACTCTGGCAAACCGCTCTTAGCTTTAAAGGCAATACAGGCAGGGCACTGAACGATGCGGCGCGCTTGCTGATCAAGCGCGAAGGGCTTCCAGAAGATCAACCTATTTTTAGCTTCATAAACCTGATGGGCACACACATGCCCTACCATCCGCCGCGGCGCTTCGTCGAGCGTTTCGCGCCCCATGTTTTAGAGGATAAATCGGCGCAGCATTACTTGCGCCGCTTCAACAGCGATGTCTTCGGCTGGCTGGCCCCGCTGGCCGGCACAATGGACGCGAAAGAAAAGGCGACGCTGGATGGTATGTACAACGCGGAAGTGGCTAACCAGGACGAGCAAGTAGGCGAATTCCTGGATAAACTGCGGGCAAGTGGCAGGCTGGATCGCACACTTTTCATTGTCTGCGCGGATCATGGCGAGCACCTGGGCGAGAAAGAACTGATGGGGCACAGCATCTCGCTTTACAACGAACTTGTGCATGTCCCCCTGTTCATTCGCGACCCGGACGGCGATTTTCCACGCGGCACTACTGTCGAAGAAACGACCTCGACAAGGCGCATTTTTCATACTATACTAACAGCGGCAGGAATCGCAACCGAAGCTGAGCAGAGACTTACCCTGGCGCGAAAAAATGAACATAGCGATCTCATCGATACCATCGTTTATTCAGAGGGAGTAACGCCCCAAAACGCGCTGAGCCTGCTGGAACGGCGCCGGCCAGACCTGGTGCGCAAGGCCCATTTGAACAATCCACGCCGGACGGTATGGAGCGAACGCTACAAACTTATTCAGACCGGAGAAGACGAGGTAGAGCTTTACGACTTCTTCGACGATCCCGATGAGACCTTGAATTTGCGCGATATCCTTCCTGAGCAGGTCGAAATGATGCAAGAGCGCTTAAAGGCTTTTATGCAACATGTCGATGTTGGAACTCCCAACACCGGGCTTGACCCTTACAATGACCCACAGGTATCTCATCGTCTGCGTAACCTGGGTTACCTTGAATAGGAGCATGAACGTATTATGTATCCACCTGTTAGTCCAATTTTGATACAATTGGGGCCTCTCGCGATACACTGGTATGGCCTGACGATGACGCTTGCTATCTTCACTGGCACCATGGTCGCCAGTAGCTATGTAGCACGCAAGGGGCAGGACCCAAATAGCATCTGGGAAATGCTGCTCTGGGTGCTCATTCCCGCGCTCGTCGGCGCCCGTCTGTACTTCGTCTTCATTCAGACACCACCGGGACCTAATGGTGTTGGGCAGTACCTGGCAAACCCCATCAAAATTTTCGAGATATGGAATGGCGGCATTCATATCTTTGGGGCTATTATCTTAGGCGGCATCACCGGGCTTTTATTCCTACGCATACGCAAACTGCCGGTACTGATCTACCTCGACGGCATTGGCCTGGGCTTACTGATTGGACAGGCTATTGGTCGCATCGGAAACTTCATCAACCAGGAATTGTACGGCCCGCCTACCACGCTCCCCTGGGGCCTGCGCATCGATCCTGCTCATCGCGTTCCGCCCTATAACAACCTGACGCTCTATCCGGAGAGTGTGCGCTTTCAACCACTCTTTCTCTATGAGCTCACCTGGGACGCGCTCGGCTTCGCCGTCCTGTACTTCATCTCGCGCCGTTTCAAGACGCGCCTGCGCAATGGCGATCTTTTTTTGATGTACCTGATCTGGTTCCCGACCGGGCGTTTCTTTATCGAATTCATGCGTTCGGACTCATGGTACTTCCCCGGCACACACATCGATCTCGTACATATCCTGTCCGCCCTTGCCGTTATCACCAGCGCCACCATCCTGATCCTGCGCCACCGCCGCCAGCCTGCCGCTGAGGTAGAACAGCCCGAAGTAGCTAATGAATCAGCAGATTCAGAAGCACTAGCAAACGAGGAGGCCGGCGCCAGCAGCAACGGAATAGCGGTTAACAGTTCGGAATCTGAAGATCAGCGTACTGAAAGCGAAATCGGGGTCAATAGTACAGGGGTAAATACGCCTGGCATCGAAAAAGGATAGTTGGTTCGATGTCAAAGTCCCCCCGCCTCATCATCATCGGTCTCGACTGCGCTGAGCCATCGCTAGTCTTCGATCAATGGCGTAACGACCTACCAAACCTTGCCGGGCTGGTACAAAAAGGCAGCTATGGCTTGCTAGAAAGCAGCATACCGGCCATTACCGTGCCTGCCTGGAGCTGCATGATGAGCGGGCGTGATCCGGGAGAGCTGGGCATTTATGGCTTTCGCAACCGCGCCGACCGCTCTTACCAGCACATGACTATTGCTGATGGCAGGGCCGTGCGCGTACCACGACTCTGGGATATCTTGAGCGAAGCAGGCTGGAAAGTTGCTGTTCTCAGCGTACCGGGTACCTATCCGCCACACCCGGTCAATGGAGCGCTTGTCTCCTGCTTTCTCAGCCCCTCGACTCGTGTTGCCTACACGTGGCCGCCGCACCTGGCTGACCGCATAGCGATGTGGGTCGATAACTACCTGCTCGATGTGCCCAATTTTCGTTCAGAAGACAAAGCGCGCATCCTCAAAGACATCTACACCCTGTGCGATCAGCGCTTCACGGTAGCTACACGCCTGCTTACGGAGTACGAGCCAGACCTGTTCATGATGGTGGAGATGGGAGTCGACCGCATTCACCATGCGCTCTGGAAGCATATGGACCCGCGCCATCCAGGATACATTCCCAATTCCCCATTCAGTGAGGCTATCCACGAGTACTACCGCCACGTCGATAAGCGCATTGGTGAATTACTGAGCTACTGTGGAGAAGAAACGTCGGTGCTGGTGGTTTCAGACCATGGCGCTCGCCCATTAATGGGAGGCATTTGCATCAACGAGTGGCTCCAGATGGCCGGCTATCTCACGTTGCGCGAGCAGCCAACCAGCCCCATCTCATTGGAAGAGGCAGCCGTAGATTGGAAACGCACAAAGGCATGGGGCGCGGGAGGCTACTACGCCCGCATCTTCATGAATGTGCGAGGTCGCGAACCTGAAGGCATCATCCCACTGGCCGAATATGAACGCGAGCGAACAGCCCTGGCCGAGCAACTGCGCGCCATCCCCGGCCCTGATGGCCGACCATTCGGGAACCGCGTCTTTATTCCGCGACAAATCTATCAAAACGTGCGCGGTGTCGCGCCTGATCTGATCGTCTATTTCGCCGACCTGGCATGGCGCTCGGTAGGAACCGTGGGCGGAGGCGAACTATACACGATGGAAAATGACACCGGACCCGATGACGCAAACCACGCCCAATACGGCCTCATGATCTACTACGACCCGCGACGACCCGGCAATGGACAACGTATTGAGAACGCCCAGATATATGATATCTTGCCTACTCTCTTGAGCCGCTACGATATCGAGGCACCCAGGGGTTTGCGTGGCAAGGTGTTGCAGAAAATCTAGCTCCTAAATAAGCCTTTTTTATTCTTGCACTGGTTAAAACCATCGTAATGCGCTATAATAAGTCGCAAGCTCTGTTGTTTGAGTGAACTTATAAAAATGCTCACTTAAGAGCAGAAAAACGAATGTAAGGAAGGTGCCTAAACGTGCCGTGGTGCAAGTTTTTTATACCGAAGATTGCCTCGCCTGACATCAAGCCGGGCGATCCTGAATTGAACGATCACGTGATGTATGCTAAATGCATTAAGGGACATGTGCTAAGGGATGCAGAAGACTGGATCCTCTGCGAAAACCTCCCGGCTCCTGATTCCAGATGCTGGCAAGAAGGCGGCGAAACGCTGTTTTCTTTGATGGCGCGCAAGCGCGGACAGGCAAAGGCTGTTGCAGAAGATACTATGGCAGAGCCGGAGAGCGCAACGCCTCAGCGCACTACACCTTAATCGTTTATGGGCAAGCGATCTTCATCATCTTATTTCTTCTCACGGCCCGCGTCCGATGTTCTGGCGCGGGTTCATCTCTCTCTTTTGGCATGGTACAGGGCTGAAAGCAGGAATTTACCCTGGCGATTAACCAATGATCCCTATGCTATTCTCGTGTCCGAAATGATGCTCCAGCAGACACAGGTTGATCGCGTTCTGCCTAAATATCAGCAGTTCCTGGCCACTTTTCCAACCCTTGCCGATCTTGCCGCCGCTTCCACCGCGGATGTCATTTCAGTCTGGGTGCCGCTGGGTTACAACATGCGCGCAGTACGCCTGCAATCCATTGCCCGCCAGGTCATCGCCGAATATGGTGGGCGCATTCCCGATACCATCGATGATCTACTGAAACTGAAAGGTATTGGTCGCTATACAGCCGGTGCGATAGCCTGTTTTGCCTATCACAAACAGGTGGCCACCGTCGATACGAATATCTATCGCGTGCTGCATCGCATCTTTCTGGGACTGGAATATCCAGAAGCAAAACTCAATAACGACCAGATGCTAGCGCTGGCGGAGCAGGTCTTACCTGATGGCGAAGCCTATGACTGGAATCAGGCGCTGATGGATCTCGGCGCGACCATTTGCACCAGCACTAACCCGCAATGCACGCGCTGCCCTCTTCAGGAAACCTGTAGCGCCTATACTGAAATGAGCCGGCAGAGTCTTTTCCCATCGGGCGCCGTACTCCGTCAGATGCGTAAGGTTGCAGAAAAGAAAGCTCCCTATCAAACGAGGCCATTTACCAGCACAAACCGCTATTTTCGCGGGCGTATCGTCGTTCAACTGCGATCCCTACCGGCTAACGAGCGCATTTCCCTGACTGCGCTCGGCCCGCAAATCAAACCCGAATTTTGTCCTGATGACCTTCCGTGGCTGCAAAAATTGATCGATGGACTGGTAAAAGATGGACTGGTCGATTGCACGAATGAGGGTGTCAGGCTACCTGCTGGATAATCCTTTTGCTTCGTGCTACAGTATTAACAGGGACTTTTGGACATTAAAACCGTATCATTTTGTACTCTCAGCCCGGTCATGTATACTGAGGCTGTTACCCGTAGCGCAATAACAACGAGATTATTTCATCTATTTCATGGAGGAACATTCAGTTGCAACTCAAAAGTCTTGATGACATCACCAGAACCTATCGCCATATTTATCTCTCGCCGCACTTCGACGACGTCGTCTTTTCCTGCGGTGGCACGTTGGGAGTGCAGGTCAGTGTAGGACTCCGCCCGCTGGTCATCACCGTCTTCGCCGGTATCCCCGATAATTCAATAACTCTCAGTCCTCTGGCCGAGCGGGTTTTAAGGGGAATGGGATTCCGGCCCCAGGATATACAGAATGCTGTGCTTGCCCGGCGACAAGAAGACGCCAGGGCGCTTGATTACCTGCACACTGATTATCTCTGGCTGGATTATCTCGACGCGATTTTTCGCGGCAGTCCATCGTTCTATACTCAGGAAAGCCAGTTGATGGGGGGCGAAGTTCACCCATCAGACCTCTATATTGATAGACAACTGGCCGAACACCTGGTTGCTCTGCATGATCGCCTGCCCGACGCGGTCTGGTACGCGCCTCTCGGCGTGGGCCGGCACGTGGATCACCAGATCGTCACTTCCGCGGTTGATCGCCTCATTCAGCTTGGAGCAAACGTCAAACTTTATGAGGACTTTCCGTATGTGTTACAAAAAGGGGCTTTAGAAGCGCGTCTGAAGGAATTCGGCAATACCCTGGAGCCTGCGCTGGTCGAGATGTCGGAAATGCTGCCCGTGCGCCAGGAAGCAGCGGAAATGTACGCTTCGCAAATTGCTCCAAATTTCGGCGATAAAACGTCTATGTTTGAGGCGATGGAAAACTATACGCACAGCATTCGTCCGGTAGAGACAGTTCACCTCGAGCGCTACTGGACTGCACGTTAGACCACGGCCGTCCGGTATTTGAAATAATGGTTGCCTGGTACTTTTCGCATACTCGCAACTAGTAAATTTCTACCAGGCAACGAAACACGCCGACCACACCTGTTTTCTCTCATGGTATGCTGAGTATAGAAGATGTTTGCGCTCAAAAGGCGCAAGAGAAGCAAGAGGACAGTATGGTTGCGACTGATTTCAAACCATCTATCGATGCGGATGGGGTGGATAGATGAAGGGGATAGAAGGTCTGACATTAGGACGATACGAACTGCGCAGGCGGTTAGGTCAGGGTGGTATGGCTGAAGTATACCTGGCCTATGACCGCCGGGTGCGGCGGCAGGTAGCCATTAAAGTACTCTATGGACGAGATGAATCGTTCGTGCGTCGATTTGAGCGCGAGGCACTATCCGTTGGGGCGCTCTCCCACAACCACATCCTGCCCCTCTACGATTTCGGCGAACAGAGTCCCTGGTACTACCTGGTGATGCCCTATGTCGAGGGCAGCACGCTGCGCGACTACCTGTTCAAGCGCAAACTGCTTACGCTTGAGGAAGCCACCAGTATCATAAGCCAGATTGCCTCAGCTTTACAATATGCGCATGACCATGGCGTAGTGCATCGCGATGTAAAGCCATCCAATATTCTGCTGCGCCAGGATGGTTACGCCTACCTCGTCGATTTCGGATTGGCCAAGGCAATTACAGGCGGCGAATCGCTCACGACCGCGGGGGCAATGATCGGAACCCCGGAATATATGGCCCCGGAACAATCCAATGGACAGAGCGATTATCGAAGCGATATTTATTCACTCGGCATCATCCTTTACCAGATGCTGGCGGGCCGCGTGCCATTTACCGCCGAATCACCTGTAGCAATTTCCTTGAAACACATTCAATCAAAACCTGTGCCCCCACGCGAACTCAATAGCGAGATTCCGCCCTCTATTGAAGAGATCATTCTCAAAGCGCTGGCCAAAGACCCGGATGAACGCTTCCAACAGGCGCAGGCTTTCGCGGATGCCTTGTGGCACGCTCTACAACAGGAACAGGCGCATACGCAAACAAGCACCGAGCCGACTTCATCGAGTTCAGAAGTTTCTGCTGAAGCGGCAGAAACTATGCAGAAAGCAGTAATTGTCCCATCCATCGCGACTCAGGTTCTACCAGAGACCGGCCTCGGATCATCGCACCCACTCATTACTCCCCTGCTCATCCCATTGAAAGAGCCACTGATCGAGGTATCCTCAGCAACCGCAAGGCAGAACACACGTCGTAGAAGTCGCCCATGGCCCGCACTGCTTGTCCTGGCTTGCCTGGTATCTCTCGTCATAGCATTACCCTTAGGTTTTATGACGTGGCAGGGGCGTCAATCGCATCACGGCGCGAATACAGGCCCGCAATCTCTGGGCGCTCAGCAACTCATTAACGCGGATATGACGGCTACCGCCATAGGACAGGCCCATATCCAGGCAACACTGGCAGCTGAGGCTCGCGCTCAAGCAACTGCTGGCATCACATCGGCTATTGGCGCCGGAAACGTTCTCTACATGGATAGCATGACAGCGCCGGGCAACGGCTGGGTGAATGACGGTAGCCAGTGCTTTTTCTCACCACTGGGGTATCATGTCCAGACACATGCCGCGCACGAAGCTGCCTGGTGCTACTCCAGCATCCAATCGTTCTCCAACGTCGTGATAACTGCCCAGGCCCAATTGCTGCGTGGTGATACCTATGGCCTGATTTTCCGTCTAAGCCCACGCGGTCGCCAGTTTTACGTCCTGGAACTCAATAGCCTGGGCGAATACCGCTTCGTGCGTGCATCCGGCAACAATCCTTTGAACTGGCTGACGCTCATAGACTGGACGGCATCCAACACCATCCTCAAGGGCTACGGCCAGATCAATACGTTTTTAATTGTGGCAACAGGCTCGCAATTCAGCTTTTACATCAACAAGCAACTGATCGTCTCGAGCTATGTAGATGCAACCGGTTCCGCTTACACGTCGGGCCTGATCGGCTTCCTGGTGGCGGGAGATAGCGCCGGCGGAACTGAGGCCATGTTCAGCAATGTATGGGTGTTTCAAAAATGATGGATGAGGGTAGCTTTTCTTTGTCCTCGCGTTACCGCGACCGGCAATGTTGCCAAGAAGTTCGCCCACAGCCGCCGCTGTAAAGATTGCGCCTATGCCAGTGGCAGAGGTATGTAGTTCTCTTGTTTTCGCATGTCAACTAACTTGCTCCGCAAACCTCTAGTTGTATCCCTTTCCCTCGCGAAAGCCATCTTACTTATAAGGGAATGAAAGACATCAGGCTCCATGTTTTAGTTACATGGGTATGGAAAAAGTTTTGAGAGGTTGCATTATACATGAGCATAGATACCACGGTTTCACCACCGTTTTCCCAGAATGGGCACAAACTGGTCGCCACACACACAGTTTACCTGGCGTTAGGTTCGAATATCGGAGATCGTCGAGGAAATCTGGCAGCAGCATTACAGCGCTTGCGGGAAGTCGTTGAGATCACGGCAATTTCATCAATATATGAAACAGAGCCGGTAGGCTACCTTGATCAGCCCCGGTTTTTCAATATCGTCATTGCGGGCAAGACATCGCTTTCTGCACCGGAATTACTGAAATATGCGAAAGATATCGAAGTGGCAATAGGCAGGCAGCCAACATTTCGCAATGGACCGCGCCCGATTGATATCGATATTATCTTCTACGATGATCTACATATTACGGAAGATAATCTGACTATTCCGCATCCGCGTATGGCGGAGCGGGCATTTGTACTTGTTCCCCTGGCGGAAATTGCTCCCGATGCCGTTGACCCTGTAACCGGGCATACCGCTCAGCAGCTACTGAATGCCGTCTCCGGGGAAGGGGTGAAAAAATTAGCACCCGACCTGCGCATCTCACTTGAACATGATATTCAAAGTGGCCAGCCAACGGTACATGTGCGGCTGGGACGTGCGGGCGTGGTCGGCGTGACCAAGGCCATCCTGATTGGCAGCGAGGGAAACCAGCAGTGGTTCAATGCCACATTCGATCTCTATGCCGACCTCGATTCGAGTCAGGCAGGCGTTCACATGTCGCGTTTCAGCGATGCGCTCGATGAAGTCATGGAGGGCATCGATACCAACGCCTGGCCAAAAATCGAGATACTTGCCGAACATGTGGCTAAAACCATTGTAGAGAAGCAAAAAGCCGTCCGTGCCGAGGTGCATATTCGCACTGCCTACCCGCTACAACGGTGGACACCGGTTTCCGGTCGCCCTACCCAGGAAGTGTATGGTTTGATGGCGCAGGCAGTCGCCACGAAAGATACTTCCAGGCGCATGATTGGCGTCGAAGTCGAGGGCATGGTCGCCTGCCCGTGTGCGCAAGATATGGTTCACTCTTTTGCTCGCGTGCGCTTGCAGGAAGAGGGTTTCGCCGAGGATGTGATCGACAAGATGCTCAATCTCACGCCGCTCGCCACTCATAACCAGCGCGGGCGAGCTACCCTGATGATTGGCACTGACGAGAATCTGGACGCCGCAGATCTTATCGGCATCGCCGAAAGCGCGATGAGTTCAGAAAACTACGGGTTGCTCAAGCGGCCCGATGAACTCTATATCGTGAACAAAGCGCATGCCAATCCTCGCTTTGTTGAAGATGTGGCACGCGAAATTTTGCGCGCCGTGGTAGAAAAATATACCAATTTGCCGGATGAAACCTTTATCTGGGTGCGCCAACGCAACGAGGAAACTATTCATAAATATGATGTCGAAGCCGAAGGCTGGGGCACGCTTGGTGAATTACGCGCCGAGATCCTGCACAATGCCAGGCTCAAACGTCATACAACGAAAGAAGAGTGGCTGGGCATCGTAGGACCGGCTCGATAATCGCATCTCTGCCCGTCTGGTGAACTTTTCGTCCAGTCCTGCGTACTATTAACAACAGTTGCGTATCCGTGCTATAATGCGGGCACAACGAATATATTGAAACGGGATTGAAAAGGAGTGAATGTGGAAGGAGTCCTTTTAGACTCAGGACAATTGGCAAGAACAGCGGTCGATGCCGCGTCCGATAAAAAAGCTTCGGATGTGATATTGCTCGATATTCGAGACGTAAGTACCATTGCGGACTACTTTGTCATTTGTAGCGGCAATAATACGCGCCAGATACAAGCAATTGCTGAAGCCGTTGAAGAGCAATTAGAGAAGCAGGGAGCCAGGCTGCTTCATCGAGAGGGCGTTGCCGAAACCGGCTGGCTATTGCTGGACTTTGGTGATATTATTGTACACATCTTCGGGAAACAGGAACGGGAATATTACCGCCTGGAGCGCCTCTGGAATGATGCAAAGACTGTAGTGTACCTGCAATAAACCAATCAGAAAAGGTGATCAATGTTGACATTTTTTCGAAATCGCATGTTTCTTGAGGGCATTGCGCTAGGTGGAGTTTGCGGGGTTATTATTGGTTCAATCGTTGCTTTTACCCTTGGCGAAAGTAGCGTCGGGGCGTTGCGGCACGCCATCAACGACCGGCTTCCACGCCGGCGGAAAGTGCTTTACGAAAGCCTCTATCAATAACTTCAAAGAAAACTGATACCGTAAGGAGGGCCTTGTGGTGCGGCTGCGGGTATCGTTTGTAGTTGCCCTACTGGTCTTGACCCTGCTCTCCTGCCTGTCTGCTTTGCCTCTTCATGCCGCCGGTTCTCATGGCTGCGCGCCGTCCGTCCCTCCGCCTGTGCCCGGTCCGCTTGTCCCCGCTCCCGCGTACCAGCATATTGTGGTAATCAACGAAGTACTTTACGCACCTGCTACAGTATGGAACTGCCTGGATCAAGGCAAGCCCTCTTACACCACGGATTCGTGGGTTGAACTCTATAATACAACCAATCAGGCGCTTGATCTGTACGCTTCACATGCCAGTTTTACCAGCAATACCAATCCATATCCATATTACTTTCCTCTCAACAGCGCCATTGCTGCGCATGATTACCTTGTCATTTTTCCAGATGAAGGCTCATCCTATCTTGGTTCTGGCATCACTTTGAGCTTCAATATCAGCGGTGTAACCATTGACCAGCTGACTATTCCCGCGCTTGGCCCCGATCAATCCTATGCTCGCGTACCTGATGGCGCCAGCACCTTACAAGTCACGCTTTCCCCAACCATTGCTGCCAGTAATGTAACGCCTAAAAAGACACCGACTCCCACTAAATCGAGTCCTGGAGGTTCCGGTGGCTCTGGCGGTTCTGGCGGTGGAGCAGGGTATCCAGGCTATACACCAACAATAGTGGATGGAACGCAGATAGCGTGGAACAGGTTACAGCTTCCAACTGCTGTAGCTAGCCCAACAGCGATAACGAGCGCCTCTCTCGCTGTTCCATCGCCATCCCCTGCCACAAACAATGTTTCAGACACCGTTCGTCGTATTCTATTAACCATACTCGTAATCGCTCTCGCTCTGATGCTCTTCTGGTGCTGGCGGCTCTTCCGGCCTTCTTGATAGATTCCCATCTTCCCATAGCCCGATTCGCATGGTATCATCAACTTAGAACAGCCGTTGGTCAGGAGTCTATTGCTTGCCCACTCTGTGGCAGCGATTGAGGGGAAATACCACCATGAGCATCGCAGAAATTCCATCATCACCTGCTACCGCCCCTGCATTCGAGCGCATGTCCGCATCGAAAAAAGCTCTTGTCGTGCATGAATTGAGTGCCTTGCTTGGAGCGCGTTATGTCCTGCACACACCCTATGATTTGATGCTTTACGAGTACGATGCCTCAATTGATCGCAGCACCCCTGATATCGTCGTGCTGCCCGCAACGACGGAGGAGGTAGCGGCTATTGTCAAAATTGCTGCCTATCACAACGTCCCTGTTGTTCCCAGGGGCGCAGGCACCGGCCTGAGTGGAGGCGCCATCCCTATTTATGGCGGAATCGTTATCGCGTTCGCGCGTATGAACCGCATCCTCGAGATTGATTACGAGAATCTGCGGGCGGTTGTTCAACCCGGCCTGGTCAATCTTCATCTGAGTAATGCGCTCAATCCGCAGGGATTCTATTATGTACCCGATCCGAGCAGCCAGCGTTCCTGCACTATCGGCGGCAATGTCGGCGAAAACGCGGGCGGCCCGCATACGCTCATCTACGGCGTTACGACCAACCATGTATTGGGATTGGAAATTGTTACCCCGGAGGGTGATATCGTGCAGGTGGGCGGCCAGACATATGATACACCAGGATATGATCTCACCGGCTTGATCATCGGGTCTGAGGGAACGCTGTGTATCGTTACCAAAATCATTGTGCGCATGGTACATTTGCCCGAAGCCGTCAAGACTATGGTGGCCGTCTTCGACACCATGGATGATGCTTCGAATACCGTTTCCGAGATCATCGCTTCCGGTGTCATACCCGCCGCCATCGAAATGATGGACCGCATGATCTTGCAGGCGGTGGAGGCTGACACACATGCAGGCTATCCTATGGACGCCGCCGCCGTTCTGCTCATGGAGGCCGAGGGTATTCGTGAAAGCGTCGCCGAACAGGTCGAGCAGATCGTCAATATCTGCAATAAGCATCACGCGCGCACCGTGCGCATCGCTGCGAATGAAACGGAGCGACAGCTATTCTGGGCAGGGCGCAAGAATGCATTTGGCGCCGTCGGGCGCATCAGCCCTGAATTTTATGTCCAGGATGGTGTTGTGCCTCGTACTCGTTTGCCTTACGTCCTGCGGCGCGTCGAGGAGATCTGTACCAGCTATGGTTTGCGGGTCGGCAATGTCTTTCACGCCGGTGACGGCAATCTGCACCCGCTCATCCTCTTCGATTCGCAGGTGCCCGGCGAGGTCGAGCGCGTGCGCAAGGCAGGACATGAGATACTGGCCGTCTGTGCTGAGGTAGGAGGCACGATCACAGGAGAACACGGAGTCGGCATTGAGAAACAGGAAGAAATGGCCTTGATCTTCAATCCCGTCGATTTGCGCATCATGCAACAGGTGCGCGAGGCATGGAATCCGCGCCAGTTATTCAATCCAGGAAAGCTCTTCCCGCTGCCAGGACGTTGTGCCGACGTAAAACAATTGTGATGTAGATCAATTGTAAGGAAAAGACTGATGGTTGAGATCGAAACGTTTGCAACGACGCTTCAGCAATCCATTCCCGGCATCAACGTAACCATCGATCCCGATGAGCTACGCGATTATAGCATCGATGGTATACTGCCTCGCATGGTCGTCATGCCAGCCAACGCCGAACAGGTCGCGCTCGTCACGGCGCTTGCAAACCAGCAAGATCTGACCGTCCTTGCTCGCGGGGGCGGTTCGCGCATCGACCTGGGTGATATCCCCGAACGCATAGATATGATGATCGAAACGACGCAATTGACGCGCCTGCTTGAGCATGAAGCCCCCGACCTCACCTGCCATGTGGAAGCAGGGCTTACTTTAGCCGCGCTCCAGGCTCAACTGGCGAAAAAAGGGCAGTGGCTGGCGCTCGATCCACCCGATGCTCAACAGGCAACCATTGGTGGCATCTTAGCCTCGAATGCCAGTGGCCCCAAACGCCTGCGTTATGGTACAGCCCGTGATATGGTAATCGGACTACATGTCGTGCAGGCCGATGGCGAAATTGGGCGCAGCGGCGGCAAAGTCGTTAAAAATGTGGCCGGGTACGACCTCAATAAGCTCTATATCGGCTCTCTAGGAACGCTTGGTATTATCATCGATGCGAATTTCAAACTGCAACCGCTTCCTTCGAAAGAGCGCACCTTGTTACTCACCTATTCGAATGTCACAGATGCCATGCATACGGTGACGGCTATCCTTGGCTCCCTGCTCACGCCATCCGCTATCGAGTTGATAGACGCGGGCGCGGCCAGCGATATGAGCGATTTCTTTGGCCTGCGGCTTCCGACCGATGGCTATACGTTAGCTATTGATTTTGAGGGTTCGCTGGCAACCATTGATCGGCAGTTGGACGAGGCTCGTTTACTGGCACGCAAACACAGCGCTTTGCTCAGCGATGACCTGACAGGGAAGGATCAGCAGCAATTCTGGCAGGTCATACGCGAACATACGCGTGGATCGGTCACCTGCAAAGCCGCCATTCTGGTATCGCAGGTTGCCACTTATCTTCAGGAGCTAGATGCCATCTGCCGTCATCACGAGCTTGAATCCGCAGTTGTGGCGCATGCAGGTAACGGGATTCTTTATATCGAATTGCGCCCAGTCGACGCTACTCCTCGCCTGGTCGAGGCAATCGCCGAGATGCGCCTGAAAGCCAGAGCTGCTCATGGTAGCCTGGTCGTAGAGCGCTGCCCTGTCGATCTCAAGCGGCTCATCAGCGTGTGGGGCGAACCTGGCGCCGATTTCTACCTGATGCAGCGTCTCAAATTGCAATTTGATCCCAAGGGTACATTCGTGCGCGGTCGCTTTGTGGGGGGCCTGTGAACCAGCAAATATGGCCAGATGGCAACAACAAAGAACAGACAGATACTTCAGTTCCTACGCTGATCTTCACCGCACACCCCGAATTTCTGGATGCCGCGTTAGACGAACTGAAGCACATAAATAGACGCCTCATGCTCCATGAAGTGCTGGCCCCCGGTATTGCTCTTTGCAGCGTTCCCAACACTCCAGAATTCATGCATCGTGTTGCTGAGCAGCGGCCCATCTTCGTGCGTCACCTCGCCCCTGTGCAGGCAATCGTCACCCTGTCCAATACAGAAAAGGACATAGGCGAACTGGCCTTAGCTATCGCGGAACTGCCTACCTTTCCCTTGCTGGAACCAGGGCAACGTTTCGCGGTGCAGACCCGTTTTGTGCAAAGCGAGGCACAAACCAGAGCCACTATCGACCGTCCATATAGCGGTGGGCGCTTGAACCAGCAACTTGCTGAAGCTATCGCCGAAGAGACCGGCGCGGTAGAATCCATTAAAAAGCCACAGATCATCGTGTCATTGCTCTGCGCCTCAGATAAAGCATACAGCGGCATCTCGCTCGCCAGCGATAATCTGAGTCCGTGGCCGGGCGGCATGCGCCATTTTGCCCAGACAGACGAGCAGATCAGCCGTGCCGAATTCAAACTACTGGAGGCCCTGGAAGTCTTTGGGCTTTCGCTGCCACCGCACGGGCGCGCGCTCGACCTCGGTGCAGCTCCCGGCGGCTGGACGCGGTTGTTGCTGGAGGCCGGATTAAGCGTCGTAGCGGTTGATCCGGCTAAACTTGACCCGCGCCTGCTGCGTTCACCTCACGCGCAGCGCCTGGAGCATTTTCGTGGTTATGCCGAAGTGTATCTCGAAGATGCCGTGAAAAAGCACCGCCAGTTCGATATAATCGCTAACGATATGCGCATGGATGCGCGAGAAGCTTCCCGCTTGCTGGTTCAGGCGGGCAAATGCTTGCGGCGCGATGGTTTCATCATCAGCACGCTCAAGTTGCCACATGCAACAGCCAGTATAGACCCATTGAAGAACCTGAGGGAGGCTTTACATCTTTTGAGCAGGTACTTCAACATTGTACAGGCTCATCAGCTTTTCCATAACCGGCAGGAAGTGACGGTCGTTACGGCGCGGCCACTTGTAGCGAAGTCATAACTCTGGCAGATTTCATAGTCCTGTATTTCTGGTTCATACGAGGAGGTAGAAATGCCCGCAGAATCAACAAACTCACCCACTTTATCGACGCAGCACGTAGCGCCCAGCCAGGGGCCATTACGTCGTCATACGCATACCTACGACTTGATGCGCCAGTGCATCCACTGCGGTTTCTGCCTGCCCACCTGCCCAACGTATGCCGTGCTGGGAGTAGAAATGGACTCTCCGCGCGGGCGCATTTATCAGATGCAGGCTGTAGCCGAGGGGCGCATGGAGATTTCCCCTGAGTTTGTGGATCACATGTACTGCTGCCTGGGATGTCGGGCCTGCGAGACCGCCTGCCCTTCCGGTGTGCAATTCGGCAAATTGATCGAGGCCGCCCGTGAACAAATCCAGCTTGAGGTGGCACATAGCTATATCACAAACGGCCAATGGCGGGCAAAAGATGAACTTCCTGAACCCCAAGGCACGCTTAATTTCCCCCTGCATGAGCGTGAAGATAAAAGTCCCAGGCTGGAAAATCTCACAGAACGATTCCTGCGGCGTTTCTTTTTTGATATTATGCTCCCATCGCGCCTGGTTACCTCCCTGGTATTTGCAGGCTTGAAAATATACCAGAGAAGCGGCCTGCAAGCCCTGGTACACCGTACCGGACTGCTCGACGCCGTGAACAACTTGCCCACTCCATTTCAGGGCAAATTGAAAACGCCCGAAGAACTCATGCCAGCCGCAAGCGGTGACCTGATACCCGCACCCTTGCCGGAAATCACCCCTGCTCCTGGCAGAAAACGCTACCGCGTCGGCTTCATCAGTGGCTGCATCATGGACCAGGTCTACCGCGACATTAACGAGGCGACCATTCGCGTTCTGACGGCCAACGGCTGTGAAGTGATTACGCCGCCTCTCCAGCAATGCTGCGGAGCACTGCATGTCCATGCTGGAGAGGCGGAACGCGGCAGGCAACTTGCCCGTCATAACATTGATGTGTTTGAGCCATATCACTGCGATGCTATCATTATCAATTCAGCAGGCTGCGGCTCCAACCTGAAGGAGTACGGTCACCTGCTGCGCGACGATCCTGCATACGCTAAACGCGCCGAAGCATTCAGCGCGAAGGTAAAGGACGTGAACGAATTCCTGGCAGGCATTGATCTGAATCGCGAAATGGGGGCAGTGCCGCGCACCATTACCTATCACCACGCCTGTCACCTGTATCATGGTCAGAAGATCAAACAGCAGCCGGTACAACTACTGAAGGCTATCCCGGGACTGAAGATTGTCGATTTAAAAGAGGCCGACTGGTGCTGCGGCAGCGCCGGTATCTACAACATCACCAACCAGGAGATGGCCTCTCAGCTTCTAGAGCGCAAGATGAATAATATTCTAGCAACCGGAGCAAACGCCATCGCCACTGCTAATCCAGGCTGCATGATGCAAATTGCACTGGGCGCCCGCCAGAGGGGAATGGAACTGGACGTTGTCCACCCGATTCAGTTACTTGATGAGGCATATCTGACCGGTGGCCTGTATACCATTCCTGCACAAGATGTTCTAAAAGAGAAGATTAGACGCCGCAATCGAGTCATAGCTATCAGTGTTGGGATAGCAATTGGTTTCTTGCTGGTCAGGCGACGCAAACGAGAGTAATACAGGAAATCGACAACTTTCCTCGTTTGCAAAACGAAAAAGGATCAGCTTTCGAAGCTGATCCTTTTTCGTCGTCAACTGTTTGCAGATTGTTTACAATTACCTCAATTTTGCCGAGACCAGGCAAGAGATGAGCAGAGGCTCACCAGCGGTCTTGAAGCGTGAGAAACACACCACCAGCGACGAGTCAGACGCTCATCCAAGATGAAACGTATCTCGCGTCGATGGAGTCATGTTGGCGAAGATATAGGATATTCGCAAAGTGGCCTGTTGGGAAACAAGCCGTACGATCATTAGGGCCGCTCCGCTGCGCCGGTTGCCCGGCTCACACGCGCGGTCTATCCACCAGGTCATCTGCCTGGGATCTTGATCGCTCCGCAGAGCGATGGGAAGAGTCCTCTTGGGGGCGGCTT